>JANTHJ010000008.1 GCA_024762475.1 Chromatiales bacterium | reverse complement strand
CGCGAGTCGACGACCTTGGTGTCCTGGGCTCCGCAGAAGGGGCAGCGCATGGGCGTTTCCTGCCGGGCTCAGCCCTTGTAGACCGGGAACCGGGCGCAGATGTCCAGGGCCTTGGCCTTGACCTGGTCGATCACCGCCTGATCACCGCGGCTGTCGATCACGTCGCACATCCAGCCGGCCAGTTCGCGGCATTCGGTCTCGCCGAAGCCCCGGGTGGTCACCGCCGGGGTGCCCACCCGGATACCCGAGGTCACGAAGGGGGACTGGGGATCGTTGGGCACGGCGTTCTTGTTGACCGTGATGTTGGATGCACCCAGCCAGGCATCCACGTCCTTGCCGGTCAGGCCTGCCTCGATGAAGCTGACCAGGAACAGGTGGTCCTGGGTACCGCCGGAGACCACGTCGTAGCCACGGTCCATGAACACCCGCGCCATCACCTGGGCGTTCTTCACCACCTGCTGCTGATAGTCGGTGAAACCAGGCTCCATGGCCTCCTTGAAGGCCACTGCCTTGGCCGCGATCACGTGCATCAGGGGGCCGCCCTGACCGCCGGGAAAGACCGCCGAGTTGAGCTTCTTCTCCACCTCCTCGTTGGCCTTGGCCAGGATCAGGCCACCGCGCGGCCCGCGCAGGGTCTTGTGCGTGGTGGTGGTGGTGACATCGGCAATCTGCACCGGCGAGGGATACACCCCTGCAGCCACCAGGCCGGCCACGTGCGCCATGTCCACCATCAGCCAGGCGCCCACCGCGTCGGCGATCTCGCGGAAGCGCTGCCAGTCGACGATGCCGGAATAGGCCGAGAAGCCGGCGACGATCATCTTCGGCTTGTGTTCACGCGCCAGCCGCTCGACCTCTTCATAGTCGATCTCGCCGGTATCGGGGTTCAGGCCATACTGCACCGCGTTGTAGATCTTGCCCGAGAAATTGGGCTTGGCCCCATGGGTGAGGTGCCCCCCGTGGGCCAGTGACATCCCCAGTACGGTGTCGCCCGGCTGACACAAGGCCATGTAGACCGCCGCGTTGGCCTGCGAGCCCGAGTGCGGCTGCACATTGGCGTAGTCGGCCCCGAACAGGGCCTTGGCGCGATCGATGGCCAGCTGTTCGGCCTTGTCGACATACTCGCAGCCCCCGTAATAGCGCTTCGCCGGATAGCCCTCGGCGTACTTGTTGGTGAGCACCGAGCCCTGCGCCTCCATCACCCGCGGGCTGCAGTAGTTCTCCGAGGCGATCAGCTCGATGTGTTCTTCCTGACGGCGCTCCTCGTCCTTGATGGCCTGGTAGAGCTCATCGTCGTAACCTTCGATTTTCATGGACTTATCAAACATCGGGCTTCAACCTCGGTGGCGATGGGCAAAACGGAAAAAGGGGCTGCACTGCAGCCCCTTCCGGGTAGTGGGGTGGGTAATGGGACTCGAACCCACGACGACCGGAATCACAATCCGGGGCTCTACCAACTGAGCTATACCCACCAGCGAAGCGCGTATTGTACCGCCAATCCCTGCGCCTTGTGAACCGTCCGATTCGGCAAACGACTGACCTTCCGCCTTCCTTCTGAGTTCCTAATTCCGACTTTTCAGTTCGATGAATGGCGCGCCCGGCAGGGTGAGCCGGTACCGTTCGTCCGCTGGACGAACGCAGCCTGGCGAACGCCCCGAAGGGGCCGGAAATCCTGCCCGCACAGAGTCCGCAACAGAGTAAATGGCGCGCCCGGCAGGATTCGAACCTGCGACCCACGGCTTAGAAGGCCGTTGCTCTATCCGGCTGAGCTACGGGCGCAAACTTCTTGCCCCTACTCGGAATCAGGTGCGACACCCGGGGCCTCGCAGGTCGGATTTCAGTCCCACATGTCGGGCTAAAGCCCGACCTACAGCAGTCCGAATCATCTGGTCGGGATAGAGGGCTGACTCGGGCTACGCCCCCGCCCAAACCAAAACAACCCGCGCACCGCGCGGTCGTTCACCCCCTCTCCCTCTGGGAGAGGGTTGGGGTGAGGGCGAACCGCCTGCCCCAGACGTCGGGGGTTCGAATCCCCGCTATTTCTGCTCCCCGACTACAGTCCAAACCTTGCGACCGCTCAACCTGTTTGGTCGGGGTAGAGGGATGACTCGGGCTTCGCCCTCGCCCTCCGGGCCAGCGTCGCTGCGCTCCGCTGTTCGCCCGCCTGCCGGCAGGCGTCGAACCGCCATTTCGAAACGTCGGGGCTTCGAATCCGCGACTCCCCTACTCCATTGCCCGATTTCGAACCACGAACAGCTCCCAACTTGTTTGGTCGGGGTAGAGGGATTCGAACCCCCGACATCCTGCTCCCAAAGCAGGCGCGCTACCAGACTGCGCTATACCCCGATACCCTTCGCCGCTGCGAAGAGGGCGAGAGATCATACCGAGCCACGGTCGGGAGGGTCAACTCAGGCTGCCGGCCCAGAACAGTTCCGCATCACCCTCTGATCCAATAGCTGACCGGTTCATCTGTTCGCGGTAGTCGCCTTCCAGATCATCGAGCAGGCTGATCACACGGTCGCTGGCGTCCTCCATCTGGGCCAGCGCTTTCAGGCAGGCCTCGAGATCTCCGGCCTGGCGTGCCTGGAGAGCCCGCACCCCCGCCTCATGCACCTGGGTATGGGGTTCGTCCAGCGCCCGATAGGCGGACGAACCCGCGAGTGCCGAACCGTCCCCTTCGAAGTACCACTTGCCGAGGCGACAATGACGGTGATCGACGAAGTCGTCCGGTCCCTGGGCACTTTCCCCGGCGAGCACCCGATAGATGGCCATCTTGTAGAGGATATGATCGAGCTTGACCGCCTCCATGAAAGACTCGGCGGCCTGCGAGGTAATGGTCTCGATCATCCCCGCCGACAGGCTGGTTACCTCGCCGATGACCCCATTGATCCGCTCGGTCTGTTCCTGCATCCGGGCACTCGCCTCCACCATGCCCGCCAGCCCCTGCTTGGTCTCGCGCGAGTAACCACTGATGCTTCCCACGTGATCCTTGATCTGCTGGGTCGCATCGGCCGTCTTCGCCGCCAGGCTGCGCACCTCCTCGGCCACCACGGCAAAGCCCCGTCCCTGCTCGCCCGCCCGTGCGGCCTCGATGGCCGCATTCAGGGCCAGAAGATTGGTCTGGTCCGAGATTTCGGCAATGGTATCGGTAAACTTCTGAATGGCCTGCACCGCCTCGTCCAGGTGCTGCACGGTGGCACTTCCACTGTTCGCCGAATTGGCCACCTCGGCCACCTGATCCCGCACCGACTCAAGAAATACCGTGCTCTGGCTGAACAGGCTCGACGACTCGCTCAGGCGCTGCTGCTCAGACAGCAACCGGGCCGCCCCCTCTCCTACCCGGTTGCGGATGACGTTGAGCGAGATCTCCGAGCGCAAACTCATCGCCGTCTGCCGATTCGCATGGTCATGTTGCGCCTTGAGCAGCTGCCGCTCATCGGCGCATGCCCCCAGCGTGGCCTGTGCCTGCTGCAACTGTGACTCTAGCGCTTGAATTCGTCTTTCCAGCTGGGCATTCCTGGCCTCGGCTTCCTGCAGCTTTCTTTTGCCGCCACCAATGGAAAACATTGCCTTCTCTCCCTTTCTATACATTGTTGTAGGCAAGGGAGTTGGCGACTGGAAAACCGTTTTCTTTAGCGATCGGTTCGATCAGGGCCAGCCGCCACCACCGATGGGCCGGGGAAGCGTGTCGCCCCGCCCCGACTGCTGTCTTCTGCTATCATCTTGCGCCCGATTTTTCTTTCTGCCACCAGTCAGGTAATAGTCCATGAGTGCACAGATCCTCGATGGCAAGGCCATCGCCGCGGACGTCCGGGAGCAGGTCCGGCTGGAGGTCGTACAGCGGATCGCTGCGGGACAGCGCCCCCCCGGCCTGGTCGTGGTACTGGTCGGGGAAAACCCCGCCTCGCAGGTCTATGTGCGCAACAAGCAGCTGGCCTGCGAAAAGGCTGGCTTCCATTCCGAGTTGATCGAACTGCCCGCCGATACCACCGAGAAGGCGCTGTTGGATCTGATCGATGATCTGAACGGCCGCGAGGACGTGGATGGCATCCTGGTGCAGCTGCCCCTTCCCGTGCAGATCGACGAGCACGCGGTCACCGAGCGCATCCTGCCCAGTAAGGATGTCGATGGTTTCCATCCGTACAACGTGGGCCGGCTGGCGCTGCGCATGCCGCTGCTGCGCCCCTGCACGCCCAAGGGCGTGATGACCCTGCTGGAGCGGACCGGCATGCCCCTGGAGGGCCAGGATGCCATCGTACTGGGCCAGTCGAACATCGTCGGCCGACCCATGTTCCTGGAACTGCTGGCCGCCCGCTGCACACCCACCGTATGTCATAGCCGGACCCGGAACCTGCCCGACAAGGTACGGGGCGCCGATATCGTCGTAGCCGCCGTCGGCGTGCCGAACTTCGTCCGGGGCGACTGGGTCAAACCCGGTGCCGTGGTAATCGATGTGGGCATCAATCGGCTCGAGGACGGCAGCCTGTGCGGAGACGTCGACTTCGACGCGGTCAAGGAGGTCGCCGGCTGGATCACGCCGGTCCCCGGCGGGGTTGGTCCCATGACCGTAGCCACCCTGCTGCAGAACACCCTGCAGGCTGCGGAACTGCACGCCGAAAGAAGATAGATCGGGTTTCAACCCGACGATGGCATACAGTAAAGGTCGGAATGAATTCCGACCTACACACAGCGGGGCATTCGACCGCCGCCTGCAGGTCGGGTTTCAACCCGACGACGAGATACAGAAATGTCGGAATAAATTCCGACCCACCACTCGAAACTCGAGACTCCAAGAGACATGGCCCAATATATCTACACCATGAACCGCGTCAGCAAGGTCGTGCCGCCCCAGCGGCAGATCCTGCGTGACATTTCCCTTTCCTTCTTTCCTGGCGCCAAGATCGGCGTGCTGGGCCTCAACGGCGCGGGCAAGTCGACCCTGCTGCGGATCATGGCCGGCGTCGATACCGATATCGAGGGCGAGGCGCGCCCGCAGCCCGGCATCCGCATCGGCTATCTGTCGCAGGAGCCGCAGCTGGACCCCGAAAAGGATGTCCGTGGCAATGTCGAAGAGGCCATGGGCGAGGTCAAGCAGGCCATGGAAGAACTGGACAAGGTCTACGCCGCCTATGCCGAACCAGATGCCGATTTCGACGCACTGGCAAAGCGCCAGGCCGAACTCGAGAACATCATCCAGGCCGCCGACGGTCACAACCTCGAGCGCCAGCTGGAGGTGGCCGCCGATGCGCTGCGCCTACCGCCCTGGGATGCGGATGTGACCAAGCTCTCCGGCGGCGAGCGCCGCCGGGTGGCCCTGTGCCGATTGTTGCTGTCCCGGCCCGACATGCTGCTACTGGACGAGCCCACCAACCATCTCGATGCCGAATCGGTCGCCTGGCTGGAGCGCTTCCTGCACGACTATTCCGGCACCGTGGTAGCAGTGACCCACGACCGCTATTTCCTCGACAACGTCGCAGGCTGGATCCTCGAGCTGGACCGTGGCCATGGCATCCCCTGGGAGGGCAACTATTCCTCCTGGCTGGAACAGAAGGAGCAGCGCCTGGAACAGGAGCAGAAGGCAGAGCAGGCACGGATCAAGGCGATGAAAGAGGAATTGGAATGGGTGCGCTCCAACCCCAAGGGACGCCAGGCCAAGAGCAAGGCACGCCTGAAGCAGTTCGATCAACTGCAGAACCAGGAATTCCAGAAACGCAACGAGACCAACGAGATCTACATCCCGCCCGGCCCACGCCTCGGTGACCTCGTGATCGAGGCCAACCACCTGAAGAAGGCCTTCGGTGACAAGGTGCTGTACGAGGACCTGAGCTTCAACCTGCCGCCGGGTGGCATCGTGGGCATCATCGGACCCAATGGGGCAGGCAAGACCACCCTGTTCCGCATCATGACCGGCGAGGAACAGCCGGACGACGGCGAGCTGCGGATCGGTCCCACGGTGCAGATCGCCGCGGTGGACCAGAGCCGCGACGCACTGGAGCCCAACAAGACCGTATGGGAGGAGATCTCCGACGGCCAGGACATCATCACCGTGGGTAACTACCAGGTGCAGTCACGCGCCTATGTCTCGCGCTTCAACTTCCGTGGCTCGGACCAGCAGAAGAAGGTGGGCGACCTGTCCGGTGGCGAACGCAACCGGGTGCATCTGGCCAAGCTGCTCAAGTCCGGCGGCAACCTGTTGCTGCTCGACGAACCGACCAACGACCTCGATGTGGAGACCCTGCGGGCCCTCGAAGAGGCGTTGCTCGCCTTTCCCGGCTGCGCCGTGGTGATCTCCCACGATCGCTGGTTCCTCGACCGCATTGCCACCCATATCCTGGCCTTCGAGGGGGATTCCAAGGTGACCTGGTTCGAGGGCAACTTCCAGGACTACGAGGAAGACAAGAAGCGCCGGCTGGGGGAGGATGCTGTGAATCCCCACCGCATCAAATACAAGCGGATCGACGCCTGAGCGTCATCGATACGTCCTGCTGGCCGCGACACGGCCCGGCCTCGCTGCCGGGCTTTCTTCGGCTGCCTCGCGCCAGCGACGCATGCAGCGGCTCAGCCGCGTACGTCCGCCGGGCGGTCCAGGAAATAGCCCCGGCCGCCATCGATGCCCAGCGCCTGCAGCCGCTGCCACACTGCTGATGTCTCCACCGACTCCGCGACGACCACCATCTCCAGGCCATGGGCGATATCGGCCACCACCTGCAGGAAGAAGCCGTCGTCCGGGTTCTCCTGCAGGCTGCGGGTGAAGGATCCGTCGACCTTCAGATAGTGGGCCTTGAGCTCGCGGATTGCGGTGAAAGAGCTGAAGCCTTTGCCGAAGTGATCCAACGAGAACTCCACGCCCAGCGGTGCGAGCCGTTCAATCCAATCCTGTAACTGGTGGCGATGGGCGACCGCGCCGTACTCGGGCCACTCGAGAATCAATCGCCCAGCCAACTCGCGGTGCACTCCCAGATAGTCTGTCAGCCAATCCAGGAACCCCTCCTCCACCAGCGACGAGGAGGACATGTTGATCGCCAGTCGCGCGCCGCCCAGGACCTCCCCGAGGCGTTCAGCCACCTCGGTGATCACCCAGCGGTCGATTCGAGAGCCGAGGCCCAGGGATTCGGCCATGGGGACAAAGATACCTGCCGGCACCACCGCGCCATCGCCCTCCAGATCGATCAGCCGAAGAAACAATTCCTGGTGCAGCAGCTCGCCACCGTTGGCTGCGTACACCCCCTGCCGCTGGAGCTGAAAGAAGCCCTTGTCCAACGCCCGCTCGATCACCGCCCGCCAGTCGGTGGCGGTATGGGCCTCGCCGGCATGACCGGCACCGAGCACCACCCAGGCGTTGCTGCCCAGCTGCTGCGCCTGACGCAGCGCCAGATCGGCCTCGGACAGCAGCTCCTTCGAATCCTGGTTTACATATGCCACGCCACCGACGTGGCCGACATCGGCCGAGGGCAGTTCGAGGCTGCAGTACAACCCCTCCAGCGCCTCGGCGATAGCCTGAGCCAACTGACGCAGACGCGGCTCATCCATCCCCTCGCACAGCACCGCAAAATCGGCACCCGCGATATGTGCCAGGCTAACCCCTTCGATGCCGGCCGTCTCGTCCCGCAACGTATCAGCCAGTGATATCAACAGGTGGTCGCCCGCCTGGTATCCTTTCTGCTGATTGTATTCCTTGAACTGCTTGAGCTGCACCAACAGCAGGCCCCCGGCACAGTTCGCATCGTCCAGCCGCGACTGCAACAGCGCCATGAAATGACGGCGGTTTCCCAGGCCGGTGAGCGGGTCGGTAAACGCCTGTTCGCGCAGCTGAGAGGCCATGCGCTCGCTGTTGTCCAGCATCTGCCGGACCTTGACCGACAGCCGGTTCATGGCCTCGACGATGCGTCGAAATTCCAGGGTAAAGGGTTTTTCTTCGACCACGGGGAACTCCCTGTTGCAGATCGCGTTGGCCTGCCACTCCACTTTCTTGAGGGGTCTTAACATCAGTCGCAGCAACAGCAGCCCCACCAGCAATGACACCCCCGCTGCCAGGACGAACCAGGCCAGGGTGTCGCGTGCCGTGGTCCATAGCTTGCGATAGGCAAGCCCCGGGTGGCTGACGACATTCACCTTGCCTACCTGACGCCAGCCGGACATCATCACCGCGCTGCCTTCCGGCGGATGCAAAGAGAACAGCCGGACGAACCAATCGGGAACGTCCACCGCCAGGTCGGCCCGACGCTCCACCAGCACCTTGCCATCCAGATCCTCGATACGGATCTGCAGATAGTCGCCCCGGTGGATCATGGCGTTGACCATGGCGGTAAACATCGCTTCGTCACCCGAGGCGACATGGCTGGTGGCGCTCAGCCCGAGCGATGTCGCCGCATCCTGCGCATGGGAGGCGAGTTGGCTCTCCAGGTAGTCCCGGGTGTTGTGGATGCTGATAATGAAGGTCCCGAGGAACAGCAGCAGGACCAGCGCACTGATCAGCAGCACCAGTTGTTTGGAAAGACTCATGGCTCGACTCCCATTTGTTTGGCGAGCTTCTTCTGAAAGGCCTGCCAGCGCTTTATCCGGTCGGAGGTACCCACCTTCTTGCCCTGCACCCGGTTCACCGCCAGCCACAGATCGGCACCATTGAAGCTGTAGACCGGCACCAGGTCGGTTCGCTCGCTCGCCTTGCGTATCCGCCCGGTCAGATTGTCCAGGATCAATGGCTCGGACTCTGGCCGTTCATAGTAGGCCAGGACCATATGCGCCTGGTTCAATTCGACTGCCTTGACATAGGTGACCCGCAACTTCTCCTCGGCGACCCCCATGCTGACCAGGGTGAAATACTTCGACAGGGCATAGTCCTCGCAATCCGCCGCGTTCAGCCCCAACACCTCGAAGGGCGTGGCCCAGTAGTCCTTCTGATCCCACAGCACATCGTCCTCGTCGTACCGGACCTTGTTGAAGAAACGATTCACCACCCGGATCTTCTCCTTCTCCGGGTCCTGCAGGTGCGTCTCGACGATCTGCTCCAGCCGCTCCACGCGCTCCCGCGCCGCCAGACCGTACTTCTGCTCCATCCACTGAAAGAGTTGCGGGTTGAAGATCAGCAACTGCGACTGCGATCCCACCCATCCCACGGTCAGGCTCAGCAGCAGGGCGATCATCGCCAACCGGGCATCGGGAACCGGCACAAATGAGGAACAGGATCTGATCACCCGGGAGGCATCCTTGACGCAAGACTCGCTGTTCCTCTGAAACGGCCAGTACGGACAGAACTTGAACATCGACCAAGACGCCCTGCGCTGACCTGGCGCCTCCCTTCGGCTAGAATTCCCGCACCTTACCCCTATGGCACAGACAGCAACCCATGCGCGTATCACAGTTCCCCCTCCAGACCCTGAAGGAAGTCCCCTCCGACGCCGAGATCCCCAGTCACCAGCTGATGCTGCGTTCCGGCATGATTCGCCGCCTGGCCGCCGGCCTCTATACCTGGCTGCCACTGGGTCTGCGCAGCCTGCGCAAGGTCGAGCAGATCGTACGCGAGGAGATGAACCGTTCGGGCGCCCTGGAGCTGTTGATGCCGGCGGTGCAACCGGCCGAGCTGTGGCAGGAATCGGGACGCTGGTACAAGTATGGCGACGAGTTGCTGCGCATGAAGGACCGGCACGGGCGTGAATTCTGTTTCGGCCCCACGCACGAGGAGATCATTACCGACCTGGCGCGCAGCGAGCTGCGCAGCTATCGCCAGCTGCCGGTCAACTTCTACCAGATCCAGACCAAGTTCCGCGACGAGCGCCGCCCCCGCTTCGGCGTCATGCGCGCCCGCGAATTCCTGATGAAGGATGCCTATTCCTTTCATCTGGATGCAGACTCGCTGCAGCAGACCTACGAGGTAATGCACGCCACCTATTGCCGCATCTTCGAACGCTGTGGCCTGGACTTCCGCCCCGTGGCCGCGGACACCGGCAGCATCGGCGGCAACGCCTCGCACGAGTTTCATGTCCTGGCCGATGCCGGCGAGGACGCTATCGCCTTCTCCACCGAAAGCGACTATGCCGCCAATGTGGAGCTGGCGGAGGCCCTGCCGCCGAAAGACCGGCCGGACCCGCCCACCGAGGAACTGCGCAAGGTGGACACCCCCAATGCCAAGACCATCGCGGAGCTGGTCGAGCAGTTCGGCGTACCCATCGAACGCACCGTCAAGACCCTGATCGTACACGCGGCAGAGGAGGCGGATGCGGAGCTGGTGGCATTGCTGCTGCGCGGCGACCACGAACTCAACGAGGTCAAGGCGGTCAAGCACCCACTGGTGGCGGACCCACTGGTGATGGCGAGCGAGGAAGAGATCCGCGCCGCTGTGGGGGCCGGCCCCGGCTCCCTCGGTCCCATCGGCATGCCGCTGCCGATGATCGTCGACCGCGCCGCCGCCGTGGCCAGCGACTTTGGCGCCGGGGCGAACGAGGACGGCAAGCACTGGTTCGGCATCAACTGGGGGCGCGATCTCGCGTTGCCCGAGCTGGCCGACCTGCGCAATGTGGTCGAAGGCGACCCCAGTCCCGATGGCAAGGGGACCCTGACCATCGCCCGCGGCATCGAGGTGGGGCACATCTTCCAGCTCGGACGGACCTATAGCGAGAGGATGAACGCCACCGTGCTGGACGAGAACGGCAAGAGCGTGGTGATGACCATGGGGTGCTACGGCATCGGGGTGTCGCGGGTAGTCGGCGCAGCCATCGAACAGCACCATGATGACAAGGGCATCATCTGGCCAACCGCGCTGGCGCCCTTCCAGCTGACGCTGATTCCGATGCAGATGCACAAGTCGGAACGGGTGCGCGAAACCGCAGAGAGGCTCTACCAGGCGCTACTGGATGCCGGGATCGAGGTCCTGTTCGACGACCGAGACGCCCGCCCCGGGGTGATGTTCGCCGATGCCGAGTTGATCGGCATCCCCCACCGGGTGGTGGTCGGTGAACGTGGCCTGAAGAACGGCGAGGTGGAATACCGCGCGCGGACCGACGACGAGAACCGGATGCTGCCGCTCGAGGGTTTCGTCGATTTCATTCGCGAGCAGATCGCTGGCGAGATCGGCTGCATTACGCCAGGGGTCGGAGTCGGTACCTGAGCGGCCGGAGTCTACCCCAGAGGCCGCGAGTACCGACTCCTACCCCGGACCCTCGACCCTGGACCCTGCGCTAGAGCTAGGCTGCCTCGGTCTCCCGTGGCAGGGCCACGGTGGCCACCACCTCGTTACCGCATCCGCGGTATTCCAGGGCATCGAAACTGAGCATGCGCGACATCGCGATGCCACGGCCGTGGGTATCGAAGGCGCGTTCCGGGTCCATTTCCTGATACTTTCGCCAGTCGAACCCCTCACCCTGATCGGTGATGGTCACACGGATGCAGTCGCTGTCGCGCCGGAAGTGCACCTCGACCTCGCGCCCGGCATAACGGGGATCACCCAAACGCTTCGCCACTTCCTCGTCCCACCGGTTGTGCTCGCGCAGTTCCGACTTCTCTTCATAGGTGATGCCAAGATTGCCGTGTTCCACCGCATTGATGAACAGCTCCGACAGGCCGACCACCACCCGCGCCGGTGCGGGGCAGGCATTGGCCAGTACGGTCGCAAGATCACGGGCGGACTCGAGGGTACGAAACCGGAACCGGCCTTCGCTCATCATGTCGAAGCTGCGCCCCGCCGCGCTCGACTCCTCCTGCACCCGCCGGTAGCGCATGCGGTCTTCGATCGCCGTGCCCAGGACACTGCGTAGCAGCTCTTCGTCGAAAGGCTTGGTCAGGTAGTACCAGGCACCCGCCTGCATGCCCTCGAGGATCTCGTCCTCGGCCGCCAGGGCGGTCTGCAGGATCACCGGTATGCTCTGCATCACGGGGTGTGCCTTGAGTCGCGCCAGAACCTCCATGCCGTTCATGCGCGGCATCATCCGGTCGAGGATCACCACGTCGAAGTGGTCGGGTGCGGCCTCCAGCTTCTCCCATGCCTCCTGCCCATCCTCGGCGGTGTCCAGCTCGTAGCCACTGTCTTCCAGGTATTCCAGCAGTATCTCGACATTGAAGGGTTCGTCGTCGACGATCAGCACGCGGGGTATATGAGTCATCTGGGTTACCTTGCCTCGGGATTGCGTTGCTCCATGGGGACCCGCACAAAGAAGCTGGCGCCACCCTCGGGGGCATTGACCGCCCAGACCTGGCCGCCATGTGCCGCGGCGATTTCACGGCAGATGGCCAGGCCCAGTCCGGTGCCCCCCACCCCCTTCTCGTTGTGGCTGCTCTGCGCAAACTTCTCGAAGATCTGCTCCACCTCTCCCTCGGGGATACCCGGTCCCTGATCGGTCACCTGCAATTCCAGGCAGGCCGCTGCGCCGTCCCCGACCGCCAGCTCGGCCTGTACCTCCCGGGCCTCGAGCACCACCCTTCCCCCTTTCGGTGAAAACTTGAGGGCATTGGAAAGGAAGTTGCGGACCACCTGCCCCGTGCGTTCGGCATCGAGACAGGCCTCCGGAAGCCCGGCCGCCGGACGATAGTCGAGCTGCAGCGATTTCTCCTGCGCCAGCGCCTCGAACTCCTGCAATATCGGGGTGACGATAGCCTCGAGCGCGACCGGCTGCATCCGGTACTCCAGGCGCCCTGCCTCGGCCTTCGCCAGATCCAGCAGGTCGTTGATCATTCCCAACAGGCGATTGCCGGCGGTATGAATACGCTCGAAGTACTGCAGCAGCTTCTCGGGCGGCGCAGTGGCGTATTTCTTCTTGCCGAAGTCAGCGTAACTGAGAATGGCATGCATGGGGGTGCGCAGCTCGTGCGACATGTTGGCGAGAAATTCCGACTTGGCCTGATTCGCCCGCTCCGCCTGCTCCTTGGCCTCGCGGATCTCGCGCACCTGCTCCTCAACAAGCTCCTCGAGGTGCTCCTGGTGCGCCGCCAGCTCCTCATCGATGGCCTTGCGTTCGGTGATGTCGCGCAGGATGCAGAGAAAGGCATCGAAAACCGCCTCGCCTGCCGAGTCGTCGACCTCTTCGGCAAAATCGTCGAAGAGCATCAGGTCGTTACTCGCAATTCTGGCGATCGAGGCCTCGACCAGGCGACGCTCCCCTGAGGGCCGTTTGACGATCAGCGGGTCGGCATATTGGTCCGGCGTATTGGCCACATGATGCGCCAGGAACCCAGGTATGTTGCCGGAGAATGCCGCGGGAAGCTCAAAAAGCTGCTTTCCCTTCTGGTACAGGACCTCGATCTCGGCGACGTCGAACAGGCATTCGGCCGCCAGATTGAACGAGCTGATGGTACCGTCGCCCTCGAACAGGATGATGGCATCGCTGGCGTTATGCAGCAGGGACTGCATGCGCGTCTGGGCGCTGACCAGCTCCGCCCCCGACGTGGTCAGCTGCGCCACCTGCTCGCGCAATCGCACCACCTCGGCCTTCAGGGCCTCAGGGGGCAATTCCAGCGTTTCTGCTCCTTGCGGGACTTGCAGAGGGCTCGTTCCCATCCTATCGATTGCGTCAGCAGGGTGTTCCGCCTATAGCGGCATGGCACGGGCAAGCTTGAGTCCGATTTGACAAGCCCACGCCCAGCAGTAACACTCGCGCGCTGTTTTTCGCGTGGGCTAGAGCCCCACCAACGCTACGGGCACACCATGAGCAGAGAAGAAAGTTTCGATCGCGAGGATCTTCTGCGCTGCGGGCGCGGAGAAATGTTCGGCCCCGGCAATGCGCAACTGCCGGTTCCGCCGATGCTGATGATGGACCGGGTCCACCTGATCTCGGACGCCGGCGGCAAATACGGCAAGGGGCAGATCATTGCGGAGCTGGACATCAAGCCCGATCTCTGGTTCTTCGAATGCCACTTCCCCGGCGACCCGGTGATGCCCGGCTGCCTCGGACTGGACGCCCTGTGGCAATGCGTGGGCTTCTTCCTGGCCTGGATCGGCAACCCGGGCCACGGCCGGGCCCTGGGGGTCGGCGAAGTGAAGTTCAGCGGTCAGGTGCTGCCGACAGCGAACAAAGTGACCTACCACCTGGACATGAAGCGGGTGATCTCGCGCAAGCTGGTGCTGGGAATCGCCGACGGCCGCATGGAAGTCGACGGTCGCCAGATCTACGAGGCCAAGGACCTGCGGGTGGGCCTGTTCACCTCCACCGAAGGATTCTGAGCAGAAGCCCCACAGGCGGCCTGATCACCACAAAGGGCACAAAGAACACGAAGATATTGTGTAGGGATGCCGTGTCTGCGACGGTGGACCGGCGGCTGGGTTCGACCACCATCACGGCGTTAGCCTGTAGCCCGGATGGAGCGCAGCGAAATCCGGGAAGACCTGCCCCCCGACTTACGGCCCTTCCGGCCTTCGTCCGGGCCGGGACGCCGGGTTGAAACCCAAAAGTCTTTGTGCCCTTTGTGCCCTTTGTGGTTCCGCTACCTGGTTCAGGCGAGGTCCTTCGCCAGGGAATCGCGTACGTTCTCTGGCAGCTTCTCCACCGTATGGGTGTAGTTGGGGTGATCGATGCCCATGGCGATGTCGGCGCCCTGCTTGACCGCCTGCACCATCTCGGGCGTCAGCTCGAAGCGCAGGAAGTGCACCGAGGAGGTCTTCTCCTCGTCCTCGCGCTCCAGATCCTCGTCCGCGATAGGGGTGACCCGCGGCAGGTCGGCCACCTGGACCCAGACATGTCTCTCGATACCCAGCAATCGCTGCAGCTGTTCCCGCCGCTCATCCTCACGCGCATACTCCACCATGAAGGTAGCCTTCCAGTTACTCCCATCCGGGATCAGCGGATTGTAGGCGTCGAGTTCCTCCTGGATACCCTCCGCCTCAAAGATGCGCTCGATGCGCAGCATCTCCTGGATCTGGTATTGCATGGTCAGGGCATCTTCGAAGTACAACGTGGCGTTCGGCCCGATAGGCACGCGTCGATCCTGCTTGTGTTGCATGATGCGGGTACGGAACTCAGGCCGCATTTCGGCGTATTTCTCCAGGCTGTAGAGATCTTGCCGGCTCAGTTTCTGGTTCATATTCGATTTCTCCTGCTATTCAGTGGTGGCTCAAGGACTTGTCGCTGAACAGCCAGTCGCGCAGTTCATGGTCGAACTCCGGCACCCGGCGTCGGAGCCATTCCAACACCATCGCGGCGTGCTCCATCTCCTCGTCGCGGTTGTGCTTGAGCACCGCGCGCAGCTCGTCGTCAGCGGTGGCCGCCATGCGCTGGTTGTACCAGTCCACCGCCTCCAGCTCTTCCATCAGCGAGACGATGGCACGGTGCAGATCGCGGGCCTCGTCGCCCAGTTCCTCTACCGGCTCGTGATATCCCTCGTTCGACATGACTCAACCCTCCTCAGATTCGGTAGGCCAGACGCACCAGGCTGATGGGGTGTTCCGGTTCGCTGCCGTCGCCCAACCCATTGGCGATCTGCTCGCCGGCCATCGCGCAGTCGCTGCTGTAGTGATCGGGCTGGATCTGCTTAACCTTGTTGTAGACCGGCCGGCCGATCTTCATGGAGGTCTCATGGAACTCCTTCTTGACCGCATAGGTGCCGTCGTGCCCGGAACAACGCTCAATGGTTTCGATCTCGGTATCGGGCACCAGCGACAGTAACTCTCGGGTCTTGGGGCCGATGCGCTGTACCCGCTGGTGGCAGGCCGCGTGATACGCCACCTTGCCCAGGGACTGTTTGAATTCAGTATCGAGCTTGCCGTGCTTGTGGCGCAGCATGAGGTACTCGAAGGGATCGTAGATGGCATCGCGCACCTTGGCCACGTCCGGATCGTCAGGGAACATCAGCGGCAGCTCCTGCTTGAACATCAGCACGCAGGAAGGTACCGGCGCGATGATGTCCCAACCCTCATCCACCAGCTTCACCAGGACGGGAATATTGACCTCCTTGGCCTCGGCCACTGCCTGCATGTCGCCCAGTTCCAGCTTGGGCATGCCACAGCAGCGCTCCTTCTCCGCCAGGGTCACCTTGATGCCATTGTGACGCAGCACCGCGACCAGGTCCTCACCGCTCTTCGGGTCGTTGTGGTTGCCGTAGCAGGTCGCGAACAGCGCCACCTTGCCGGTAGTGGGACCGGCGGGCTCGGCGCCCTCGCCCGAATCGGGCTGGATGCGCGAGCGCAGCGACTTGCTATGGAACCTGGGCAGCTTGGCTTCGTGATGCACGCCAAAGCTGCTCTCGAGCACCTTGCGGAAGGCAGGCGTCTCGTTGAGCGTGTTGACTACCCCCGCCACCACCGGAATGCCCGCAATACTGCCCAGCATATCGGTGCTGGTCAGCGTCTTGTCGCGCAGCGAGGCGCCGTGCTGGCGATACTTGACCGCCTTCGCCTGTAGCATCAGATGCGGGAAGTCCACGTCCCATTCGTGGGGCGGAACGTAAGGACACTTGGTCAGGAAACACAGGTCACACAGATAGCAGTGGTCGACGACCTTCCAGTAGTCCTCCTTGGCAACGCCGTCCACCTCCATGGTCTCGGACTCGTCCACCAGGTCGAACAGCGTCGGAAAGGCATTGCACAGACTGACGCAGCGACGGCATCCATGACAGATGTCGTAGACGCGCTCGAGCTCGGCGAACAGCTTGTCCTCGTCATAGTAGTCCGGGTTTTGCCAGTCGATGGGGTGCCGGGTCGGCGCCTCGAGGCTGCCTTCTCTTGCTCCTGCCATTAACGTGTCTCCTCGAATTCGTTGAATCCAGATAATCCATTGGGCGACGCGCCCTCGCTTGACCTTTGGAATCCACAACAAATTCTCTTCAGTCGGACACGGGGCCGCCCATACCGCTCGTTCAGAAAATTCCTTGTGAATCCAAATCCCTGCGCGATCATCACGCCTCCTAATGGGCCCTCTGGGTTGAAAAAGGGGCCTTGCGGCCCCTTTCCGCTCAGCTGCCGCCGAATCAGGAATCCAGGGCGTCGAGCGCCTTCTGGAAGCGATTGGCATGAGACCGCTCGGCCTTGGCCAGCGTCTCGAACCAGTCGGCGATCTCATCGAAGCCTTCCTCGCGAGCGGTTTTCGCCATGCCCGGGTACATGTCGGTGTACTCGTGGGTCTCACCCGCGATGGCCGCCTTCAGGTTGTCAGCGGTACCACCGATCGGCAGGCCCGTAGCGGGGTCTCCGACCTCCTCCAGGTACTCCAGGTGGCCGTGGGCGTGGCCGGTCTCACCCTCGGCGGTGGAGCGGAACACGGCAGCCACGTCGTTGTAGCCCTCCACATCCGCCTTGGCCGCGAAGTACAGATAACGACGGTTCGCCTGGGACTCGCCGGCAAAAGCGGCTTTCAGGTTTTCTTCGGTCTTGGAACCTTTGAGAGACATGTCATTCCTCCTCAATTGCTGCAATGAAACCGGACCATTCCGGTGCTAGCGGGAAGGAATATAGATGTCCCCGGCGGGGAGAGGAAATTGTTTCTCCCAATGCGGGCAATAGGTATGCGCTATGACGCAGATTTCAAGGACCGGACGGCAGCTCGCGCGGCTGGTCCAAAGGGCGAACACAGCTCAGCGGCGCACGCAGTATGGCCTCGCGCACCGCATTGATCGCCTCGGGCCGCGGAAAACTCTTGCGCCAGGCCAACGCCACCACCCGGCTGGGCGGCTTGCCGACGAACCGCTTGACCCGCAGCAGACGCTCCGAGAACCGCTCGGCTCCGGCGGCGGTGCAGGGCAGGACAGTCACCCCCAGACCGCTGGCCACCATATAACGAATGGTCTCCAGCGAACTGCTCTCCAACGACTGGCGGGCATGTCCTTCGGCACTCTTGGCCAGACAGTCGGGGCAGACCTCGAGCACTTGATCGCGGAAACAGTGGCCTGCCCCCAGCAGCAGCACATCCTCGGCCTTGAGCTGGTCCACCTCGACCTCATCATACTGATTCAACGGGTGGGAGCTGGGGATCAGCAGCACGAACGGCTCTTCGTACAACGGCAGGGTACGCACGCCAGGCTCGTCAAACGGCAGCGAGATGATGATCACATCGAGATCGCCCTGCTTGAGCTTTTCACTGAGTACCGCAGTGTAGTTCTCTTCGACCACCAGCGGCATCTGCGGCGCCGCCTTCGCCAAGTTGGGAATCAAATGCGGCAGCAGGTAGGGACCGATGGTGTAGATGGCGCCGAGGCGCAGCGGACCGGCCAGCTGATCCTTACCCTGCTCGGCGGCCTGGCGGATGCCGCTGACCTCTTCCAACACGCGCTGCGCCTGGCTGACGACCTGCTCCCCGATGGGTGTGATGCTCACCTCGCCCTTGCGCCGCTCGAACAGGGTAACCCCCAGTTCGTCCTCCAGCTTGCGCACCGCCACGCTGAGTGTGGGCTGGCTCACATGACAGGAATCTGCTGCCTTGCCAAAATGCCGCTCGCGCGCTACTGCGACGATATACCTGAGTTCGTTTAGGGTCATAAGATATGGAACTCGCTCACAAATCAGGTCAAGATCGCCTTATTGCCTCAAGGGCTTTGGTCTACTATACCTTGAAACCCCGCACGGAGACCCCAGGCAAGTGGCTCGAAGCATGCACCCGACAAGCCCAGCAAGTTTCGGCAAGGCCCGTGAACGAGGCCTGCACAAGGTCGCGTTGCCACCCGACTGCCTGAAGATTCTGCAGGTCACCGACACCCATCTGTATGCAGACCAAGGGTCACGCCTGCTGGGCGTCAACACCCTCGACAGCTTCCGGAGCACCATTGCGGCCTTTCGTCAGACCGGCTGGCTGCCCGATCTGGTGTTGGCCACCGGCGATCTGGTGCATGATGCCAGCCCCGAGGGTTATCGGCGCCTGGCATGTCTGCTGGACGAATTCGGCGTGCCTGTCCACTGCCTCCCCGGTAACCACGACGTACCCGTGGTCATGCGCGAGCATTTGCGTGGCCAGCGTGTCTCGTGCCCGCAGATCATCGACTCCAAGGGATGGCGACTGATCCTGCTCGACTCGGTGGTCCCTGGCGAGGTCGGCGGCCATCTCGGCCTTGCCGAGATGGAAATGCTGCAGCATGCCCTGGATACCTCCGACCTCCCCACGCTGATCAGCCTGCACCATCAACCGGTGCCCGTAGGCAGCCACTGGATCGACGAGATGGGCCTGGACAATGCCGAGCTGTTGCTCGAGTGCATTGCAGGGGCACCCCAGGTCAAGGGCCTGCTTTGGGGTCACGTCCATCAGATTTTCGACGAAAGGCGGGACGGCATGCGACTGATGGGCACGCCCTCGACCTGCGTCCAGTTCGCACCCGACAGCCCGCAGTTCAGTGTCGACCAGCAGCAGCCCGGCTTTCGCCTTCTGGCCCTGATGCCGAATGGTCAGATCCTGAGTGAAGTGCTGCGCGCGCGGGCCATTCCGCAGGGGCTCGAGGTGGCCTCGGCAGGCTACGAATAGTCCACCGCAGCATAAGGGCGCTACCAGCGCACGGTTACCGCCTGGCCAGGGCGTAGCACCAGGTCTTTCGGACGCTTCAGCCGTATCTTGACCACGCCATTGGCGGTTCTGGCCGACGCTGCCTGGGCAATATGCGCTACCGGCAGCGTCGTGCCACCCAGCGCCACTTCGGCGCTGTCCGCCGCGAGCAGCCCCTGGAGCATCGCAGGATTTCCCTGCACCCGCACTTCCAGAGAGTGGTCATCGGCCAGCACCAACAGGATCGGCACCTCCAGGCGGGCATTCACCGCCTGCCCCGGCACCGCCGACAGGCTCTCCACCAGGCCATCGAAGGGGGCGCGAAGCTCGCTGTGCTCCAGCGCCAATTGGGCACGTACCCGCTCGGCCCGCGCCTTTTCGGCGGTGGCCTGCGCCTCGCGCAGGCCTATGACGGCCACGGTACGCTCGTGGTCGGACAGCACCGTGCGATCATAGAGTTCCTCCGCACGATCGAACTCACGCTGCGCCTCTGCCAGCAGGGCCTGGGCATGGCGGTGCGCCGCCCGCGCTGCCGCAAGATCCGCCTTGAAGCCCCGTTGGTCCAATTTCAGCAGCAGCTCACCCTGCTTGACCTGCTGCCCCTCGACTACCGGCACCTCTGCCACCACCCCGGACTCCAGCGTTCCCAGCGTTGCCCGCAGGCCCCAGTCCACGGTCCCCGACAGCTCTCCCGCCTGCGCCGTGGCAAAGGCCGTAGTGATCGAGAGCAACAGTCCCGCCAACAGTGCGAAGGGTGCTGCCGTGTTGTCGTTCATGGTTCGTTCTCCAGCAGCTTTCCGGTCATGGCGTTCATCCTCGCCTCGTTGAGTGTCCAGGCAAAGAGCACCCGGGCCGTGTTCAGGCGAACCTCCGATATGCGCGTCATGGCATCCCCCAGATCGGTCTTGACCTCCAGGTCATACAGTGCCCGGCTGCGATCCAGGTAAAGCTCCCGATAGTCTCCCTCGATCTGCAGCGCCTGGTAGTCGGTTCGCAGCGTCTCTTTCTGGAGCCACAGCTCCAGGGCCTGCTGACGCAAGGTCAGCAGGGCCTCCTGCCATTCGGCCTGGACACCCGTCAACTCGGCCTCGGCGCGTGCAACGGCGGCCTCGCGTCGCCCTCCCGTATACAGCGGCACCGATAAACGCAATCCGCCTCCCAGTGGATGGGTGGTGCCGCTGGCACGGTTGTAGGCAGACGCCTCGAGCCCCGCGCTGAGAACCGGCCCCTCACTGCGGCGTGCCGCAGCGACACCCTTGCGGGCGGCCTCCAGACGCTCGCGCAGCGCGATCAGCCGCGGATGACCGGCCTCCACCTGCTGCCAGAAGAGATCGAAGTCCCCGTCCCCCGAGGTCTCCGGGAGCGCGATCTGCGGCATCTGGAGATCCGAGGACAGTTCGCCCGGCCGGCCAAGCGCTATCGCCAGAGTCGAGCGCGCGAGCCGCTGCCGCACCGCACTCGTGGCCTGACGACGATGGATTTCTTCATAGGCCGCCTGCAGCTCCAGCAGGTCGACGTCGGAGACCTGCCCCAGCTCATGACGGTCCTTTGCCCGATCGTACTGGACGAAGGCAACGGACATGGCCTCGTTGTCGCGGGCGAATTCCAGGTCGGCCAGAATGACATCGAAGAAGGCCTCTATGATGGCCAAATGCTGCCGCTGGCGGGCATCCACGAGTCCGGTGGTGCTGGCCGTTGCACGACGCTCGGCCGCCTCACGGCGGGCCGCCGCATAGCCCGAATCGTAGAGCCGCTTGTAGACTCGCAGACGGGCATTGCTGTCGTTGTTGGAGGAGTCGGTGGACCTGTAGGAGGGCTGGATGGCCCACAGCCGCCCTTCGGCCGTGATCTGCAGACCGTCGATGGCCTCACTCTCTCGCACAGCGGCGCCTGCCAGTCGTCGCTGTGCCTCCGCCTTCAGCAGCAGCGGCACCTGGGGGCGGGCAAACTTCAGCGCGGCCTCCAGGGTCAGGGGCTCGGGCAGGGAATCGGAGGGAGGCTCAGCAGCGCTTAGCGGGGCCGCCGTGAGCACGACGAGGCATAGCAGGGACCAACCGCCTCCGGCCTTCATCGCGCCTGCTTCTTCATCCGCCGCTTGTACCGCGCGAAAGGCTCCTTCAGATAGGCCTTTTCCACCACATAGCGCCCCAGGAGCAGAAATTCCTCCTTGTCGCGGGTCGCACCCGTATAGCGAGCCCGCTTGATGTAGCGGCCATCGGTATCGAAAAAGGCGAATACCGGGGTAGCACGCACCCGGTACTGCTTGACCGAGAAATCCTTCATGCTCGTGGTCCGCCCCTGAAAATCGACCATTTCCACATCGCCCTCGATATCGATGGGCAGATTGATGAAGTGCTCGCGAAAATAGGCCTGGACATCGGGCTGGTTGAGCACTGTCTGCTTCATGCGATGGCAGAACGGGCACTCATCCATCTCGAACATGAGGAGGATGCCTGCCTTGCCCTGGTCGCGTGCATTGGCCAGTTCCTCTGAAAAATCCCAGAACGTGTCATCGAAAAAATGGGTAGCCGGATCACGCGGCCGATCACTCGCCAGCGCCGGCAGCGAAAAGGCCAGCACCACGGTCAGGGACAACCGCAACAGAAACTCAGCCCTCGTGGCCATGGGATGTCTTGCTCTCGGCATGTTGTTGTTCGTAGCCGTGAATGAAATCGCGGATCGCTTTGGCTGTCAACGGACCGACCTGGCGCGCCACCACCTTGCCATCCGGGTCGATCAGGTAGGAAGTCGGCAGGCCCGTGATCGGGCCGATCAGCTTGTCACGAGAGGGTTCGCCCCCGGCCAACAGGATAGGAAACGACAGGAACTGCTCATCGACAAAGGCCTTGAGCCTGTCACGATCCACATCCTCCATGTTGACCCCCAGTACCGCCACCTTGTCGGGCTCGGCGCTGTAGAAAGACTCCAGCTCCGGCAGCTCCTCACGACAGGGAGGACACCAGGTGGCCCAATAGTTCACCAGGACCCATTTGCCACGGTAGTCCGAGAGATGGTGGGTCTTCCCCTCCAGATCGGGCAAGGCAAAGTCCTGTGCCGCCAAGGCCGGAGCGGCCGCAACTACAAGCAGCAACAATCCCAGGATTGCCCTTCGCACCGGCCTGGCAGCCATTCGACAACGCATATTCATCATAATTCTTCCTCGAGAGTTCCTGGCGGCCGCCCTGATCGATGCGTAACACGGCATCCTGTGCCACAACGGATCGGGGCTTGCTTCGATTGGCGAGCTGAAAAAACCAGCCCGATCAAAATCTTCTCAACTCTGACCATGAGAACCCAAAAATATTCCGGATTTCCCTGATTTGCCTCCGGGAATCGAGTCACTATACTGGGCGGAAATCAAAAACAATAGCAAACACGCGGAGATGTTGTCTCAAGGGGATCAATCAGCTTGGGCCGTTCAATTGGAGCTGCCCGAACCGGCCGCTGCGCGCCACCCGCAGACGCTGGCCACCCTCCGGGAACAGGCTTCCTGGCTGGACCAATTGGCTACCGGAACCCCGCGGCGCGCTGCACTGGCAGTTCAGCGCCAACTGTCGTTCCTGGTGCGCGACCCAAACCCTCCCGCTGCCTATTCGCAGCTGCTGCAGGGGTTTCACGGAGTCGTATCCAACCTGCAGGAACAAGGCAGCGCCATCCTGACCCTCCCCACGGGCCTGCGGTCACCTCAACATCGGGCACTGCTCGAGGTCCTGCCCGGAATGCTCGAGGACCTGACACTGGCTCATATTCGTGCCGCCCGCCTCGCACTGGCACATCAACACCGGCCCCCAGAAACCGATGTGTTCGCTGCAACGATCACCCTGTTGCGTCTGCTGGAGTGGAGTCTCCTGCAGTACCAGCAGATCCGTCCCAACCTATGGCGCCAGATGATTCAGCTCCACCGGGTCATGGAGCGTTTCGGGGTGGGCACGAAACCCCAGGAGATCGAGCTGCTCACGGCGGCAGACCCGGTGACCGGCAAAGCCGCCTTGCTGGCGGCCCTGTTGCTGCTGCTTGCAGATACCTACCGCTATCCGCTGGCGGACACCCGCTCTCTGATACAGGCGCTTCCCGAGCTGGCACCTGAGTTGCGTTTGCATCGAGCCAGCACGGGCAGACCGGAGATCCCCCTGTTGCTGCACAGCGACGTCAGCCCCCTGGATTTTGCCCGCCGACCGCATGGGCAAGCGCCCAGCCACTATCTGCGCATCGATCGACTGCTGGCAAGACTCCGCGAGCTCGGCCGTGCCGACCCGGAGCAGGAGACCGCCCAACTGCTGGAGCGCGACCTGCTGGCACTGCTGAAGGGAAAACGCGAGCGCTGCTACCCCAGGGAGATCCGCAATGCAAACTATCGCTGCGTGCACGGCCTGGAGGCCGTGCACGAGCGATTGCTGCAACTCCAGCTCTCGGAAGGCATGGCGTCCATACCTGGCCCTGGTGAGGTAACCGAATCGGAACAGCACCGGATCTCATGCCGACAAAACGATATTTCAGTGGGCGGCGCCAGCTTCATCCTGTCGGCCGATACGCCCACGCCGACACCCGGCGCCTGGTTGCTCTTCGAGTCGACACAACAAGAGCGAAGCGGCTTCGTGGCACGACTCCGACGTCGCCTGGTGGACGACAATCAGTATCAGTACATCGGTGTGGAACGCCTGCCCGGCCACGTGATCCCGGTGACGGCAGGCACCCTGCGACTACCTGCCCTGCTGCATGCGCAACCCCGGCACCAGCGATTCCGCCTGATCGCGCCGCGTGGCCACTACCGTGGAAAAGGCGGCGCGGAAACGCTCACAGGAACCCATCGTGACTATCGGGTCCGGCACGAAAAATGCGCATCCCGCCAGAAGGACAGCGAGATCATCGAGCTGTGCTTGCTGAAGTGAGCGATGTGGCGGCGGCCCGCCGCAGGCGGAACTGGGCCAACGGCACGTCCAGCAGCGCGCGGACATCGTCCTGCACGGTTCGAAATACCTCACCGAGGCGCTCCTCGGCTGCCGCCAACCGGTCTGGCCCGGGCAGCGGATACCCCCCCTTGGTCAGGATCTCGTAGAGCGTGAGGTCGGTCGCCCGACGAGCCAGCATCCAGTCACCATTACGGGTCTGCTGCACCCAGCCATGCGCGAGCATGTCGGCCAGCATCGCCTCCACGCGGTCCTCTCGCCAATCCGGCCGGGCAGCAGCCAGGTCCCACAACGATCGCGCCTCCCCCCGCTCTGCCGCCTCGTCCAGCAGCAACAGCAGATAGACGGCATCGATCACGCCCAGTTCACGCCCGCGCGGATTGGGGCGGTGCCAGTGATAGAGGCGCAGACCATGTGCCACCTCGGCCCCCAGCAGCACAACCACCCAGGACAGATACAGCCACACCAGAAAGATCGGCACCACGGCCAAGGCACCGTAGATCGCCTCGTAGCTGGGAAAGGCGCGCAGATAGAGTACGAAACCGTGCTTTGCCAGCTCGAACAGCAGAGAAGCCACCAATCCGCCGGCCAGCGCATGCACGAAACGCACCCGGACGTTCGGCACCACGGTATAGGTCAGGGTGAAGGCCGCCAGGGAGGCCAGCAGGGGGGTGGCGGCGACCAGCAGATGTCCGAGACTGCCGTGACTCACAGTCGCCAACCCCGGCAATCGCCCAAGCCAGGAAGTCGCCAGCATACTCAGTGCAATCAACACCGGGCCAAGGGTCAGCACCGCCCAGTAGATGAGGAACTTGGTCGCGCGACTGCGCGGTGCGCGGGCGTTCCAGATGCGATTGAGGGCGGCGTCGATGTTCATCATCAGCATCAGTGCGACGACCAGGAGCATCGCAAATCCCGTCCCACTCAGATGCGAGGCCTTGGCACTGAAATCCTGCAGATGATGCTGCAGCACCTCGCTCACCGCCGGCACGAAGTTGCTGAACAGCCAGCCGCGCAGGCGATCCTCCACCTGGTCCGCGATCGGAAAGGCATAGAACACTGCCAGCGACACCGTCATCAGCGGCACCAGCGAAAGCAGGGTGGTAAAGGTGAGGGCCGCTGCGCTCTGCAGCCCCTGGTGGCGGATGAACTGCCCCCCCATCAACTGGATGAAACCGGACAGCTTTTTCAGCCATTCCAGGCCCGTGTTCAGCAATCGTTGCGACATTGCCCCCCCTTCTCGCTGGATATCTGGTGATAACATAGCACCCTTGGAAGACTTCGGAAGATTGACCCAGATGGCCACCCGCATCTACCACAACCCCCGCTGCAGCAAATCGCGGCAAACGCTGCAAATGCTGGCTGAAAAGGGCATAGCGCCCGAGATCATCGAATACCTGAAAACGCCACCCAGCGCCGACGAGCTGCGTGAACTGCTGAACAAGCTCGGCATGCGCCCGCGCGACTTGATGCGCCGGCGCGAGCCCGAGTACAAGGCGTCGGGCGCCGACAATCCGGACCTGAGCGACGACCAACTGATCGAACGGATGGTCGAACATCCCAAGCTGATCGAGCGGCCCATCGTGGTGCACGACGGCAAGGTGGCCCTGGGGCGCCCGCCGGAGAAGGTCTTGGAAATCCTCTGATGAGCTACATCCTGGTCCTCTATTACAGCCGCTACGGCGGCACTGCCGAGATGGCCCGACACATCGCCCGCGGCGTCGAGGCCGGTGGCATGGAGGCACGACTGCGCACCGTGCCCCCTGTCTCGGCCAACCACGAGGCCACTGCGCCACCGGTGCCCGACGAAGGCGCCCCCTATGCCACCGGGGACGATGTCCGGGGCTGTGCCGGACTGGCACTGGGCAGCCCGACCCGTTTCGGCAACATGGCGGCCCCCATGAAGTACTTCATCGACGGCACCAGCGGCCTGTGGATCGAGGGCGCACTCGCCGGGAAGCCGGGCGCCGTCTTCACTTCTACCGGCAGTCTCCACGGGGGGCAGGAAACCACCCTGGTCTCGATGATGCTGCCGCTGCTGCATCACGGAATGCTACTGGTCGGCCTACCCTATTCCGAGCCAGATCTGATGAGCACCCGCGAGGGCGGCACACCCTATGGCCCTTCACACCTGGCCGGCCCCGACAGCGACCTCCCTCTGAGCGAGATCGAGGCCCGCCTGTGCAAGGCGTTGGGCAAACGCCTCGCAGCGATGGCCGCACGGTTGGAAGCACGGTCGTGACGCGCGCCTCACTGGCCCGGACACTTTCCCTGACCTGCTATCTCGGCCTGATCGGCTTCGGCATGGCCTGGGCGATCTGGCTGGGCCAGCTGCCGCGCAAGGAAATCTCGCTCACCCTGCTGGTCCTGGTCGCCCCCCTGTTGCTGCCATTGCGCGGCATCCTGCATGCACGCGAAAAGGCCCTGGTCTGGGGCATGCTGGTGGCAATGATTCCGCTCCTGCACGGTGGCGTGAACCTGTGGGCAGAACAGGGATTGCAGAAGGTTTGGGGATGGGTAGAGTTCCTGCTCGCGATCGGCTACATCGTGACCGGCAGCTTCTTCATCCGCTGGCGGGCACAAAGGCAGCACGGGTGACCGGCCAGCTGCCCCTGGGCCTCGAGCTGCGCGCACCGAGCCGTCTCGAGGACTATGTCGCAGGAGACGAAGGCCAGGTGCTCGCCCTGCTGGCGCAGCAGCGCACAGGCACCGGAGAGGCACAACTGTACCTCACCGGCCCCCGCTGCAGCGGACGCAGCCACCTGTTGCTCGGCCAATGTGCTGCGGCTCGGGATCACGGCCTGCAGGTCGTCTATCTGCCGGCCGGCGAGCACAGCGAGCTGGCACCCGAGATGCTGGAGGGACTGGAGGCCTACGACCTGCTGGCCGTGGACGACGTGGATGCCCTGGCGGGCCTGCCGGCATGGGAGCGGGCACTGTTCAATCTCTATAACCAGGCCCGCCAGCAGGGCTCCCGCCTGCTGTTCAGTGCCACCCAACCGGCCGCCAGTGCGGGCTTCGAGCTGCCCGACCTGCGCACACGTCTCGGCTGGGGCCTCACCTACCATCTCAAGCCGCTGAACGACACTCAGCGCCGCACCCTGCTGCAACGCCTGGCACAGCGCCGTGGCCTGACGCTCCCCGACGAGGTGGCCGACTATCTCCTGGCACGCTGCCCGCGCGATCCCAGTAGCCTGATCGCACTCATCGATCGCCTGGACCGGGACTCCCTGGCCGAACAAAGGCGCCTCAGCATCCCCTTCGTGCGGCAACGCATCGGCGGCGGCCAGTAGGGCGTATTGCCGAACGTCACCAACGGCAGGCCCCCTTGTCGTGAATCGGTTATGGAACAATGCAGCCTGGACCTTACAACCTTGGGAGTGCGGTATTGCGGCTGCCAGATCGAGACAACGCCATCATCCAGCCGGAAAAATTGCAAAGGCTCTCGCTTGGCGTAAATCAGTTCGCGAGTTCAACCATTGCCGTTCTGCCCGCAGTACAGCCTGCTCGCTCGGTACGTCTCGAGCAGGTGGCGCAGCAGGACCATGCCCACTGCCGCCACGGGCAATGCCAGCAGAATACCGAAGAACCCGTATAGCTGGCCGCCGGCCATCACCGCAAAGATCACCGCTACCGGGTGCAGGCCAATCCGCTCCCCTACCAGCCGGGGTGTCAGTACCGTCCCTTCGAGCAACTGACCGACGACGAACACCAGCACCACCCAAAGGAGCTGGTCGGGGCCCTGGAACTGCAGGATGGAGGCGATACCCGCCACCAGGATACCCACGATCAGCCCCAGGTAGGGCACGAAGCTGACCAGGCCGGCGAACATGCCGATCAGGAGCGCGAAGTCCAGCCCCACCACCCACAGCCCGGTGGTGTAGATCACCCCCAGGGCGAACATCACCAGTACCTGACCACGCAGGAAGGCCCCCAGCACCTCGTCGGATTCGCGCGCCAGGCGAGACCATAGGGCGGCGCGGTCACGCGGCAGCAGGGCCTGTACCGCGGCGACGAGCTCGTCCCAGTCACGCAGCAGATAGAAAGTCAGTACCGGGATCAGCAACAGGTTGGCGATCCAGCCCAACAACGCGGCGCCCGAAGCACTGAACGACTGCCACAGCCCGGCCAGCATCCCGCCGGCGCTCTGCCAGTGTTCGGCCAATGCCTTGCGCAGCATCTCCGGATCCAGGCCGCCCCCCGCGCCCAGCCATTCGCCCAGGTAAGGCTCGGCATGACCCCGCAGCCAGGCCGCATACACGGGCAGCTTTTCGGCCAGGTGCGTCAGTTGGCTCTCGACCCGCGGCACCAGGATCAACAACAGCAGCAACAGGACGCCAAGAATGACACAGAACACCAGCGTCACCGCCAGCGCGCGGGGGACTCTGCGTGCCTCCAACCGGTCGACCAAGGGGTCGCCGAGATAGGCCAGCAGGGCACTGACGATGAAAGGAGTGAGGATCGGCGCCAGCAGGTACAACAGCCAGCCACCGGCCGCAAGCCATATCAACAGCCAGACCTGTCTAGTCTCCATGACGCCTGCCCTTGGCCGCTGCGCGCCGGCTCCATTCGCGCACATAACCGGCGCCACTGAGGAACACGGTCAGCACGACGCCCCAGATCAACAGTTGGAGCAGCCATGCCGGTACAGGCGTGATGCCCAGATGGACCACACCCAGCGCCGCCAATACGATCTGCAGGAAGGTATTGAGCTTGCTGATCAGGCTTGGCTCGGGCTCGAATCGTTCGATCCGCGCGTTATAGACGATGCCGCCGCCGATGATCAGCAGATCACGCGCCAGGATCAGGAGCACCAGCCAGCCCGGGAAGACCCCCAGCCACCACAGGCAGACGAAGGTGGAGACCAGCAGGAACTTGTCCGCCAGCGCATCGAGTATGCCCCCCAGGCGGCTGGTCCAGCCGAAACGCTTGGCCAAAAAGCCATCCACCCCGTCCGAGATGCCCGCCACCAGGAACAGCCAGATCGCCAGATCGAACCGCCGCTCGAGCAGCGCCCAGACGATCGGGCCGACCAACACCACCCGCAGGGCACTGATCAGATTGGGCAGATGACGCAGCGGCGTCCCGGTCGCCCCCATCAGGTTCCCCCTGCATAGGTATAGGTACGCACTACCGGGTCGGTTTCCAGCCCTTTGCTGTCGCCGGACGGCTCGCCATGGTCGGGCAGTCGCCGCAGCAATAGCGACTCGTCGAGGTCGGCCAGCATGCCCGCCGGATCCTCGCCGGGCAGCGCCAACACGATCGCAAGCCCGTCTGCCGCACGCAGGCGAACGCCGCGCAAGGTGGCGGCCTGCTGCAACCATTGCCTGATCCGCCCGTACGCCGACAGCGAATCGACGCTCTCTATCCGGACCAGGACAGCGTTGGCCGCCACGGTGCTGCGCGAACGGTATTGTGCGGACAGGCGTTCCTGGGCCGCTTCGAGTCCTGCCCTGAGCACCGACGCGCGGTCCTCTCCCTGCACCGAGAAGGTGGTGGCACTGTCTCCTTTCCACAGACTCCAGTCGGCGGACCAGCGCCCGTCATCGAATCGGCGTAGCCGCCCCACCAGTATCAGGTCGTGGGAATAGCGGGCGGAGGCCTCGCGGATGGCCGCACCGTAATCCGCCCACAGGTCGGCCGCGCTGATCGCGGACTGGTCCTGAAGATCCAGCAGCGGTAGTTCCAGCGGTATGCCGCGGGCAGTGGCGGTCTCGCGCAAAACGCCGGCAACCGCGGGGTCCTCGGAGGGGTCGAGCAGGACGCGCCGCACCCCCTGCTGCTCGGCAAGCCACAGCAGTACGCGTGGGCGCCGGCCGCGCCATGTGGCGATCCCCTTCGACTCCAGCAGTCGATTCAGGGCCTGCGGATCGAAGCGTGCCTGCAGAACCAGCACCTCTCCAGCCCCACTGCTCGATCCAGATGAGCGACGATAGCGGAACTGCTGGACCAGAGACGGCGCCTGCTGCAATACAGAGTCCAGGGCCGGGGCCTCCCGTACCGAACGGCTGCCGGTCAGCTTGATCACGACGCTGCGTAAAATCTCGCGCAGCCCCTGGGCGCGCGCCTCCGGCCCTTCATCGGGAACCACCGCCTGCCCGCCATACAGGTCCAACTGCTGCCCCCACGCCGGTGACAGCAGGAAAAGCCCGAGCAGAAGCAGGGCCAGCCAGGGTTTCGAAAGCATCCGATACATGGCGCGGAAGTGTAACAGGCCTCGCCCGGTGGCAAGAAACGTCCCCGACGTCCACGACGGTGTGAGCGGGCCGGACCGCAGGAACGCTACAAGATGCGGCGCCTCGCGGCACGGGGTAAAATCGCCGCCCCGACTGCCCCTACCCTTCGAGCGGAGAATCCCTTGAGCGACAACAAGCCCACCGCGCCATCCTCCGGCCTCGACTATGCCCAGGCGGGCGTCGATATCGACGCCGGCAACGCATTGATCGAGCGGATCAAGCCGATCGTCAGCAGGACCTTCCGCCCCGGCGTGCTGACCGGCCTGGGGGGCTTCGGTGCCTTGTTCGAACTGCCCCAGGGGTTCGATGCGCCGGTGCTGGTATCGGGCACCGACGGCGTCGGCACCAAGCTGAAACTGGCACTCCAGCTGGGCCGGCACGACAGTATCGGCATCGACCTGGTGGCGATGTGCGTGAACGACATCGTGGTCACCGGGGCCGAACCCTTGTTCTTCCTCGACTACTACGCCACCGGCCACCTGGATTTGGACATCGCCACCGATGTGGTGAGCGGGATCGCGCGCGGCTGCGAACTGGCCGGTTGCGCCCTTACCGGCGGCGAGACCGCCGAGATGCCGGGCATGTATGACGGCGAGGAGTACGATCTGGCCGGATTTGCGGTCGGCATCGTGGAGAAGGCGCAGATCCTGCAACCGGACCGCGTGCAGATTGGCGACGTGCTGCTGGGCCTGGCCTCGTCGGGCCCGCACTCCAATGGCTATTCCCTGATCCGCAAGGTGATCGAGGTCAGCGGCGCAGATCTCGCCGCAGAGCTGGACGGCCGCTCGCTGGGCGAGGCCCTGCTGGCGCCTACCCGCATCTACGTCAAGCCACTGCTGTCCCTGCTGAGGTCGGTGGAGGCCCATGCCCTCGCCCATATCACCGGCGGCGGCCTGACGGAAAACCTGCCGCGGGTCCTGCCGGCCGGCAGCGAGGCGGTGATCGATCTCGGCGCCTGGCAGTTGCCGCCGGTCTTCGAATGGATTCGCGACCAGGGGAATATCGCGCCCGAGGAGATGCTGCGCACCTTCAACTGCGGTGTCGGGATGGTGGTCTGCCTGCCGGAGGGCGCTGCCGAGCAGGCCACCGCCCTGCTGCGTGACGCCGGCGAGACCGTGATCCCGCTGGGGCAGATCGAGCCGTCGGACGACCCGGCTCCCCGGGTCCGCTATCGCCCATGAGCGAACGCCCGAAACTGCGCCTGGTGGTCCTGATCTCCGGCAGCGGCAGCAACCTGCAGGCGATTATCGATGCCTGTCGCGAGGGCCGCATCGACGCCGAAGTAGCGGCAGTGATCAGCAACCGGCCCGACGCCTTCGGCCTGGAACGGGCGCGCCGGGCCGGCATCCCCGCCGAGGTGGTCGACCATACCGCCTTTGCCGAGCGGGAGGGGTTCGAGCGCGAACTGATGGCCCATATCGACCGCTATGCACCGGACCTGGTCGTGCTCGCCGGCTTCATGCGTATCCTCACCGAGGAGTTCGTCGCTCACTACAAGGGGCGCATGCTCAATATCCACCCGTCGCTGCTGCCCCGCTTCCAGGGCCTGCACACCCATCGCCGCGCGCTGGAGGCCGGACACACGCATCACGGCGCGTCGGTGCATTTCGTGACCGAGGAACTGGACGGCGGTCCGGTCGTGCTGCAGGCCGAGGTGCCGGTGCTGCCTGGCGACGACGAACAGACACTGGCGGCACGCGTGCTGGAGCAGGAGCACCGCATCTACCCGACCGTGATCCAGTGGTTCGCCGAGGGGAGGCTGCGCTTCGACCCGGAGAAAGGCGTGCTGCTGGATGGGGATCTACTGACCGAGTCGGTCCGCTGGCCGGCCTAGGAGCCTGTCGGACTCAACACTATTTGGCTGCAAATCCGTGGATAGCGATCAACTGAACCTATCGAATTCGTTAAATAGGCCGGCTATTCTCCTCATTTCGATAGGCCCATTTGATTCGCTCCCACGAATTTTCGCTTCAAACGGTCAAGTCCGACAGGCTCCTAGTCCTGACTGATACGGCTGGCCACCGGGCCGGACTGGTCCCGGTACTTGGCATCCTCACGCTTCACATAGGGGCGCTCAGCCGGTCCGGTCAGGGTCTCGAAGCTCATCGCACCAATCGCCATCCCCGGGCGCAGGGCTAGGGGCAGTTTCCCCGAGTTGAAGAACTCCAGCACGATATTGCCGCTCCAGCCCGGGTCGATGCGATGCGCAGTGACATGCACCATCAGCCCCAGACGCGCCAGGCTGGAGCGACCGTCGAGCCACCCGACCAGATTGTCCGGCAACGTGATCGACTCCAGCGTAATCCCGAGTGCCAGTTCTCCGGGATGCAGGACAAAGCGCTCGCCGTCGGACAGCTGTATCTCGTCGCTCATCACCTTTTCGACCGCCTGATCCACGTCTGCCCGCGATCCGGAGAGATCGATATAAGGGGTCTGGTGCGAACTGAAGACGCGAAACCGGTTACCCAGGCGCAGGTCCACGCTGACCCCGCTGATCCTGTCGTCGCCCGGCCGCGGCGCGATAGCAATCCGGCCTTCATCCAGCGCGGCAATGATGTCTCGATCGCACAGTCTCATGTTTCAACCCACCCCGGCAGGTCTGGAAAACGACGAAGTGTAGCCGGCCAGGTGAACGACGTCACCCGACTGGAACATGCGGGCGAAGGGAAATTAAAGTCCGATTCGCCCCCGCCGTTAAGTCTGGCATTCGAATTACCTGCCAGCGCCCCCGGGCCGTTGCTATGATGTGAACCGAATTCCTATCGGCTGCGGCGGCGATCGAGGCTGGCGGGGCTGGCTTCGACAAATGGATCTGTTACGACGAGGAACCGATATGCGCCACGCAATCGATAACAAGAAACAGGCTCTGCTGTACGTCGCGGGGACGCTGCTGACCCTGCTGCTACCCGGGATGGCGTTGGCTTCGGCTGGTGAGGCCCTGAGCTTTACCAACCATTGGGCCGGCTACCTCTCTCTCTTCCTGTTCGTCCTGGCCTATGCCCTGGTGATCGGCGAAGAATCGCTGCATCTGCGCAAATCCAAGCCGGTGATCGTGGCGGCCGGCATCATCTGGGCCCTAGTGGCCATCGTCTTTGCGCAGCATGGCGATACCCATACCGCTGAAGAGGCGGTGAAAGACAACCTGCTGGAGTTCGCGGAACTGTTCCTGTTCCTGCTGGCAGCGATGACCTACATCAACACCATGGAAGAGCGCGGGGTCTTCGACAGCCTGCGCATCTGGCTGGTTTCGCGGGGATTCTCCCTGCGCACCATCTACTGGCTGACCGGGCTGCTGGCGTTCTTCATCTCGCCGGTGGCGGACAACCTGACCACCGCTCTGCTCATGGCGACGGTCGCCATGGCGGTGGGGGGCACCAACACCCGCTTCGTGGTGGTGGCCTGTATCAACATCGTTGTGGCGGCCAATGCCGGGGGGGCCTTCTCGCCCTTCGGTGACATTACGACTCTGATGGTCTGGCAGAAGGGCGTCATCTCCTTCCACGAGTTCTTCGACCTGTTCGTCCCCTCGGCGGTCAACTGGCTGGTGCCAGCGACCATCATGTCGTTTGCCGTATCGAGCGAGAAGCCAGACCCGATCAAAGAAGGCTCGCCTCCCCTGAAACACGGCGCCATGGTGGTGGTCGGCCTGTTCATCCTCACCATCGTGATGGCGGTGTCGGCGCACAACTTCCTCCACCTGCCGCCGGTGCTGGGCATGATGACCGGCCTGGGCTTCCTCAAATTCTACGGCTATTACCTCAAGCGTCGCGGTTCGGCCATCGAAGATCGCAAACACCTCGGTGAGCAGGGCATGGAGATCGAGGGCGAGCCGGCGGCCGGCGCAGGCCCGGACCGCGGCGACACCCACTTCAACATCTTCCGTGCCATGGAGCGGGCCGAATGGGATACCCTGATGTTCTTCTACGGCATCATCCTGTGCGTCGGCGGCCTGGGCACCCTCGGTTACCTGTCCCTGGCCTCGGAACTCATGTACACCGATCTGGGAGCGACCAACGCCAATATTCTGGTTGGTGTGCTCTCCTCCATCGTCGACAACATCCCGGTGATGTTCGCCGTGCTCTCGATGAACCCCGAGATGTCCCATGGGCAGTGGATGCTGGTAACGCTCACCGCCGGCGTCGGCGGTTCGCTACTGTCGATCGGCTCGGCCGCTGGCGTTGCGGTCATGGGACAGGCGCGTGGCATCTACACCTTTTTCGCCCATCTGAAATGGACCTGGGCCATCGCCCTGGGCTATGCCGCCAGCATCTGGGCGCACTTCCTGATCAACGAAGCGCTGTTCAAAATCCCGGCAGGCGGCGGCTGAACCCTTCAGAGAACGCGGGGTGCGGCTCAGGACATGCGCACCACCTGCCGCTGTGGCCCCCAGGTCCCCGGCTGAGAATCGAACACGCCGGCGATCGGCTGACCGCAGTGGGCACAGTGCCCCTCGGCATCCAGATGCCACTCGCCGAGCACATACCAGTCGCGCTCGATCACCAGGCCCCCGCAGTTCGGGCACCAGGTGCTCTGCCCTGCCTTGTCGTGCACATTGCCCGTGTACGCATAGTGCACGCCATTGCGCAGTGCAATCTCGCGGGCCCGAATCAATGTCTCCGGCGGAGTCGGCGGGTGATCGAGCATCTTGTAATCCGGATGGAAGGCGGTGAAGTGCATCGGCACGTCCGGCCCGAGGTTCTCCACGACCCAGCGGGTCATCTCGTCGATCTCTTCCTCGGAGTCGTTCTCGCCCGGGATCAGCAGGGTGGTAGTCTCGAACCAGACATCGGTCTCTTGCTTGAGATAGACCAGGGTGTCCAGCACCGGTTGCAGATGGCCACCGCAGATCTTGTGATAGAAGCTCTCGGTGAAACCCTTGAGGTCGACATTGGCCGCATCCATGTGGGCAAAGAAGTCCTCGCGCGCCCCCGGTGAGATATAGCCGGCGGTCACAGCCACCGACTTGATGTCCCGCTCGTGACAGGCCTTGGCCACGTCCACCGCATACTCGAGAAAGATTACCGGGTCGTTGTAGGTATAGGCCACGCTGCGGCAGCCGGTCTCCTCGGCCACCCGGGCGATGGCCTCGGGCGAGGCCTGGTCGGCCAGGGTATCCATCTCCCGCGACTTGCTCATGTCCCAGTTCTGGCAGAACTTGCAGGCCAGGTTGCAGCCGGCGGTACCGAAGGAGAACACCGGCGTCCCCGGCAGGAAATGGTTCAGGGGCTTTTTCTCGATCGGGTCGATAACGAAGCCGCTGGACCGCCCGTAGGTGGTGAGAACGATCTGCCCGTCCAGGCAGCCGCGCACGAAACAGAGCCCCCGCTGGCCCTCGTGCAGCTTGCATTCGCGCGGACAGACATCGCACTGCACCCGACCATCGTCGAGCTTGTGCCAGTACTTGGTGGGGACCACGGAAGGGTCACGAATGATTGGAACGTCGCTCATGATTGAATCTCGTCAAAATGCACCTATGTACTTTATGGATACGATTTGGAGGATTACAAGGTGCATCGCATACAAATGCCCAATGTCGCCGGGATGTTCTACCCGGCAGAGCCCGCCCTGCTGCAGCAGGAGGTGGATCAAATGCTGCAACAGGCCCATCCGGCCGTCGCCGCGCCGCCCAAGGCACTGATCGCGCCCCACGCCGGCTATGTCTACTCGGGCCCGGTGGCGGCCAGTGCCTATGCGGCGCTGCGCCCGGTGGCCGACCGCATCGAGCGGGTGGTGGTGCTGGCCCCATCTCATCGTGTGGCCTTCCGGGGAATCGCCGCGCCCACCGCCGACGTGTTTCATACACCCCTGGGCGACGTCCCAGTGGACACTGAGGCCGTGAAGGCCGCCACCCAGCTGCCCCAGGTCGGCTATCTCGACGAGGCCTTCGACGGGGAGCATGCGCTGGAGGTGCAACTGCCCTTCCTGCAGCGCACCCTGGGATCGTTCGAGCTGGTACCGTTCATCGTCGGCGAGGCCACGCCCGAGGAGGTCGCCCAGTTACTCGATCTGCTATGGGGCGGGGACGAGACCCTGATTGTGGTGAGTTCCGACCTCAGCCATTACCACGACTACAACACGGCCGTGCAGCGCGACCGGGTCACGACCGCCCATATCGAGTCGCTCGATCCGCACATCGACTACGGCGATGCCTGCGGCCGCAACCCGATTCGCGGCCTGTTGCTGGCCGCCCGGGAACACGACCTGACGGCAGAGACCGTGGACCTGCGCAACTCCGGCGATACCGCCGGACCCAAGGACCGTGTCGTGGGGTATGGCGCCTATGTCTTCCACTGAGTACAACACGCAAGAGCGTGAACAGATGCTGGAAGTCGCGCGGCGCTCCATCGCGCATGGGCTCGAGCAGGGTTCACCGTTGCGTATGGACCCGCGGCAGTTCCCGGAGAAGCTGCAGGCGCGGCGGGCCTGCTTCGTCACCCTCAACCGGCAGGGGCAGCTTCGCGGCTGCATCGGTCATCTGGAGCCAGTCCAGACACTCATCGAGGACGTGGCGGAGAATGCCTTCGCCGCGGCCTTCCGCGATCCGCGCTTTCCGCCGTTGCGGGCGAGCGAGACCGCCGACCTGACCATCGACATCTCGGTGCTCAGCGAGCCGGAGCCAATCGATTTCACCGGCCAGCAGGACCTGCTGCGGAAGATTCGCCCTGGGGTGGACGGACTCATCCTGGAGGGTCCACTGGGCCACCGCGGGACCTTCCTGCCATCGGTATGGGAGCAGCTGCCCGATCCCGCCCAGTTCCTGGCGCACCTGAAACTGAAGGCGGGGCTGCCGGCGGACTACTGGGACGACCGCATTCGGGTATGGCGCTATACGACCGAGTCGTTCGAGGGAACTTACTGAGCCGCCATCAGCCCGCGTTCCGCCAGCAGTTCCAGCACCGCCTCTGCGGCCCGCCGGTCGGTGTCCATAATCATCTCGCGATGGACCTCTGCGTAGCGTCGCTGGATGGCCTCGACCCGCTCGGGATCGCTGAAAAGGCCCATCAGGGCCGGCACGAGCTGCTCCGGCTCGCAGGCGCCCTGGATGAACTCGGGCGCCAGCCCCTCGCCCGCCAGCAGGTTGGCCATGGCGACATGCTCGAGGCTGACCAGACGCAGACTGCGCGCCAGCCAGTAGGTGAGCGAATTCAGCTTGTAGCCGACGACCATGGGCCGCTTGCTCAGCAGGGCCTCGAAGGTCGCCGTGCCCGAAGCGGTCAGGACCACGTCTGCCGCCGCCAGCGCGCTGCGACTGTCCTGCATCGCCTCGATCACCTCGAGGTCGGGGGCGTACCGGGCGCACTCTGCGCGCCATAGCAAGCGGAGGTCTTCGTTCACCAGCGGTGTGACCACCCGCAGGCCGGGCAGCTGCTCGGCACAGGCGCTGGCGCTCTGCAGAAAGGGGCGCGCCAGGCGCTCTACCTCGCCCTTGCGACTGCCGGGCAGCACCGCGAGCACGGGCTCCTCTGGTCCCAAACCCAGGGCCTGACGCGCCCCTTGCCGATCGGGTTCCAGCGGCATCTCTGCGGCCAGCCGATGCCCCACATAGACGGCATGTGCGCCCCTGCTCTCGAGGAACTCGGGCTCGAACGGAAAGATGCTCAACAGCAGATCGGTAGACTCGCGAACGGTCTGCACGCGACCTTCGCGCCATGCCCAGACCGTGGGACTGACATAGTGCACCGTGGCCACCCCGGCCGCCCGCAGCCGACGCTCGACGGGAAAGTTGAAGTCGGGGGCATCGATGCCGATGAACAGCTCCGGCGGATCGGCAAGCCAGCGCGCCAGCAATGAGCGTCGCAGGCGCAGCAGGCCTGGCAGGTGAGCCAGCACCTCCACCAGCCCCATCACCGACAGGGTCTCCATGGGGGCCAGCGACTGCATGCCCACCGCCTGCATCCGGGCGCCGCCAATACCCTCGAAGGGTACATCCGGCAGACGCTCGCGCAGCGCGCGCATCAAACCCGCCCCCAGCTGATCGCCCGACGGCTCGGCGGCTACGATGGCAATACGCATGGGCTATTTGATGAAACTGCGCTCGCTGGCGCGCAGGAACTGCACGAAACGCTGTATCTCGGGGAATTCACCCCACTGGCTCTCGATCTGCATGATGGCATCCTTGACCAGCAGATCCGAACTGTAGACCAGCCGGTAGGCCTGCTTGATGCGCGAGATCTGCTCGGCATCGAAACCCCGCCGGCGCAGGCCCTCGGTATTCAGCCCCCGCGCCCTGGCCGGATGTCCGGCCACCATCACGTAGGGTGGAATCCCCTTGGAAATGACGCTGCCCATGGCGGCAAAGGCATGCGCGCCAATACGACAGAACTGATGCACGATCGCAAAGCCGCCGAGGATGGCCCAGTCGTCGAGGCGTACGTGTCCGCCCAAGGAGGCGGCATTGGCCATGATGGCGTTGCTGCCGATCTGGCAGTCGTGGGCCACGTGCGTATAGGCCATGAAGAGGTTATCGTCACCGATACGCGTGACGCCGCCATCCTGAACCGTGCCACGATGGATGGTGGTGAACTCGCGAATGCGGTTGCGGTCACCGATCTCCAGCCGGGTTTCCTCGCCGGCGTACTTCTTGTCTTGTGGGTCCTCCCCGATCGAGGCGAACTGGAAGATGTGGTTGTCCCGGCCAATGCGGGTGTATCCGCGGATCACCACGTGCGGCCCGATCTCCGTGCCCGGGCCAATCTCGACGCCCGGGCCGATCACGGTGAAGGGGCCGACCTCGACGTCCTCTGCGAGTTCCGCGGCGGGATCCACCACCGCACGGGGGTCGATCATGCTCAGAGATCTCTGGCGGTACACATGATCTCGGCAGAGGCAGCCACTGCACCGTCAACGGTCGCCTTGCCGATAAAGCTCCAGATGCCCCGGCGAACCCGCGCCACCTCGACCTCGAGCTGAAGCTGATCGCCAGGTACCACCGGGCGTTTGAAACGCGCCTTGTCCACGCCCACCAGATAATAGATGGCCGCGCCGCTGACCTCCTCGCTGTCCATGGCGAGCAGGCCCGTCGCCTGAGCCAGGGCCTCGATGATCAGCACGCCGGGCATGACCTGCTTCTCCGGAAAGTGCCCCTGAAAAAATGGCTCGTTGTAGGTGACGTTCTTGATTGCCACCAGCCGCTTGCCACTGTCCACTTCCAGCACCCGATCCACGAGCAGGAACGGGTAGCGGTGCGGCAGCATGCTGGTGATCTTCTGGATATCCATGACTGACATAAGAATCTCGAAAGGTTGGTGGCAGGTGCCGCAATTCGGGCGCTTTACCTGTTATTGGGGAGAATCCACGTCTCCGTTCTTTTCCTGCAGGGCTTTCTCCAATGCCCTGACACGACGGTAGAGATCGTCGAGCTGCCTCAGGCGGGCAAAGTTTCGTCCCCACTGGTCGTGTGGCATGGCGGGTACGGTACTGGTATACAGACCCGGCTTGCGCAGCGAGCGGCTCACGGCCGTCAATCCCGAGACATGTACTCCGTCTGCCAGTTCCAGATGACCCGCAATGCCGGCGGCCCCGGCCACGGTGCAGCCCGACCCGATACGAGTGGAACCGGCGATCCCGACATGGGCAGCCATGGCCGTATTCTCGCCAATCTCGACGTTGTGCGCGACCTGAATCTGGTTGTCGAGCTTCACACCATCGTGCAGAACCGTGTCTTTCAGGGCACCGCGATCAATGGTGGTGCAGGCCCCCACCTCGACATCGTTACCCAAAACCACCCTCCCCAGCTGAGGGATCTTCACCCAGCGCCCCTTGTCATTGGCCAGACCAAAGCCGTCGGCGCCGAGCACTGCGCCCGGATGGATCAGGCATCGCCGCCCCAGGCGGGTACCCGCGCAAAGGGTGGCGCTGGCCACCAGGCGTGAGCCGGCACCAATCACGCATCCCTCACCCACTACGCAATTGGGGCCGATCTCCACGTCGTCTGCAATGACGCAGTGGGCACCAATCACGCAATGGGCGCCAATGCTTGCGCTTGGTGCGATTTCAGCGGTGGCGTCCACCACCGCGGTCTCGTGGACGCCCGGAGGAGCGGGCGCGCGCGCGCTCAGGGCGGCGGCCGCCAACGCATACGCGAGCTGTGGGTTGTCGCTCACCAGGGCATTGGTCGGACACAGCGCCGCATGCTCGGGGGAGAGAATCACCGCCGACGCCCGGGTCGTCTCCAGGTATGGCACGAACCGCTTGGATACCAGAAAGGCCAGCTGCCCCGGCTGCGCCTCGTCGAGTGACGCCACCTGGCTCACCCTGCAGGCCGAATCGCCCTGCAGTTCCGCGCCGGTCAACTCGGCCAGGGTCTCCAGGCTCAAGTCGGGCATCGATCAGTTCTTCTGCTTGGACAGTTCATGCAGCCGGGTGAGGATTACCTCGGTGATATCGATACGCGGGTCCACCCAAATCACGCCGCCTTGCAGCACCAGATCCAGCTTGCGATCCTGCGCCACCTGGGCAATCACCTCATGAATAATCCGGGAGAAGCGCTCTTCCTCCTCGCTGAAGCGCAGTTGCTTGTCCTGCTCCAGCTCGTCCCGCGCACGCTGGTACTGCAGCTTGCGTGTAGCCAGATCCTTCTGCAGGCGTTCCTTCTCCTCTGGCGTCAGTTCCCGCGACTCCGGCCGAAGCTTCTCGGTCAGAAGGTCCATCTGCTTCTGCATTTCGACCAGGCGCTTGTCCCGCGCGCTGAACTCCTCGCGAATACGCGCCTTGATCTGCTCGACCTGGGGTGCATCCTTCAGCAGCCGTGCCGCGTTCACATAGGCCACCGAGACCTCCGCTACAGTCGTCATCGGCAGCAGAAACAGGAGGCAAAGCGCTAGTAGGCGGAATATCACGGTGCAATACTCAGAAGCTGGTGCCAAAGGTGAACTGGAACTCCTCCGGTTCGTCCTGGCTATCCTTCTTCAGGGGCTGCGCGTAGCTCATGGTGATGGCGCCGACCGGCGACAACCACGCCAAACCAACACCTGCGGAATAGCGGAATTCGCCCGTATCGATGCCTTTCCCACCCTCCGTGTCAAACACCGATCCTGCATCAAAGAAGGTGAGGAAACGCATGGTGTCCGAATAGAATGGCGAGGGGAAATAAAGCTCGGCATTGGCCAAAACCTTGGCATTGCCGCCAAGCGGGTCGCCCGTCGTGTCACGGGGCCCGAGCGAAAGGGATTTGTAACCCCGCACCGAGGTAGGGCCCCCGGCAAAGTAGTTCTTGAAGATCGGCAGCTGGCTGGTTCCCCCGTACGCCGCCCCGTAGGCGACTTCGCCGTTGAGAGAGAACACCAGGTCGCGGAACACCGGCCAGTAACGGCGATGCTTGTAACCAAGCTTGTAGTACAGCAGGTCGCTCCCGGGCACCGCCACCTCGGCAGAGAGCCGCTGTATCGCCCCTTCCTTGGGGAACAGGGCATTGTCGCGCGAGTCGTGCACCCAGCCCAGCGTCAGCTCCAGATCCAGGTAGTTGTTGCCCTCGGCATTCTCCCAGTCGATGATTTCCTGAGGCGGCGAGGCCCCCTTCTGAAAATCGATGAAGTGCAGCGCGCCACCGAAGGTAAAGCGATTGAATTCGCTCAGGGGAATGCCGAAGTTCACCCCGATGATGCCATCATCGGTCTTGTAATCGGCGGTCGAGAGATCACTGAAGTCGGTCGATCGATAGCTGAGCGTGAAGCCCCGACTGATGCCGTCCACTGTGTAATATGGGTTCGTATAGGACACCTCGTAGCGACGGTTGGCGCTACTGGTCTGCAAGGCCAAGGACACCTTCTTGCCAGTTCCCAGGAAGTTCTCCTGGGCCACGCTGGCGTTGAAGATGAAGCCGTCGGCCTGCGAATAGCCCAAGCCGGCCAGGAGCTCGCCCGAGGGCTTCTCGGTCACGCTCACGTTCACGTCCACCTGGTCGGGCGAGCCAGGCACCGCCGGCGTCTCCACGTTCACCTTCTCGAAATAGCCGGTCCGCTGGGCGCGCTCGCGCGACAGCTTCAGCTTCTCGCCGGAGAACCAGGCCGCCTCCATCTGCCGGAATTCACGCCGGATCACCTCGTCACGGGTACGCGCATTGCCCTTGATGTTGAGTCGGCGCACGTACACGCGTTTACCCGGATCGACGAAATAGGTGATCGTGACGGTCTTGTTGTCATTGTCGATCTCGGGAATGGCATTGACGTTTGCGAAGGCATAGCCCTGGTCCGACAGCCTGGCCGAGATACGATCGCTGCTCTCTACCACCGCCTTGCGGTTGAAAGGCTCGCCGCGGCGCAGATGAATCAGCGGAAAGTAATCCTCCGGCTTGCCCACATAATCGCCGGCCAGCTGGATGTCGGCCAGGGTAAAGACATCCCCTTCGTCGATATTGATGGTCACATAGATGTCTTTCTTGTCCGGCGTGATGGTCACCTGGGTGGACTTCACCTTGAAGTTCACATAACCCCGATCCAGGTAGAACGACCGCAGAGTCTCCAGGTCGCCCGCCAGCTTCTGGCGCGAGTACTGATTGTCCTTGGTAAAGCGAGAAAACCAGCCGCCGGTGGATAGTTTGAATTGGGTCAGCAAATCGTCCTGGTCGAAGGTCTTGTTGCCAATGATGTTGATACCCTTGATGCGCGCCGTTTCGCCCTCAACGATATCGATATCGATGGCCACACGGTTGCGTTCCAGGGGTGTCACCGTGGTCTTGATCTTGACCCCGTACTTTCCCTGATTGAAATACTGGCGCTCCAGCTCGCGCTCGATGCTGTCGAGTACCGACCGGTTGAAGGTACGACCCTCGGCCAGACCGACGTCCTTCAGGCCCTCTTTCAGCGCATCGGTCTCGATCGACTTGTTGCCGCTGAAATTGAGCTCCGCGATGGCCGGACGTTCGCTCACCACGACCACCAGGACGTTGCCATCCCGTTCCAGCCGTACGTCCTTGAAGAAACCGGTCTTGAACAGTGCACGGATCACCTCGGCACTGCGCTTGTCGGTAAGCGTTTCCCCCGGCTTCACCGGCAGATAATTGAACACGGTGCCCGCGGTGATGCGCTGCAGGCCTTCCACCCGGATATCCTCGATGCGAAAGCCCGCCGCCCAAGCCGCGTGAACGGCCAGCAGGAGTGCCAGCAAGGTGACGAGCCCGATTTTTGTCCTCATCATCAAGATTCCCTGTCTGCCGCGAGGCGCTGCTTGCCCAGGAAGGGCAGCAAAGGGCGCAGTATACTAAGACGAACCGTGACAAAGCCACATTCGGCGCCGGCCGGCCGCTTCGGAACGCAGCACCCCCTTACTGGCTGCTGATGGAGTCCCGCACGGACGGGCAAGCTATTGAAGATAGCGGACGATGTCCACGTAGAATGCCAGCGCCATGATGGCAGCGAGAAAGGCCAAACCAATGCGCTGCCCCTGTTCCAGCCAACTTTCGGGCAGGGGGCCGCCACGCACCGCCTCGAGGAGGAAGAACAACAGGTGACCCCCGTCGAGCACGGGGACCGGCAACAGGTTGAGCACCCCCAGGCTGATGCTCACGATCGCCAGGAAGCGCAGGAAGGAGACCAGGCCATAGCTGGCGGTCGTTCCGGCCGCGTCGGCAATGCTCAGCGGCCCGCTCAGGTTCTGCACCGAGGCCTGGCCGGTCAATATCCGCCAGATGACCTTGAGGGTCAGCACAGAGTACTCCAGCGTCCGCGAGGCGGCAGCCGGCAGGGCATCCAGAGGTCCCAGACGGTATTCCGTCCGCCAAGGCACCAATGCGGACTCGTCCAATGGCTGGTTTACCGCACCGATGCGGCCGATCTCGCGATCGCCCAGCTTGCGGGTGGCCGGGATCAGTTCCAGTTCCAACTGGCGGCCATCGCGCTCGACCCTGACCCGGATGAGTCTGCCCGGCCGCTCCTGGACGTATCGCACCCAGTCTCCCCAGTCGTCGATCGACTGGCCATCGGCCTGGAGGATTCGGTCGCCCGGCCCAAGCCCCGCCTCAGCCGCCGGCTCTCCCGGCAGCACCTTCCCGATCACCGGTGGCACCCGGGGGCGATCGGGCTTTATCCCCAGAATCTTGAGCAGATCCGGCTGCTCCGCGATGTCACCGATCCTATCCGGTGGCAGCGTGAACGTTTTTTCTTGGCCGTCTGGGAGGCGCGCGCGAATGGGTATCGGCTTGGATGACAGCGAACCCTCGGCCAGGGCCTGCATCACCAATCCCCAGGTGGGCGTGACCTCGCCGTCGACCGCAACGATCTCGCTGCCTGGCAGAAGACCGGCCTGGGCTGACGGACTGTCGGGCACCACTTCGCCGACCAGCGGGCGAGCGCCGGTCTCCCCCATCACCAGGACCATCCAGAAGGCAAGGATGGCGAACAGAAAATTGAAGGCCGGGCCGGCCACTACGACCGCCGACCGCACCCACAGGGATTGGCGGTTGAACGCGCGATCGCGCTCCTGCTCGGGCACCGGGCCTTCCCGCTCGTCGAGCATGCGCACATAGCCGCCGAGGGGAATGCTGGCGACCACGTATTCGGTGCCGTCCGTTCTGCCCTGCCAGCGCCACAGCGGCCGTCCGAACCCGATCGAGAATCGCAGTACCTTGATGCCCAGCTTGCGCGCCACCCAGAAATGGCCGAACTCGTGCACGCTGACGAGTAGGCCGATGGCGACCACAAAGGCCAAGAGCTTGATCAGGAAACCTTCCATGAGCCTTCAGACCCCTTCGGCGATCAGGCGTTCCGCCACTGATCGGGCCTCGCCATCGATTGCCATCAGGCCTTCGAGGGTATCGCTGTCACCATCGGTGACTGCCACGAGGGCGGACTCTATCACCGCCGGAATCTGAGGAAAGCGAATGCCTCCCGCGAGAAAATGGGCCACTGCCACCTCGTTGGCCGCGTTCAACACCGCGGGCGCTGCTCCTCCAGCCGTTGCGGCCTCGAAAGCCAGTCGCAGACAGGGAAAACGCCGGGTATCCGGCGGTTCGAAATCGAGTCGGCCCACCTCGAACAGATCAAGAGGTGCCACGCCGGCATGGTGGCGCTCCGGCCAGGCGAGGGCGTGGGCGATGGGGGTTCGCATGTCCGGATTGCCCAACTGCGCCAGCACCGAGCCGTCGACGTACTCGACCAGCGAGTGGATGACGCTCTGCGGATGCACCACCACCTGAATCCGATCAGGATCCGCATCGAACAGCCACCGTGCCTCGATCACCTCCAGGCCCTTGTTCATCATGGTGGCGGAGTCCACCGAGATCTTGCGCCCCATATCCCAATTCGGATGAGCGCAGGCCTCGTCCGGTGTCACGTCGGTCAGCTCGGCCAGCGGACGGGTGCGAAAAGGTCCCCCGGAGGCGGTCAGCAGGATGCGCCGTACACCCACCCGATCGAGACCCTTGTCAAAGTCCGGCGGCATGCATTGGAAAATGGCATTGTGCTCGCTGTCGATGGGCAGAACCTGCGCCCCATGGGCCCGCGCCTCGCGCATGAAGAGGCCGCCCGCCACCACCAGCGCCTCCTTGTTCGCAAGCAGGATCCGCTTCCCGGCGCGCACAGCCGCCAGGGTGGGCATGAGCCCGGCCGCCCCCACGATGGCGGCCATCACCTGATCGACCACCGGGATGGCGGCAGCCTCGGCCACCCCCACCTCGCCGGCCAATATCTCGATCTCTGGGGCCTGTTCGCGCAAGGCGACGGCCAGCTGCTCGGCCGCCCGCTCGTCCGCCATCGCCGCCACCTGCGGTCGATACGCCAAGCACTGATCGCGCATCCGTTCCACATCGGTGTTTGCAGTGAGCGCTACCACATCGTAACGCTGCGGGTGACGCGCAATGACATCCAGCGTACTGAGCCCGATCGAGCCGGTGGAACCGAGTACCGCAACGCGCTTCATGATGCGCCCTCCAGCAACCCCAGCCCAAGGGCAAACAACGGCGCAGCAGCGATCAGGCTGTCGATCCGGTCGAGCACTCCCCCGTGCCCAGGCAGCAGCGTGCCGCTGTCCTTAAGACCCGTCTGGCGTTTGAGCAGGCTTTCCCACAGATCTCCACCGACAGATACCACTGCGGTGAACAGGGAGAGCAGGAGCAGGGACAAGAGAGGCAGCTCGACACCCGCCGTCGCGTGGAAAATCCAGGCCCACAACACCGCCGCGAGCAGGCCACCGACCACCCCTTCCCAAGTCTTGCCCGGACTGACCTGCGGCGATAGCTTGTGATGCCCAAAGGCGCGGCCGGCGAAATAGGCGCCGGAGTCGGCGACCCAGATCAATACCAGCATGAACAGCACCAGGGCCGGCCCCTGGCCGCCGCCTCGATGGATATCCATTACCGCCAACCAGGCAATCACTAGCTGCCCTGCCCCGAGCAGCAGGACGGCTGGCCGCAGCCCCACGACCTGCTGCAGTGGGCGCCGGCGTGCCACCAATGCCAGGGTCGCCGGCACCCAGAACAGAGTAGCCAGGATTTCCAGCCGCTGATCGAGTGTGGCATCGGACCAGCGAAACAACAGCCACATCGAGACTCCCACCAGCAACGCATAGAGCCATTGCCACAGCAGGCTCTCGATACCGCCCAGACGGCCCATCTCCCGTGCTCCGAGCACAACGACCGCACCGAAGACCAGCGCAAGCGTATCGGAGGGGGCGAGCAGCACCCCGGCCACTACCAGCGGGATGAGGACCAGGGCAGTGAGGATGCGGCTCCCCAGCATCAGCCGAGGCCGGCCTTGTCGTCGAGCTGCTCGCTGGTTTGGCCGAAGCGCCGTTCGCGACGGGCGAATTCGGCCAGGGCCTCGCTGAAGGCGGCCTTGTCGAAGTCCGGCCACAGGGTGGGAGTGAAATAGAGCTCGGAATAGGCGCAGTGCCAGAGCAGAAAGTTACTGATGCGCAGTTCTCCACCGGTACGGATGAACAGGTCGGGATCGGGGACCTCGCCAAAGGAGGTCGCCTGGGCCAACTGCCTTTCGTCGATATCCTCCGGGCTGAGCTCACCGGCTGCCACCTTTTCGGCCAAGTGGCGCGCCGCCTGGGTGATGTCCCAGCGTCCCCCGTAGTTGGCGGCTATCTGCAACAGCAGTCCCGCGTTGCCAGCTGTCCGCTGCTCGGCCTCGGCGATCTGTTTCTGCAGCTTCTCGGGGAAGGCGGCCACATCGCCGATCACCCGCAGGCGGATGTCGTTCTTGTCGAGTTTGCGGATCTCGCGCGCCAGCGCCATCATGAACAGCTCCATGAGCATGTCCACCTCGCTGCGCGGGCGGCGCCAGTTCTCGGAACTGAAAGCGAACAGCGTCAGGTACCCAATACCGTGCTCGACACAGGCCTCGATGGTGCTGCGGACCGACTCCACACCGGCCCGGTGACCCGCATGCCGCGGCTCTCCCCGCTGCTGGGCCCAACGCCCATTGCCATCCATGATGATTGCCAAATGGCGCGGCACGCGCCCGGCCATCGGCGGATCGATATCCTTGCTGTCGCTTCCTGCCACGCCGTCCCCGGGTCTGTTCACACAGACATCAGATCCTCTTCCTTCTTCGCCATCAGCTCGTCGATCTCCTTGACGTGCTGATCGGTCAGTTTCTGGATGATTTCCTGGCCCCGCCGTTCATCATCCTCGGAGATCAGCTTCTCCTTGACCAGTTCCTTGAGACTGCTGTTCGCGTCGCGCCGGATATTGCGCACCGCCACCCGCGCCTGCTCCGCCTCCTGACGCACGATACGGGTCATGTCGCGGCGACGTTCTTCAGTCAATGGTGGAATCGGCAGCCGTATCATGGTGCCCGCGGTATTGGGCGTAACGCCGAGATTGGACTCCAGGATCGCCTTCTCCACAGCACTCACCATGCTCTGCTCGTAAGGCTGAACTGTGAGCGTGCGGCCATCTTCCACGCCCACGTTGGCAACCTGGCGAAGCGGTGTCTCGGCACCGTAATAGCTGACAGTTACATGGTCGAGCATGCTCGGATGGGCACGACCGGTGCGGATCTTGGCGAGGTTTTCCGCAAGTGCCTCGACGCTCTTGGCCATGCGGCTGGCGGCGTCCTTCTTGATGTCATCGATCATCCATCGTCTCCGGTTACCAGGGTACCGACTTCTTCACCCTGCATGACGCGCCGCAGGGCATCCGGTTCGTTGATATTCATCACCCGCAGCGGCATGTGGTTCTCCTTGCACAACACCACCGCGGTGGTGTCCATCACCCCCAGGCCCTCGTCCAGGACCCGATCATAGCTCAACCTGGGATAGAACTCGGCATTGGGATCTTTTACCGGATCGGCCGAATAAACCCCGTCCACCTTGGTCGCCTTGATCATGAGGTCGGCATCGATCTCGATGGCGCGCAGACTCGCCGCTGAATCCGTGGTAAAGAAGGGATTGCCGGTGCCGCCGGCGAGCATCACTACCCGGCCCGCCTGCAGGTGAGAGAGCGCCAGATCGCGGCTGTAGTGCTCGCACACCGAATCGATGCGAAACGCAGAAAGAGTACGGGCATCGATGCCCTCGCGCAGCAGACGGTCCTGCATGGCCAGGCCATTCATCACCGTGGCCAGCATCCCGATCTGGTCGCCACGGACGCGGTCGAAGCCCCCACCCGCGAGGCCTGCCCCGCGGAAGATGTTGCCTCCCCCGATGACAACGCCGAACTGTACGCCCTCGCGTGCCAGCACTGCGATATCGCGGGCAAGCCGCCCGAGAACGTCCGGATCGATGCCGAAGTCCCCCGCGCCCATCAGGGCTTCGCCGCTGAGCTTGAGCAGGACGCGTCTGGGGGGTTGGGCGCTGGGCATCTGGAATCTGGACCTCTGATGAACAAACACGGCCGGATGAATCGCAAGGCCCGCGTCTGCACGCGGGCCCACCGGTGTTGCCGATCTACTCGCTGCGTGCGGCAGCGGCCTGGGCCATGACCTCCTCGCGGAAGTCCTCCTGCTTCTTCTCGATCCCCTCGCCCACCTCGTAACGGATGAACTGGTTCACCTTGGCCCCCTTGCTGTCGAGCAGCTTGCCCACAGTGGTATCGGGGTCCTTGACGAAGGGCTGACCCTTGAGCGTGATCTCACCCAGATACTTGCGCATCCGACCTTCGACCATCTTCTCGATGATGTTTTCCGGCTTGCCGCTCTCCTTGGCCTGGGCCTCGACGATCTCCCGCTCCTTGGCGAGCAGTTCGGTCGGCACGTCGGCCTCGTCCACGCATACCGGGCTACTGGCGGCCACGTGCATGGCGATATCACGGCCGAGCGCCGCATCACCATCGATATCGACCACCACACCAATTCGCACACCATGGGAATAGGTGGCCAACACCCCATCGGTGGAAATACGGGCGAAGCGGCGCACGTTCATGTTCTCGCCGATCTTGGCCACCAGTGCCTGACGGGCCTCCTCGATGGTTGTCTCCTCCCCCTCATGCAGGGGCAGCGCCATCAGGGCCTCCACGTCAGCAACGTCGCTGTTGAGCACCCGTTCGCCGACTGCATCGGCAAACGATCTGAAATTATCGTCCTTGGCCACGAAGTCGGTCTCGCAGTTGACCTCGACGATCGCCGCCTGCTTGTTGTCGGGGCTGGTCTTGATCACGATCACGCCCTCGGCGGCGGTGCGACCTGCCTTCTTCGCGGCCTTGGCCTGGCCCGACTTGCGCATGTTCTCGATGGCCGCCTCGATGTCGCCGTCGGTCTCTACCAGGGCCTTCTTGCACTCCATCATGCCGGCGCCGGTGCGCTCGCGCAGTTCCTTCACCAGTGCAGCTGTAATTGCCATGTGTCTAATCCTCGAATCTGCTGTTCAGCTCGCTTGAGCAAGACGCCCCGGGCGCAGCGCGCGCCCGGGGCAATCGATCTTCCCCTGCGTCGGGCTCAGCCCTCGGCAGCCGCCTCGCCCTTGTCGGCCGCTGGCGCTGCATCACCGGCCACCGCGCGTGCCGCCGCCGCCCGGCCTTCCAGCACCGCCGCTGAGGCACCCTGGACGTACAGCTGGATGGCACGAATGGCATCGTCGTTGCCCGGAATCACGTAATCGATATCCTTGGGGCTGTTGTTGGTGTCAACCACCGCAATCACGGGGATACCGAGCTTTTTCGCCTCGGCAACTGCAATGTCCTCGTGGCCGTTGTCGATGACGAACAGGGCATCGGGCAGGCCCGGCATGTCCTTGATACCCCCTAGGCTGCGCTCGAGCTTTTCCTTCTCGCGCCGCAGGGTGAGTTGTTCCTTCTTGTTGAAGCGCGCCTCCATGGACCCGTCCGCCTCCATGGCCTCCAGCTCCTTGAGCCGCTTGATGGACTGTTTGATGGTCTTGAAGTTGGTCAGCATGCCACCGAGCCAGCGATGGTTCACGTAGGGCATGCCGCAGCGCTGCGCCTCTTCCGCGATCACGTCGCGGGCCGCGCGCTTGGTGCCGACAAACAGGACCCTGCCGCCGTTGGAGGCGAGCTTGCCGATGAAGTTCATCGCCTCGTTGAACATCGGCAGCGTCTTTTCGAGGTTGATGATATGGATCTTGTTGCGCTGGCCGAAGATGTATGGCGACATCTGCGGATTCCAGTAGCGGGTCTGATGTCCGAAGTGCACGCCAGCCTCGAGCATCTGGCGCATGGTGATATTGCTCATTGGGTTTCTCCAGTTTCGGGTTAAGCCTCCACGCACCCCACCGGCCCACCCCGGCGAATCCCGCCAATGCGGCACTTTCGCCAAGGGCACCCAGACCGAGGATGGTTGCAGTGCGTGTGTGTATTTCGGGCGCCCTCGGGCGCCCGCGGTTCTCGCCGTCACGACCCATTGCCGCGAAGCGGCGCGTTTTATACCATGTTTGTCCTGTCCACCTCAATCGCCTGCGGCAGCCGCGCCGGATCCCCTGCCGGCCGATTCCCGGCCCAGGCCCATCCCCGGAAACAGCATGTCAGTCACTATCAAAACCCCTGAAGAAATAGAAAAAATGCGCATTGCCGGCCGTCTGGCGGCAGAGGTCCTGGAGATGATCGAGGGGCACGTCCGGCCCGGCGTCACCACCGGAGAACTGGACCGCATCTGCCACGACTACATCGTGAACGAGCAGCAGGCCATCCCTGCGCCATTGAATTACCATGGTTTTCCCAAGTCCATCTGCACCTCGGTCAACCAGCAGGTGTGCCATGGCATCCCCAGTGACAAGAAGCTCAAGAAGGGCGATATCGTCAACATCGACATCACGGTGATCAAGGACGGCTTCCACGGTGATACCAGCAAAATGTTCCTGGTCGGCGAGGTGAGCCCCTTTGCACGGCGCCTCGTGGACATCACCTACCAGGCCCTGTGGAAGGGCATTGAAATCGTCCGGCCCGGGACCACTCTCGGCGACATCGGGCACGCCATCCAGAGCTTCGTCGAGTCACAGCACTTCAGCGTGGTGCAGGAATACTGCGGCCACGGCATCGGGCGCGGCTTCCACGAGGACCCGCAGGTGCTCCACTATGGCCGTCCGGGTACCGGCATGGCCCTGCAGGAGGGCATGACCTTCACCATTGAGCCCATGGTCAATGCAGGCAAGCGGCATGTGAAGCTACTGCCCGACGGCTGGACGGTGGTCACCAAGGACCGCAAGCTCTCGGCGCAGTGGGAACACACCATTCTTTGCACCGCCGATGGCTACGAAGTCCTGACATTGCGTAGCGAAGAACGGTGATCTCCGCCAAATTCGACGCGATCCTGCTGGAACTGGACAGCCACCAGGAGACGCGCCCGGTACCGCTCAAGCACTGGAAAGCGGCACGGGCCAGGGCCACCGACCATCTCTACGCCGCGTTTCGCGAAGGGACCGACGTCGTGGAACTGGTGCACGCGCGCGCCGCCTTCATCGACGCCCTGCTCAAGCGGGCCTGGCGTCTCCATATGCCGGCGGACGCGCGTGCGGCGCTGATCGCCGTCGGCGGCTATGGCCGGGGCGAACTGCACCCCCACTCGGACATCGACGTACTCATCCTCACCGCCGCCGATCCGGAGGCGCTCGCCAGCCACATAGAACCCCTGGTGATGTTCCTTTGGGACATCGGCCTGGAGATCGGCCACAGCACACGCAGCCTGGCGCAGTGCGTGGAATCGGCACGGGAAGACGTCACGGTTGCCACCAACCTGATGGAGTCCCGCCATCTGGCCGGTGACGCGCAACTGCTCCACGAGATGCTGGACCTGACCGCCCCCCCTCGAACCTGGCCCAGCGATGCCTATTTCAGGGCCAAGCTGGCCGAGCAGCGGGCCCGCCACGAGGCCGCCAACGACAGTAGCCAGGACCTGGAGCCGAATATCAAGAACAATCCCGGCGGGCTGCGAGATATTCAGATGATCGGCTGGGTCGCAAAGCGTCATTTCGGAGCGACCCGCCTTTCGCATCTCAAGCAACATGGCTTCCTCACCGAGGAGGAATATCAGGGATTGAAGGCCGGCGAGCATCTGCTCTGGGAGATCCGCTTCGCCCTGCATATGATTACCGGCCGCCATGAGGACCGACTGCTGTTCGAACACCAGCGCAGTCTCGCAGACCTGTTCGGCTATGGGAGTGACAACCCCGCGGTCGAGCGATTCATGCAGGGTTACTACCGTACAGCCATCGAGCTGCAACGCCTCAACGAGACGCTGCTGCAGCTGTTTCACGAGGCCATCCTGCTGAAAAACCGGCTGGGTGAGCCTACCACCCTGAATCGGCGCTTCCAGTCGCGCGGAAACTACCTCGAGGTCACCGACCCGGCGACCTTTGCGCGCTCGCCCCTGGCAATGTTGGAACTGTTCCTGGTCCTGCAGCAGAACCCGCAGCTGGAAGGCGTGCGTGCCAGCACCATCCGCGCGGTGAGGGCTCATCGGCACCTGATCGATGCGCGCCTGCGCGCCGACATCCGGGCACGCAGCCTGTTCATGGAGATCCTGCGCCAGCCGACCGGCGTTACCCATGCGCTGCGCCGGATGCACCGCTATGGTGTCTTGAGTCGCTATATCCCTGCCTTTCGCAAGATCACCGGCTTGATGCAGTTCGACCTCTTTCATGTCTATACCGTGGACGAACACATACTGATGGTGGTACGCAACGTACGCCGTTTCACCCTGCCCGATCATGCCCGGGAATGCTCCCTGTGCCACGAGCTGATCGCCAGCATCCCCAAGCTGGAACTACTGTACCTGGGTGCCCTGTTTCACGATATCGCCAAGGGCCGGGGCGGCAACCATTCGGAACTCGGAGTTGCCGATGCGCGCAGCTTCTGTCTCGATCACGGACTCTCACACTACGATACAGAGCTGGTCGCGTGGTTGGTCCGCCAGCACCTCATGATGTCCTACACAGCGCAGCGCAAGGATATAGATGACCCTGCCGTGATCACGGAGTTCGCCGCCCAGGTGGGAACCATTGAACGACTGACCTATCTCTACCTGCTCACCGCTGCTGACATGCGCGGCACCAACCCGGAACTGTGGAACGCCTGGAAGAGTGCACTACTGAGCCGACTCTTTCATCGCACTCGAGAGGCACTGGCCAGCGGCCTGGACAATGCCGAAGACGAGAATGCGCGCATCCAGGCGGTACAGGCCGCAGCCCGCCAGATGCTGTCCCGAGCCGGTCATTCCGACGAGGCGATACGCCTCTGCTGGATGAACTTCAGTACCGAATATTTCCTGCAGACTCCGCCCGGGGCCGTGGCTTGGCATACCCAACTCATATTGGCCGCTCCCAATGCCCGGGAGGAGACACAGGTCCACCTCAGGGACGACACGGAGCGGGGCTGCACCGAAATCTTCACCCTGGGCGCGGATCGCGACGAGCTGTTTGCCGATACGACCGCCCTGCTCGACCGATTGGGCATCGACATTCTGGGTGCTCGCATCGACACAACCGCCGACGGCCTTTCGATCAACAGCTATTTCGTTCTTGGAGAGAATGGCATGCCACTGCCCCCAGAGCGAAAGCGCGAGGTGGAATCGCTTCTTGCCGAACACCTCAACGCACCAGGCCCGGGCAAACCCGCGCTCACGCGGAGACTGCCCCGCCGGCTGCGTGCCTTTAGCCCCGAAACGCGGATCGAATTCCAGCAGGACGAGGAGCGTCGGCTCACGATCATGCACCTGACGACGCAGGACCGCCCTGGGCTGCTGTCGGTCATCGGTGCGGTGCTGGCGGAGCAGGGATTGCGGCTGCAAAGCGCGCGGGTGTCTACCGAGGGTGAGCTCGCTCGCGACTGGTTCATACTGAGCGACCATGGCGGCAGGCCGATTGCCAGCGCTGAGCGACTCGACCGCCTCAGCAGACACCTCACCGAACGCCTCTCGGCCACCGGCTGACCGGGCGCCCGTCAGGCCTTCCGGGACCCCCTCAGGCCCGCTCAGCAGGCATACGCTCCGGTGGCCTCAGGCCAGGATCAACTCACAGGCGTTCCCGTCAGGATCCCGGCAAAACAGCGCCGCACGGCCACTCCGGCTGAGTGTATAGGGGATATGGCGCGCATCCAGGCTTTCGCGCAAGGCAGCGAGATCGGCGACGGCGAAGGCCACATGACGGTCACGTCCCCCGTGCGCGGGACGCGCTTCTACCGGATCAGGATTCGGCAGCTCCAACAGGTGAAGCTGCAGCCCCTCCCCGGCCTTGAGCCAGGCCCCCGGGTAGCCCAGATCGGGACGGCTCGAATCTTCGACCAATCCCAACACATCGCGGTAAAACTCAAGCGAGCGGGCGGTTTCCGAGACGATCAGGCTGACATGGTGCAGTCGGATGCCGTTGTTCATGCGGGCTCCTTCAGGGTAGTGACGGGGACAGACCCAGGCATTGCTCGACCTCCCGAGCCAGGGCGTCGCGCCCCTCGTCGCCTTTCGGCTCGACCAGGTGTTGCCGCTCCTTCCCGGACAAGGGCTGGCGACGCTCCAGCTGACGTTCCAGCACCGCCAGGTCCGCCTCGGAGGCATCGTGCCCGATCCTGGCACGCTGTGCCACGCGGCTTCTTAGGATGGCCTCGGGCACATCGGGCGAGATGATGCACCAGGCAGTACCGTGCGCCTCGGCCAAGGACTCAAGGGGCTGCCGCCAGGCCTGGTCGATGAAAGTCGCATCGGCGATGACCCGGAAATCGGCCTCGAGCACATCCTCGGCCAGTCGCAGCAGCCGTTCGCGGGTTCTCTGGTTCGCTTCGGGGGTATAGATGCCGCCCGCAATGCTGTCGCTGCGATCGAGAGGGCCCAGCCCGAACAGGCGTTTACGCTCGACGTCCGAGCGTATCCGGATTGCCCCCAGATCCTCGAGAAGCCGCTGCGACAGCACCGTCTTACCGCTCCCCGAGACACCATGCATCAGCATCAGGGCCGGGGGCGATGGCTCGGCCAGGCGCAGTGCCAGTTCCAAATAGCTGATGCACTCGCCATAGTCATTTGTCCCTGAACCCTCCTGGCTCGCGCGAATGCCACTCACTTTGGCGCGAACCATTGCTCGATAGACCATGTAATACCGCAAAGCGGCAAGCCCTTCGTAATCGCCGCTGAATTCGAGATAGCGATTTAGAAACCGCCAGGCGAGACGATCCTCGCCGCGGTGAATTAGGTCCATGGCAAGAAAGGCGATCTCGCTGGTGATGTCGATAAAGCGCAAGGACGGATTGAACTCGATACCGTCGAAAATGAGTGGCCGGCCATCCACCCAGGCGATGTTTCCCAGGTGCAGATCGCCATGACACTCGCGCACGAAGCCAGCGGCACGGCGCGCGACGAAATGATCTTTCAGGCGCTCTCCCTCGGCGCTCGCCCATCCCTCGAGTTGCTGCAGCGGCGCCAGCACCTCGGGCGGTGGGTCGAGGGCACGAATCTGCACAAAATTCTGCATGACGGGTCGGCGAACCGGGTCCGGCCGGCCAAATTCCGACTCCTCGGGCGCCGCCGCGATTTCGGCATGGAAAGCGGCGACTCGCTCAGCGATGGCATCGATCTGCTCCGGCATGAGCCGCTCCGCCCGATCGAGCGTTGCGTCCTGCGGAAAGGCCCGCATCTGCACAGCCCATTCCAGCACCGGCCCCTCGCCACCCATGCGCGGCGCCACCACGGTGCCTGTCACCGGCACCGCCTGCAGATAGATCTGCGGGGCCAGCCGACGATTCAGGCGGACTTCTTCCTCGCAGGCCTGGCGCCGTTTCTCGAGGGTACTGAAATCGAGGAAGCCCAGGTCGAGAGGTTTCTTCAGTTTGTAGGCGAATTCATCGCTCACGATGACCCAGGAGATATGCGTCTCGATTAGCCTGGCTGCCGGCAACGTACGCAACAGCGAGGCAATGAGCGGTGGTTTACCTTCACTCATGAAGAATCCTCCCTCGTCTCGACCTCTTCCTCGTGCAAATGAACCGCCAGCAACCCGGCACCGATGATCATCACCCCACCGATCCATTCTCGCAGTCCCAGCACCTCGCCCGCCAGCAGCCAGGCACTCACCGCCCCGACCAGGACCTCGAACAGCATGATCACCGACGAACGCTGCACCGGCATGCGACTGACCGCATACACCACCGCCAGAGTCGAAAACAGGAAGCCCGGCACGCCGAGCGCCACCGCTCCCGCCCAGCCACGCCAATCGGCCTGCGGTGGAGGAACCCCCTCGATGGCGATCACGGTCAGGGCGACCAGGACGACACCCAGCCAGGCCAACTCCGTCTTGGTCTGATCCCCCACCCAACGGAGTCGCCGGGTCATGACATTGGTCAGGGCGAAACCGAAGCCGGCACTCAAGGCCAACCAGTCTCCCTTCCCCACTGGTTGCCGCAACACCTCCGGGCGATAGAGCATGACGACTGCCCCTGCCAGGCCCAATGCGAGCATGGCCCAGGTCACTGGCCGCAGTCGCTCACCCAGCAGCCAATGGCCCAGCAGCGAGGCCCACAGCGGCGAGAGATAGAAGAGAATCAGTACCCTGACCACCTGGTCGCCGATCACCGCCAACAGGAAGGCGACATTGGTCCAGCCGGCCGCGAGCACCAGGACCAGGACAGAAACCGGCTCGCGCGCGAGCCCGGCCAGGGGAAAGCCCCGAATCAACAACATCACCAGCAGCGCCGCCCCGTAACTGACGAGCGCCTGCCAGATACCGACCACCCCCGCCTGCTCCAGCCACCGCGCCGGCCACCAGATCAACCCCCAGAAGGTCGCTGCATACAACAGTGCCAGCAACGGCCAGGGGCCGCGTCCCTCCACATTCATATATAATCGCTGCCCTTTTCCAGCCGAAGCGCCCGCTGCGCCCATGAACCCGGATCTTCAGAGACTCCAGCCCTATCCGTTCGAGAAGCTGCGCGCCCTGCTGGCCGATACGCGTCCCGCAGACAAGCCCCACATCGCCCTCTCGATTGGAGAGCCGAAGCATGCCACACCGGCCTTCGTGGCCGATAGCCTGGAGCGCAACCTGGAGGCCCTGAGCAAATACCCGCTCACCCGCGGCATGCCAGAACTGCGCGAGGCGATCGCGGCCTGGCTGCAGCGGCGGTTCGCGCTGCCTCGCCCGGTCGATCCGGAGAACGAGGTGCTACCGGTCAATGGTACCCGCGAGGCCCTGTTCGCCTTCGCCCAGGCGATGGTGGATCGCAGCGACGCTCCGCTGGTGATCTCACCCAACCCCTTCTACCAGATCTACGAAGGCGCCGCGCTGCTGGCCGGCGCGGAGACCCGGTACCTACCCTGTACCGCGGAAAACGGTTACCTTCCCGACTTAGAGGACGTGACACCCGAGACATGGGAGCGCTGCCAGTTGATCTACGTCTGCTCGCCCGGCAATCCGACCGGCGCGGTCATGTCCGAAAGCGACTGGCAGCGATTGATCGAACTCGCCGAGCGGCATGATTTCATCATCGCCGCTGACGAATGCTATTCCGAACTCTATTTCGAGGAAGAGGCCCCCCCGACGGGCCTGCTGCAGGCTGCCGCCCGCATGGGCCATGCCGACTTCCGCCGTTGCGTGGTGTTTCACAGCCTCTCCAAGCGCTCCAACGCGCCGGGGCTGCGCTCCGGCTTTGTCGCCGGCGACCGCACCATTCTCGAGCAGTTTCTACGCTATCGCACCTACCACGGCTGCGCCATGCCGCTGCCGGCGCAATACGCGAGCATCGCCGCCTGGAACGACGAGGCCCATGTACGGCACAATCGCGACCTGTATCGCACCAAGTTCGAGGTGACCCTGGAGATACTGCAGCCGGCGATGGCCGTCGACCGCCCCGATGCCGGCTTCTACCTCTGGGCCCGGGTTCCGGGTGACGACGACGAGGCCTTCGCCCGGGACCTGTTCGAGCAGCAGCATGTCACGGTACTGCCCGGCAGCTACCTGTCGCGTGAGGTGGGTGGCCTGAATCCGGGGCACGGCCATGTCCGGATGGCCCTGGTGGCCTCGCCGGAAGAATGTGCCGAGGCAGCGCAACGCATCAGATCGTACATCGAGGGCCTGTAGCCCATCCCTTGAGCAGATCCGCAGGATCGTTGATATCGGGCCGGAGCCCGAACTACATTCAACCCATCTATCCAAAGAGTAGAAACCATGAGCAATACCCAGAACATCATCGAGGAAGCCTTCGAGAAACGCGCCGACATCACGCCGCGCAACGTAGATACGCTGGTACGCGACGCAGTCAACGAGACCATCGATCAGCTCGACCGGGGCGAGATCCGGGTGGCCGAAAAACGCGAGGGCGGCTGGGTGGTGAACGAATGGGTGAAGAAGGCGGTCCTGCTTTCGTTCCGCATCAACGACAACGAGTTCATCAAGGGCGGCTTCACCAACTACTGGGACAAGGTTCCCTCCAAGTATGCCGATTTCAACTCGCGCGACTTCCGCGAGTCCGGGGTACGCGTGGTCCCGCCCGCCGCTGCCCGGCGTGGCTCCTACATCGCGCCGAGCACCGTGCTGATGCCCTCCTACGTCAACATCGGCGCCTATGTGGACTCGGGCACCATGGTGGACACCTGGGCCACGGTCGGCTCCTGCGCCCAGATCGGCAAGAACGTACACCTCTCCGGCGGCGTCGGCATCGGGGGCGTGCTCGAACCCCTGCAGGCCGCGCCCACCATCATCGAGGACAACTGCTTCATCGGCGCCCGCTCCGAGATCGTCGAGGGTGTCATCGTCGAGGAAGGCGCGGTGGTCTCCATGGGCGTCTATATCGGCCAGTCCACCCGCATTTACGACCGGGAAAAGGACGAGATTCTGTATGGGCGCGTGCCCGCCGGCGCGGTGGTGGTACCCGGCAACCTGCCCTCGAAAGATGGCAAGTACAGCCTCTACTGCGCCGTCATCGTCAAGCGCGTGGACGAAAAGACCCGCTCCAAGGTCGGCATCAACGAACTGCTGCGAGATATTTGAAGGAGAGTCACCACAAAGGACACGAAGAACATGAAGGTTTGAGGTGCTCACAAGACCTTTTCCTCTCTAAAGGAATACCTCCAGGTCCAATCCACCTCAACCATATCCCTTCGTGTTCTTTGTGTTCTTCGTGGTAGTAAAAGACCATGATCAAGCTCTACGGCATACCCAACTGCGACACCATGAAGAAGGCCCGCGCCTGGCTGGCCGAACATGGTATCGACTACGAATTCCATGACTACAAGAAGGAAGGCATCGACGAGGCCACCCTGCGCGGCTGGATAGACCAGGTGGGGTGGGAGACCCTGCTCAACCGTCGAGGCATGATGTGGCGCAAGCTGCCGCAGGCGGTACGTGACCACATGGACGAACAGAAGGCGATCGCGGTGATGCTGGAAACGCCCAGTATCATCAAGCGTCCCGTGCTGGTGCTCGA
>JANTHJ010000007.1 GCA_024762475.1 Chromatiales bacterium | reverse complement strand
GCCAATGGCTATTCAGGTGCTTTGGCAACTCGTTTTTCCTCAAGGTAACGGTTGGCGTCCCTTAGCGCGGCCTCGAGTGTATTCACGACATGCTCCGGCTGTATCCTCTCGAGCACACCAAGCTTGCCCAAACGTTCCTTGATCTGTTCGCTGGCCCCTGCAATGTAGACCGGCCGACCGGCTTTCAGGTCGCTCAGGATCATATCTTCCAGCGCAAGCGAGGAGGAAACACCCAGCACCGGGACTTCGTGGAAATCGATGATCAGCGCCTCGTGACTGTCCAGCACCGCATAGCGCCGCGAGATTACCTTGGCCAGGCCAAACATCAGCGGACCGTGCAGAACGAATACTAGGACCTTACCCTGCGCCCGCTGCAGCAGCATGCATTCGTCTCGATTCAGTTTGTTGGACGGATCCGGCCGATCTATGGTCTTGACCGACTCACCCTGGATCTTGGTCATGCGCTCGATCGTCAGGAAGTTGGCGATGAACACTCCGATCGCAACTGCGGTGATCAGGTCGACAAATACGGTGAGCACGATAACGCCGTACATGATCCAGGCCGCTCTGCGGGAAACGACGTGTGCGCGTCGCAGGAAGGACCAGTCGATGATGTCGAAACCGACCTTGAGCGCGATACCGGAAAGCACCGCCAGCGGGATCTGCGCGGTCAGCTCCGCAGCCCAAAGAACGACAGTCAGGAGGATGCCGGCGCGAACCAGCCCGGACAGGGCGGTCCGCCCGCCGGTCTTGATGTTCAGCACGGTACCCATGGTGGCCCCTGCGCCGGGCAGGCCACCAAACAGGCCGGAAGCGAAGTTGCCGACGCCCTGGCCGATCAGCTCCTTGTTGGCATCCGATTCCTTGCGCGTCATGTTTTCGGCGATCACCGAGGTGAGCAGTGCGTCGATACTTCCGAGCAGGGCGAGCACCAGCGCATCGATCAGCATCATCGACCACTGCTGCGCGCTGAATGTTGGCATCTGGATCTCCGGAAGCCCGGTCGGTATCTCGCCGATACGGCGGATTTCATCACCCGAAAGGAAGATCACCGAGAGCACCGTGCCCAACACCAGCGCGAGTAGCTGCGGCGGCATAAAGCGCACCAGACGCCCGGGAAAGAGTACGATCAGGCCAAAACTGAAGATCGCAAGGGCGGTTTCCGTGGGTTTGATCCCGCTCACCAGCGAGGGCAGATTCTCCAGGGTACCGAGCACGCCACCCGGCGGCGGCGCGTGGCCAAGGAAGGGGCCGAGCTGCAGTATGATCAGAATGAGGCCGATACCGGTCATGAAGCCCGATACGACCGTGTAGGGCATCATGGTGACATAGTGGCCAAGCCTGAGAATGCCAAACAGCACCTGAAACAGCCCGGCCATCATCACCACGGTGAAGGCCATGGCAAGGCCCTGCTCCGGATTGAGCGCAATCAGGTTGGCGATGACGGCCGTCATGATTACGGTCATCGGGCCGGTCGGCTCGGAAATCAGCGTCGGGGTGGCGCCGAACAGCGCCGCGAACAATCCCACGAGGACTGCCCCGTACAGACCGGCGGCGGGACCCGCGCCGGAGGCCACACCGAACGCCAGGGCCATCGGAAGAGCGATAATAGCCGCCGTCAGGCCACCGAACAGGTCGCCGCGCAGATTGTCGAACCGGATCTCGTTGAAGACACGCATCGTCATGGAATCAGCCAGCTCCGCGGCGGACGATCAAGGTTTTCCCTGGCAGTGGTCAGGAGGTGCTCATCCTTCATCCAGATCCATACCTCCATACTATTGCCCATAAAAAGGCTGCCGAGTATGCACCAATAGCCCCGGACAAGTGGGCAATGAACAAGCGAACTCATCGTCACTGGTTGCCCGTCGCCGGCCGCGAGGCCTTGTCGAAGAACCTCTCCGCATTCTTCCAGGCAACCGCTTGCCTAACCGGTTCCGGAAGATCGGACAGCCATCTACGGTGGAAGCCGAGGAACCTCTCGAGCTGCTCCCATCCTGTATCGGCCTCGTCCCAGTCGGACACCCGGTCCACCGGCCAGACGGTATCCGAACCAATCATGAAACGATTGGGGTATCGCAATATCAGCTCCCGCCATGCCGGCAGCAAACGTTCCTCCTCGTCGGTGATGGGATAGGCCAGATAACGCCAGGGGTCGCGCGCGGCGAGGTCGGCAGAAAGATTCGGGCATGCGTCGAGAATCCGGGCAACGTCCCCGGGCTTCAGCGTAGCCCCGGCGTGGGCCAGAAGGATTCGGATGTCCTGATTCGCGCGACACAATCTGAGAGTCGGATGGGGAGAGGAATACTCGGTATGGATCATCACCGGCACGTCATGCTTGCGTGCCAGCTGCAGCAGCCCTGCTAGCACCGGGATACGATCCCAACGGTTCGACATCCCGCCGATCAAATGCAGCTCACCGATCCCTCCGTACTGGCCGCTGAGCAGGCCATCCCGGACCTCATCGAGCAATGCGGAGCGGGATTGCCAGGTGAACTTCTCGAGGCCCGAGGCCAGGTAAGGACCGTAGAAGGCGACAATGCGCTCCGGCGCCAGCCGCTTGACCTTCAGGGCAAGCGTCGCCGGGGTGCCGATCACCACGGCGCGGGTCACACCGGCCCGGTCGAGATAATCGATGACCTCCTCTGCCGAGGTCACCTCTGCCTGATCCCATTTGTAGTGGGTATGTACGTCGAACACCGGAAGGTCGACCGGCACCCGGCCCCAGGCACTGCCCGGCACGGCAACCATGAACACGGCCATGACACTTGCGGCAACGCCATATTTGAATGCAGGCCACAGACACATCTGCTCGAACTCCTGGCAATCGGTCGGTTAACACTGTTTGGCCGCCAATCCGCAGATAGCAATCGACTGAACTGATCGAATTCGCCGAATAGGCCCGCCTGTCGAAGAGAGAGGAAATGTCGCTTGACGCCGGCCAGATCGGTACGAGGGCGCGTCCAGCATAGGCCTGGTCACAATTCGTTCCCCGTCGATAGACGAAAAAATGTTCATGGTTATCCGTAAATTACCAGTATTTTCTGGCTGCCGGGTGAAATATTCAGGATTGCCAGCCAGCCGCAACGACAAAATCCGCGGACATTGATTAACCCGCGTTGGAAGATATCATCAATACAGGCCGATGCGGGATCCGGCCATCACGGAGACCTTGCGCAGCTTGCCTCAGTGGCGGCAGCAAGGGCGCATATCTCGGGAACCGGGCAAGGAGGTATCAGCGATGAACCGTCTTGGAATGATTGTTGTGATCGTATCGGGCCTGCTGTCGCCCCTATGGGCCATTGCCGCACAAGACCAGGCGTCTGCCGAGCCGGTCTACTCCGACATGTATTCGATTGCGCGCGGTGGACGCCTGTATGACAACTGGTTCGAGGAGAAGGGCATAGAGCGCCCGAAAGTTGCGCACCCCGCCTACCCGCCCGCAGGGAAATTCCGCGGCAATAACGGTACAGACTGGCGCTGCAAGGAATGCCATGGCTGGGACTACCTCGGGGTGGAAGGTGCCTATGGGAAGGGGAAACACCTGACCGGCTTCCGCGGCATCCGTGATGCCTATCGGACGACCCCCAAGAAGCTGGCCAGCATTCTGAGCGACCGGTTTCACGGCTACGGACCCGGAACGCTGAATACGACCGACGTCTACGACCTTGCCGCCTTTGTCGCCCGCGGCACCTTTCCGATGGACCACTATATCGACCGTGAGACCAACCGGGGGATGGGGAGTGTCCGGCGTGGCAGAGAGTACTACCAGACGGCCTGCGTCGGCTGCCACGGGATCGACGGAAAGGGCGAGGCGACGCCTCCACTGGGCAGGCTGGCGAAAGAAGATCCCTGGGAGGTCATGCACAAGATCCTCAACGGACAGCCGGGGGCGGAGATGCCGGCACTACGCGCCTTCAGCATCCAGCCTGCCGCCGACATCGTGACCTACCTTCAGCAGGAGATGCCCCACAGGTAACGCCCTGACGTAGTCAGTTCGCGGCCTCACTGGGCAACGTTGCCTGGTCTTTGCGCGCAAGCCCGACCCAGCCGGGATACCAGAAGGGTTCCTCCTGGATCCGGGGCAACGCCTGGGACAGCGCCTCCTGGGCCGACTTTATCAGGCGAGAACTGTCTCCCCGTAAGGTGACCCCCAGCAACACCGCCGGGCTGGCGGGGAGGGCACCGTCCTGGAGGACGGGGGACTCGCCCATGCCGGGCAGCGGCAGTTTTTCCGCTTCGCGCCAGCCACGCGGGCCATGGAATCGACGCCAGGCCTGTTGCACCAGCGTGTCCCTCCAGGTGGCCAGAGAAGGGTCGTCCACGCTGTTGGCCAGCAGATCGAGGCCCTCTGCAAGATACGCGTAATCGGCAAGGCTGGCCTGCCCGACTGGCTGGCCCGCCTTGGCCGAGCGCCACAGTGTATCGCCATGCCACAACTGCTTCTGGATGTCTCGTGCCAGTTGCCGGGCAGCATCCAGATAGTCGCTGCGACCCAACTGCTTGCCGGCCAGCGCGAGGCTGCCCAAGACCAGACCGTTCCATCCGGCCAACGTCTTGGTATCGGCAGGCAGGCCCCGCTGGCTCCGTGCTTTCAGCAGGCGCTGCTGTATATCGGCAATTCGCTCGGCCATGACCGGCACCTCGACCCCTTCGCTCTTGGCCAGCGCCTCGATTCTCTCCCCCCGCCTTGGCAGATATCCGCCCTCGACCGTGGGGGGGCCGGTCATCGCCCAATAGCTTCGCGCCAGCGCCGCGTCTTGCTTGCCGAGCAGTTGCTCCAGCTCATCGGCCTGCCAGAGATAGACAGCACCCTCCTCGCCCTTTTCATCCACGGCTGACAGGCTGGCAATGAACATCCCATCCCTGCCCCGCATGTCCTTCAGGATGAAGTCCAGCGTCTGGGCAGCGATATCCGCATATTGCCGATCGCCATAGCGCTGGGCGGCGGCAAGATAGATGCGTGCCAACAGCGCCTGGGTATAGAGCATCTTTTCGAAATGCGGCACATGCCAGGACGGGTCGACCGCATAGCGGAAGAAGCCACCCGCCAAGTGGTCGCGCAGTCCCTGGGCGGCCATCTGGTCGAGCGTCAGCTTCAGCCACTGGTCCACCTGGCGGTGTGAACCCCTCACGGTCAGCGCCAGTACCGCCGCCAGCTGGGGCGTCATGGGGAACTTGTTCTGCTCGCCGAATCCGCCTTCGAGGGGATCTGCATAGGCCAGCACCTGGCGCAGGAAGCGCTCACGCAGCTGCTTCGGGGGCACCGGCTCTGGCCTTTGCTGTGCGGCGTCCGCGGTGAGCTCGAGCAGCGCCTGGCGTGCGACCTGGCGCATCTGGTCCGACTGCTTGTCCCAGGCGCCCGCGAGCCGGGCGATCACTCGCGCAAACTGATCGGGGGGGAGGTAGGTCATTCCCACCAAGGGGTAGCCCTCAGGGGTGAGAAACAGATTCAGCGGCCAACCAGCCCTCCCCTGCGTACGCTCGACATAGTCGATGAGATAAGCGTCGAGCGCCGGGTTCAACTCGCGGTCTACCTTCACCGGAATGAAGTGCTTGTTCAAGAAAGCCGCGATCTCCGGGTTCTGATAGCTCTCCCGTTGCATCACATGGCACCAATGACAGGAGAAATATCCGCTGGAGATAAACACGAGCTTGCCCTGCTCGCGGGCCAGATCGAGGACTTCAGGCCGCCATTCCTGCCAGGCCACCGGATCCTGGCCATGCATGGCCAGATAGGGAGACGCATGACCAGCCAGCTGGTTCTGCAGGGCCGACGCCGGGATCGCAAGGAACATCAGCACCAGGGCGAGAAGCCGATTCATGGCCGATCTCCACATGACAGGGGTTTTGTCGTATTTCGTCCTTTTATCGGACCCGTCGACTCGAGGACAGTTCAACTGTCGAGCTGATCGAGAATATTGCGCGCGACCTTGACCTGCAGCTCGTTGCCCTCGACCAGGATCTCGTAGAGCAATCGACGGGCCTCCTCGTAGCGATCTTCCTCGCGCAGGCGCATGACCTGTTCGAGCTTTTCGTCTACGGCATCAGGGACGAAGGGCTCCGGTTCGGCGGGGGACTCATCGCCCTCCTCCGCCACGGCGCTCGAATCGTTGGCAGATTCGCCTTCAGGCATGTCGACATCTTCATCTTCCTCGTCGTCGAGCGCATCCAGCTCCGCCTCCATTTCGTCATCGGTCATCGGGTGGTATTCGTCGTCCGCAGGTGGCGCGGCCGCCTCGCCGGTGGCGACAGCCGCCGCCATGGCCGGCGCCGCTTCGGCGTCCTGCGACGCTTCCCGCCCGGCCCGCTGCTTGACCACCAGCCGCGACAGAAACACCCCAAGTTCGAACAGCACCCACATGGGCACGGCAAGCAGGGTCTGGGAGATCACATCGGGCGGGGTCAGCAGCATGCCGACCACGAAGGCCACCACGATCACATAGGGCCGCTTGGCCGCCAGCTTCTCGGGCGTGGTGATACCGGCGAGCACCAGGACGATGGTGGCCACCGGCACCTGGAAGGCCAACCCGAAGGCAAAGAACAGCGTCAGCACGAAATCGAGATATTCGCTGATGTCGGTCATCACCAATACACCCTCGGGCGCGGTGCTGGTGAGGAAGGCGAACACCAGAGGGAATACCGCCACATAGGCGAAGGCGGCACCGAGATAGAACAGTGCGATACTCGAGGCGAGCAGCGGCAGGGCGAGACGTTTCTCGTGCTGATAGAGTCCCGGCGCAATGAAGGACCATAGCTGGTACAGCAGGTAAGGCATCGCCAGGAAGACAGCGGTCACCAGGGAGAGCTTGAAGGGCGTCAGGAAGGGCGAGGCCACCTTGGTGGCGATCATGGAGGTCCCCTCCGGCAGCACCTTCATCAGGGGCTCGGCGACGAAGGTATAGATGTCGTTGCCAAAGGGGAACAAGACCAACAACAGCACCAGCACCGCCAGCACCGAGCGCATCAGACGGTCGCGCAGCTCCAGGAGGTGGGACATGAACGGCTGTTCCGGAAGCTGATCGCTCATGTCTTGCTGGTATCTCCTTCGGGCTTTTGGCCAGCTTCGGCCGGGGCACTGGCCTCGGCATCGCCTTTGTCTGCGGCGACACTCTCGACCGCCTCGCGGGTCTGCTGGCCGATATCCCGGAGATCATCCCGGGTCTCCTCGATGATCTCGTGCACCGGCTTGGCGATGTTCTGCTCTTCGAGCAGGCGTTTGTATTCCTCGGCCTGGATCTCCCGATCGATATCGTCTTTGACGCTACGCACAAACCGCCGTGCCCGTCCCATCCAGGCACCGGCCTGGCGGGCAACCGTGGGCAGGCGCTCGGGGCCGATCACCAGTAGCGCCACCACACCGATCAGGAGCAGCTCGAAGAATCCGATATCGAACATCGCCGTGGACTCAGGACTTGTGCTTGTCCTCTTCCTTTACTGCCTCGCCCTCGATCACCTTCTCGTCGGCCTCGAGCTTCTGCGTCGTCTCCTCCGCCTTCTTCTTCTCCTCGTCGGTCATGGCCTTCTTGAAGCCCTTGACCGCGCCGCCCAGGTCGCTGCCGATATTGCGCAGCCGCTTGGTTCCGAACAACAGCAACACGATCGCCAGGATAATCAACAACTGCCAGATACTGATTCCGCCAAATCCCATTTCGTCTCTCCTCGTTCTCTGCGGCGCGCCCACTCGTGGCCGGCACCAATGATTTCTGTAAGACAGGGTTGCCCCGCCCCCTATTCCTTATCCGTCTCCTTGCGCGAGGCCTTCTCCTCGAGCCCGGACAGGCCGAAACGCCGCTGCAGTTCGGCCAGAACATCCTCCGGCCCCAGTCCCTGGTGCGCCAGCATCACCATGCTGTGAAACCACAGATCGGCCGTCTCGTAGACGATCTTGTCCGCTTGCCCGTCCTTGGCCGCCATGACCGTCTCGGTGGCCTCTTCGCCGATCTTCTTCAGGATGGCATCCAGGCCCTTGCTGTAGAGCCCAGCGACGTAGGAACTCTCGGGATCGGCATCCTTGCGCGCCTCCAGCACCTCGGCCAGTTCGTTCAGCACGTGACTCACAGGCGCACCTCCACCCCCTGCTCGGCCATGAAGCGCTTGGCCTCGGCAATACTGTATTCACCAAAGTGGAAGATCGATGCCGCCAGCACCGCGTCGGCGCCGCCCATCTTGATCCCATCCACCAGATGCTGCAAGTTGCCCACGCCACCCGACGCAATCACGGGGATGGGCACTGCCTCCGCGACCGCGCGGGTCAGGTCGTTGTCGAAACCAATCTTGGTGCCATCGCGATCCATGCTGGTCAGCAGGATCTCGCCGGCACCGTAGTCGGCCATGCGCCTTGCCCATTCCAGCGCATCGATGCCGGTCGGCTTGCGTCCGCCATGGGTGAATATCTCCCAGTGATCATCGACCCGCTTGGCGTCGATCGCCACCACGATGCATTGCGAACCGAAGCGCTCTGTCACCTCGCGCACGAATTCGGGGTTCTTCACCGCCGCCGAATTGATCGCCACCTTGTCGGCACCGGCATGCAGCATGGTCAGCACATCTTCCGCCGTGCGGATGCCGCCGCCCACCGTCAGCGGAATGAAGACCTCCGAGGCCACCTGCTCTACCACGTGGACCATGGTATCGCGATTGTCCGAGGTCGCCGTGATATCCAGAAAGGTGATCTCGTCGGCGCCTTCCTCGTTGTAGCGCCTGGCCACCTCGACCGGATCGCCCGCATCCCGGATGTCGACGAACTGCACACCCTTCACCACGCGACCGGCGTCGACGTCCAGGCAGGGAATGATACGTTTTGCCAGGCCCATGATTCGTTTACCGCCCTTGGCGTCCCTCGCGGTCAGCCATTGCAATCGTCCGCCAGCCGCTGGCCCTCGGCCAGGTCCAGGGTGCCCTCGTAGATCGCCCGTCCGGTGATCGCCCCTGTGATGTTGTTGGTGGGTGCACCGCACAGGGCGCGAATGTCCTCCAGGTCGGTAATGCCCCCCGAGGCGATCACCGGGATCCCGATGGCCTCGGCCAGCTCTACCGTGGCATCGAGGTTCACGCCCTGCATCATGCCGTCGCGACCGATATCGGTATAGACAATCGCGGACACCCCATCGTTCTCGAAGCGCTGCGCCAGATCGATCACGCGGTGGTCGGTCACCTCCGCCCAGCCGTTGATGGCCACCATGCCATCCTTCGCGTCCAAACCCACGATGACGTGGCCGGGAAAGGCCTGACAGGCACGCGCGACGAACGCCGGCTCCTTTACTGCCTGGGTGCCGATGATGCAGTAATCCACACCCATTGCGAGGTAGGCCTCGATGGTGCGCTCGTCGCGAATCCCGCCACCTACCTGAATGGGCGTGTCGGGATGCGTCGCGCAGATCGCCTCGATCGCGGGGCGGTTGACGGGCTCGCCGGCGAAGGCACCGTTCAGGTCCACCAGGTGCAGGCGACGACCGCCCTCGCCCACCCAGCGGTCGGCCATTTCCACCGGATTATCGGAAAAGACGGTGTCGTCCTCCATGCGGCCCTGGCGCAGGCGCACGCACTTGCCGTCCTTGAGATCAATGGCAGGAATCAGCAGCATCAGGGCCTCCACTCGACAAAGTTCTTCAGCAACTGCAGGCCATTGTCGGCGCTCTTCTCGGGATGGAACTGGCAGGCGAACAGGTTGTCCCGGGCAATCGCCGAGGTGAAGCGCACCCCGTAGTCGGTGGTCGCCACCGCCAGGCCCGGGTCTTCGGGCACCACGCGGTAGCTGTGCACGAAATAGAACCGCGCATGGTCCGGTATGCCCGACCAAAGGGCGTGTTCACGGCGTTGGTCCACTTGGTTCCAGCCCATGTGGGGAATCTTCAGCGGCAGTCCGCCCTCTCCCTTTATGGCTCCGTCGAAACGACGCACCGTGCCGGGAAACAGGCCCAGCAAGGGGGTGCCTTCGTTCTCCTCGGAGAAGTCCATGAGCACCTGCATGCCCATGCAGATGCCCAGAAAGGGCCTGTTGCGCGCTGCGTCCAACACCGCCTGATTGAGATGGTGCTCGCCGATCGCAGCCATGCAGTCGCGCGCCGCGCCCTGCCCGGGGAACACCACCCGGTCGGCGCCGGCGATATAGCGCGGATCGTCGGTGACGCGCACCTCGGCGTCGCCGGCAACATGCTCCACGGCCTTGGCCACGGAGCGCAGGTTGCCCATCCCGTAATCGATGACAGCGATCTTGCGGCCCATCTGCTGCTACCTTCTCGGGCGACCTACAGGGCCCCCTTGGTGGAGGGAATCAGATCCTGCATGCGCTGATCCGCTTCGAGTGCCATGCGCAGGGCCCGACCGAAGGCCTTGAAGACGGTCTCGGCCTGATGGTGGGCATTGTTGCCACGCAGGTTGTCTACATGCAGGGTCACCAGGGCATGATTGACGAAGCCCTGGAAGAATTCATGGAACAGGTCCACGTCGAAACCGCCGATGGCGGCGCGGCTGAAATCCACATGAAACTCCAGCCCCGGCCGGCCCGAGATATCCAGCACCACACGCGACAGCGCCTCGTCCAGCGGCACATAGGCGTGGCCGTAGCGGCGAATGCCCTTCTTGTCGCCGATCGCCTGGGCGAATGCCTGGCCCAGGGTGATGCCGATGTCCTCCACCGTATGGTGGGCATCGATGTGCAGATCGCCCTTCGCCTCGATTTCCAGGTCGATCAATCCGTGGCGGGCCACCTGGTCGAGCATGTGCTCGAGAAAGGGCACGCCGGTATTCAGGCTGGAGCGGCCGCTGCCATCGAGCGCGATGGCGACGCTGATCTTGGTTTCAAGGGTGTTACGCTCGACACGCGCACTGCGGGGCATCGGAACTGGCCTCGGCATGGATCGGGAAAAAGCGCATTCTAACCCGAAAATTGCACCAGCCGAACGGCGACGCCGCTGTGACGAGCTGAAACGACAGCGGATATTTCCGAATCAACGCCATTTTTGGCGGTAACGGTTCGTACCCGTCTCTGCTCTATCCCGATTCAGGCGGCTGCGAGTTCCGCCTGCTCTCGGGGACGCTGACGCAATTTTCCGGCTAAGCCAAGACGGCACTTCCGGTCCGTCCAGCGCCTCAGGCCTTCAGCCAGAAGGTCACCGGGCCGTCATTGACCAGGGCCACCTTCATGTCGGCCCCGAACTCGCCCATTGCCACCTCTGGATGTGCGGCGGCCGCCTGGTCGACCAGGTGCTCGAACAGGCGCTGCCCCAGATCGGGCGGCGCCGCGCTGGAAAAACTGGGCCGCGCACCCTTGCGGGTATCGGCGGCGAGGGTGAACTGAGGCACCAGCAGCAGACCGCCACCCACCTGCTGCAGGCTGAGGTTCATGCGCCCCTGGTCGTCGGCGAAGACCCGGTACCCGAGCATGCGCTGCAACAGCCGCTCCGCCCGGGCCTCGGTATCGTCCTTTTCCACGCCCACCAACGCCAACAGGCCGGGACCGATCTCGCCCACAACCTTCCCCGCGACTGAGACGCGTGCCTCGCTAACCCTTTGAATCAGTCCGATCATTCGGCCCTCGCCGCAAAACGGGTCCTAGTCTGGTTTCAGGCGTGGCCCCCAGCAGGGCGCCGGCCCAAAATTGCTAAACTTCTTCCAATTGCCGCCGATAGCATTCGTCAGCGCGCAGGACTATATTCTGAACCTCCTAGGCATCGCTACGGAAAGCTGAATGAACCCAAAAGCCTCGACCATCCTCTCCAACTGGCGTTCCCAGACGATCGAGCGCCTGTGCGATGGACTCAATCTGCTGCTGGATAACGTGGGCGAAACCCTGGTCGATTTCGCCGCCAAATCCGAGAGCGTGGACCTGCAGACCTCGTTCTTCGACGCCCAACACCTGCTGACCATGCGCGGAGACATGCTCCTGGCAAGGTTTCGCGACGAACTCGAACGCTTCGAGCAGGAGGCCGGCCCCAAGAAGCCCGCGCCGGGCGACGAGACCCTGAGCCTGCTCGAGCGCGAGGAATACGAACGCTCCGTAGCCCTGGAGACCATCGCCAACAACTGCGCCATGCGCAACCAGCAGAACTTCCATGCACTCAAGCAGCGCCTCTCTGCAGTCTATGGCGGGCGTAAGTTCCAGCTGGATGACCTGCCGATGAACCCGAAACGGGTCGCCAACGCCTTCGAGAACAGCATTGAGATCCTCGAGGTGCCCAGCCGGGTCCTGCTGGTGCTGTTCACCCTGTTCGACCGCTACGTGATGGGCGAGCTGGACATGGCGGTCTCCGAGATCAACCAGCAGCTGGCCGAGGCCGGCGTGCTGCCCACCGTGAAATACACCATCCCAAATCGCGGCGAAGGCGCACAAGCCTCCGACCTGACCGAGGAAGGGCGAGACAGCGAAGAGACGCCAGACTCACTTCTGCAGGACGATATGCAGTCACCGGTGCCCCCAGCACCCACCGCTGAACAGACCATGACCGATATCTCGCGCCTGCTCTCTCTGCAGCGCCGGCGCAAGTCTTACCAGGAGCTGGGCGAAGCGCCGACAGACTACCCTCCAGTACCCCCACAGGAGAGCCAGCGGCGGGTCAATGAGGCCATCGATTCCCCGGAACTGGCGGCCCAGGCGCCCAACCCCGCAAGTCAAATGCTGGTCACGCGGGACAACAAGGTCGTCGTCGACAAGGAACTGCTGCTCAAGGTACGGGAGACGCTGAAAAAACAGCGCGCCCTCATCCACTCACTGATGGGTGGCAGCAAGAACGTGGGGGAACGCGAGCAGAACGCAATCGATATCGTCGGCATGTTGTTCGAGGCCATTCTCGACGACGACAGCATCCCGCCGCAGCTCAAGACCCTGCTCAGCCATTTGCACACGCCCTATCTCAAGATCGCGGTCAACGATCCGACCTTCCTCAGCGACGAGCAGCACCCGGCACGCCTGTTGCTGGACCGCATGCTGCAGCTCGGAATTCGCTGGGTAGACCCCGAGCGCCTGCGCAGCGGCATCTATCCAACGCTGCAATATTGCGTGCGCAAGATCATTGATTCGGATGGCAATCCGGATTACCAGCACCTGAGCGATGAGGTCGAGCGCAAGGCAAATCAACTCGAGCAGGCCAAGAAGGTCTCCGAGAAGCGGACACTGGAGTCGGAAAAGGGGCAGACGATGCTCCAGAGGGCCCGTCAGTCCGCGGAGTCTGCCACGCAGACCCTGCTGCGCCAGCACAAGCTCCCGACAGATGTGCGCATCTTCTTTCACACGATTTTCAACGATTACATGAGCCTGTTGCTGCTACGCAACCAACTCGACCCGCAGGCCCCGGATTGCAGACAGGCGCTGGATGCTGCCATCCAGCTCATAGAGCAGGTCGCTGTCGGGGATGCGAGCGCGTCCCGGGCAGCCGGCGACCGGCTGGGCGAACTGATCGTGCAGCTCCTGCCACACTACCAGGACAAGATCGCCGCCTTCCTCCGGCGACTGCCGGAGCTGGATTCCGGAGCGGAAGCGGTCGAAGCCGAAGCTGAGGCGGAGGAAATCCTGGAGGCCGAGGAGCAGGAACACGCAGCGCCCGAGGTGGACGAGGCCGCCGTCGCCCGGGTGCTGGAGATCCCGGTCGGCAGCTGGTTCCTAATGCAGACCGGGCCCGCCGAACAACCCATCCTGGTCAAGTTGCTCTGGTCCAATCCGCATACCCGGCATGTGCTGTTCGTTGACCAGCATGGTCTCAAGCGGGCCCGCATGTCACTGGAACAGACCGCACTGGACCTCGAGAACGGCGCCCTACGCCCGGCCAAAGTCAAGGCCGAAGGCGTCTTTGGCCGGCTGCTGGCCTCGATCAAGCACCGACTCGAAACCTCACTCGCCACAGGAACCGACGCATGAACGAGGAACGCCGGCGCGAATCGCGTCTCGACGCCCTGCCGCTCAATCTCTTTGCCTACGACAATCTGAGCAACCGCCTGCTCGGAACCCTGGTAAACCTATCGAGTCGGGGCCTGATGATCCTGGGTTCGGCCCATGGCGAGCCAGGGGGGGTCATGCAGATCGACCTGCGCAGCGGCGACAGGCCCGACCGGCCGTTGCTCTCTCTGGGCCTGAAGGTGAGCTGGGTGAGCCCTGCCAATACCGCCGGAAGCTACTGGATGGGCGGACGCATCATCGGTATCGAACCCGAACACGCCAAGGTGCTGTCCGGGCTGCTCGGGCAACTGCGCCAGGAGGCCAGCGCGAGCCAGACATGAGGCTCAGCCCAGTTCTCCCGCGTAGAAATCCGTCGCACGCACCAGCGCCGCGCTGATCTCGGGCTCGCCCGCTGCATGGCCGCTGCGGGGCTCGATGGCCAGCTCACTGCGCGGCCAGGCCCTGTGCAATTCCCAGGCGTTTTGCACCGGGCAAATCACGTCGTACCTGCCATGCACGATGGTGCCAGGGACATCGGCCAGCCGATGGGCATCTCGCAATAGCTGGTTCGGTTCGAGAAAGGCCTTGTTGACGAAGTAGTGGCTTTCGATCCGGGCCATCGCCAATGCGACGTGGGAGCCGCGAAAGTGCGCCACCACCTCGGGATTGGGCTCGAGGGTCGCACATCGCCCTTCCCACACCGACCAGGCGCGGGCGGCCGCCATGCGGCGCAGTTCGTCCCCACCGGTCAGCAGCCGGTGATAGGCTCGCAACAGATCATGACGTTGTTCCGGCTCCACCGGCGCAACGAAGTCTTCCCAATAATCCGGAAAGACACGACTTGCCCCCTCCTGATAGAACCACCGGATCTCGTGGTCCCGGCACAGAAAGATGCCCCGCAGCACCAGGGCGCTCACCCGTTCCGGATGGGCCTGTGCGTAGGCCAGGCCCAGGGTGGACCCCCAGGAGCCACCGAACACCAGCCATCGCTCGATCCCGAAGTGGCGACGCAGCCACTCGATATCCTCGACCAGGTCCCAGGTGGTGTTCTCCTCCAATGCCGCATGCGGCCGGGAGCGCCCCGCACCCCGCTGATCGAAGAGAATCACCCGGTAGCGCTCCGGATCGAAGAATTGCCGATGCCAGGGCTCGCAACCGGCACCCGGCCCGCCATGCAGGAACACAGCCGGGATCCCAGCCGGGTTGCCCACCTCTTCGACGTACAGCGTGTGGCGCTCGCTGACCGCCAGCTCATGGCGGGCGTAGGGGCGGATGGGCGGATACAGAACCTGCATGATCAGGGGAGTGTAACAGGAGACCGGTCGTATCCGTCGCACAGGAGACGAGGAAAATTCCTACAACCAGCCACTGTCTTTTCTGACAGACAAATTGCCGGCCAGGACCGACAATTTATCTGCCACCTGTCGGAAAGGATTCGACCGGATGGATCCGGCCTCGACGGATCGAGGCGGCAGGCGAGCCCCGTTCTCGCGATTGCGGGGTGAGTCAAGGAACCGCTGATTGATTCTGGCGCGAGCAGATTGCGGTGAAAAATCGTTCAATTCAAGGCGCGAATCGCACGTAATAGCCAGCTATTGCGAAGATTCGCAACGCAGAAATGGACGATTTGGCACCGCAAGATGCCGTGCCATGAATTGATCAGAGGTTCCTCAAGGTCTTCTCGTTATGCCCGGCGCCCCGCCGGGCTTTTTTTGCCTGCCCGAAAGTGCATGCCGCCTCGCGGGGAACCCACCCCCTCAGAAATCCTCTTCCGGTTCCGGTGGATTCCCGTCATACACGGCATTCAGGCGGCGCTGCAGGTAGGCGTCACGCACAAAGGCATAGGGATCAAGCGCTGCCTGATCGACGACCCGGCTGGCACTGAGCAGATCGGCCCGGGTATCGACGAAATCGAGGCCGCGCAGGCTCCAACGCACGGTGTCGTCCTGCACATAGGTCACCGGGTCGGTGAACCAGTCCACCACCACACCCACGGCATCCCGGCCACTGGTCGATCCGATGATCGGCAGAACCAGGTAAGGGCCCGAGGCAACGCCCCAGGTGCCCAGAGTCTGGCCGAAATCCTCGTCATGGCGCGGTAGATCCATATTACTGGCCACATCGAACAGCCCCCCGATACCCAGGGTACTGTTGACCACCACCCGTCCCAGGTCGTTGGCCGCGCGACCCACCTTCAGCTGCAGGAGGTTGTTGACCGCCGTGGTGACGTCTTCGAGATTATTGAAGAAATTGGTCACGCCCTTGTCCACGGGCGTCGGCACAATCAGCTGATAGCCCTGCGCCAGAGGCTTGAAGAAGGCGCGATCCAGCATGTCGTTCAGGCTGTACATGGCGCGGTTGAACGGCTCAAGGGGATCGCGGGGGTCTGCGAATTCGGCATTGGTGGCACATCCACCCAGCACCAGGCTTCCGGCCAGCAGGAGCACGCGCAGTGAACTCCCGAGGAGGCGTTTGGTCTTCATTGTGGCATTCCTTGGCTTCCGGTTGTCGTGGTCACCCGACAGGAACCTTCATTATACGTGCTCGACCGGCGCGCTGGCAGGCCCGATCCACCGACGCCTCTTGCATCGGCAGGTACCAAGGGAACTTGAATCCGCATTTGGACTCGCGCCCAACAACCGCTTTCTTTATCCTGCGCCGGTGGATGAAGAAACCGACAGTATCGAATACGACCCGCGCATGAGTCACCGCTTTCGCGGCTACCTGCCGGTGGTGGTCGATGTCGAAACCGGGGGATTCGACGCCGATCGCGACGCCCTGCTGGAGATTGCTGCAGTTACCCTGCGCCTGACACCCTCCGGCCATCTCGAGCCGGCGCAATCCTTCATGGAGCACGTATTGCCGTTCGAGGGGGCCAACCTGGATCCCAAGGCACTGGAGTTCACAGGTATCGATCCCTGGCACCCACTACGCCTGGCCAAGGCTGAGCCGGAGGCGCTCTCCGGCTTGTTTCAGCCCATTCGCGCCGCGGTAAAGGCAAGTGCCTGCAAGCGTGCCATCCTGGTCGGACACAATGCCTTTTTCGATCTGGCCTTCCTGAACGCAGCGGTCGCGCGCTGCAACTACAAACGCAACCCTTTCCACCCGTTCAGCACCTTCGACACCGTAACGCTTTCGGGGATGGCCTACGGACAGACCGTCCTTGCCAAGGCGGTCAAGGCGGCGGGCATGGAATGGGACCCGGCACAGGCACATGGGGCGCTCTACGACACCGAGATGACCGCAAAACTGTTCTGCACGGTGATCAACCAGTGGCAGGACCTGGGCGCCCCTCAGCCGTGGCTGGAGGCACCGGCTCGGCCGACCGGGAGCTGAGCGGCGACCCGCGCTCGGTCAACTTTCGGCCGCCTCGGGCTTGGGCCAATTCTGCGCCGCTTCCTGGACCATCTTCTGCAGCTCGCCGTTGGCATGCAGTTCCAGGGTGATATCACAGCCGCCTACCAACTCGCCATTGACATAGACCTGGGGGAAGGTGGGCCAATCGGCGAAGCGCGGCAGGTTCTCGAAGATCTCCGGATCGGCCAGCACATTCACATACGCGAACTTCTCGCCGCAATCCTGCAGGGCCCCCGCGGCCCGCGATGAAAAGCCACATTGGGGAAACTGCGGGGTTCCCTTCATGTAGATGATGATGGGATTCGACTCGACCTGCTCTTTGATTCTGTCCAATACGTCCATTCTCGGCACCTCTTGCCCGTTGATCGACTGACCTAGCCCGAATATTTCACCCGGTCGCCGAAAAATACTGATAACTCATTGGTTGCCAGAGATATTCTGCGCATATTGCCGGGTAACGAAAGGTTACCGGGCCAACGCTGGACGCGCCCTCGCACCGATCTGGTCGCCCTCGAGCGGTATTTCCTCCCTCGTCAATAGGCTGGCTATTGACTCGGTCGGAAATCCACTCGAGAACGCCCATCTCCGCACGATCATCGCGTCCCCGGGTGAAATATTCGGGCTAGCCATTCTAGAGGCTGCGCCGCCGGGGTTAAACCATTCCCTGGAAAGGAGAATCAGATCCCGTGCCGCTGCAGCCAGAACTCCAGCAGGGCCAGATGCCATAGCTTGCTGCCCATGATGCGGGTATGGTGCATTTCCGGGGCATCGAGCAACATGTCCACGTATGCGCGCTCGAACACGCCCCGCTCGCGGCAGGCCTGCGAATTGAGTATGTCGCGCATGAAGGCCAGAAACTCGCCCCGCACGTATTTCAGCGCAGGCATCGGGAAATACCCCTTGGGGCGGTCGATGACCGCATCCGGCACGCGGCCCCTCGCGATCCGCTTCAGCAAATATTTTCCGCCGTCCTTGAGCTTGTACTCGGTAGGGCAGCGTGCCGCCGCTTCCACCAGCTCGTGATCGAGGAATGGTACCCGGGCCTCCAGACCCCAGGCCATGGTCATGTTGTCCACCCGTTTGACTGGGTCGTCGACGATCAGGGTGGTCACATCGAGTTTGAATACCGCGTCCATGAAGTCATCGGTCAGCGGGTCGTCCAGGCCCTGAGCGATGTACTGCCCGGTGTAGTCTCCATTGCGGTAGCGCGGGGTGAGCATGCGCAACAGCTCTTCGTGATCGCGATCGAAATAGTGTTTGCGAAAACGCTCCAGGCGCGAGCCCTCGGTCTCGGCCGCCATCCGCGGATACCAGAAATAGCCGCCGAAGACCTCGTCGGCACCCTGCCCCGACTGCACCACCTTGATATGTTGGGACACCTGTTCGGACAGCAGGTAGAAGGCCACCGCATCCTGGCCGAACATCGGCTCGGCCATCGCATCCACCGCCTCGGGCAGACGTCGCAGCACCTCATCGTTCGGCACCAGGAACTGATGATGGATCGGATGAAATCGCTCCACCACCTGGTCCGAATACTCGAACTCGCTCCCCTTCTCCTCAGGCTGATCCTCGAAGCCCACCGAGAAGGTATGAAAACCCTCGACGCCGATTTCGTCCAGCAACGCCACCAACAGGCTCGAATCCAGACCGCCCGAGAGCAACACCCCCACCGGCACATCCGCCACCTCGTTGCGTCGGCGCACCGCCGCCAACAGACGCTCGTGGATCAACTCGACCCACTGGCCCTCGGTCAGATCGAGGTCACCCCGCCGCGCATCCAGATCCCAATAGCGGCGCGTCTCGATACGGCCATCCAGCCCCACCGACAGGCTGTGTGCCGGCTCGAGCTTGCGGATGCCCTGCAGGATGGTGCGTGGCGCCGGGATGACCCCGTGCAGTGTGTACTGGAAATGCAGCCCCGCCGGGTCGATGCCGGTATCGATGCCCTCGGTGGCCAGCAGCGCCTGGGTGTTGGACGCAAAACGCAGCCAGCCGTCCCCCGGGGCGTAGTAGAAGGGCTTGATGCCGAAGCGGTCACGGGCAGCGAACAGGCGCTGCCGCGCGCCGTCCCAGAGCGCGAAGGCGAACATGCCATGCAGCCTGGCCGGGCAGTCCTCGCCCCATTCCCGGTAGGCCTTGAGGATCACCTCGGTATCGCCGTCGGAGCTGAACCGATGCCCCTTTGCCTGCAGCTCGCGGCGCAGCTCGCGATAATTGTAGATGGCGCCGTTGAAGACCAGGCCCAGCTCCCCATCGACCATGGGCTGGTGGGAACGGGGCGAGAGGTCGATGATCGACAGGCGCCGGTGCCCCAGCGCCACTGGGCCGGCCTGCCAGCTGCCCTCGTCGTCCGGGCCACGCCGCTTCAGCGCCGGCAGCATCCGCGCCACGTTGGCCAGGGAGGCCGCTGTATCCCCAAACAGGATCTCGCCGCACAATCCGCACACTAGCCATCACTCCCACAGTCTGTTTCGGCCGTCGTACCGACACCCCAGCCACCCCCGCCCGGCGTAGCGATGGTCAGCCGATCACCCGCCATGACCTTCCCCTCGCACTTGCCGGGAAGCGGTTGGCCATTGAGTCGATTACGGCCGGGTTGGGCACGACCGCCACCGGCCAGCCCCCAGGGCGCATGCCGGCGGCGCTCGGTCAAAAGGGTAAAATGCGCCGGCGCGAGAAACTCGAATTCGCGGATCAATCCATCGCCGCCGCGGTGCTGACCCGCGCCCCCGCTGCCGCGCCGCACCATATAACGGGTAATGCGCAGGGGGTAGTGGGTCTCGAGGATCTCCACCGGCGTGTTCAGGGTGTTGGTCATGTGGGTCTGGACCGCATCCGGCCCGTCTCCCAGGGCATGCGCCCCCATGCCGCCGCCGAGGGTCTCGTAGTAGCTCCACGGGCGCGCGCCGGTGGCCCCCATCGCCAGGTTGTTCATGCTCCCATGGCTGGCAGCAGGCACCAGCTCCGGATCGGCCTCTGCCAATGCGCCGAGCAAAACATCGACCACCCGCGTGCTGGTTTCGACATTGCCCGCGGCAACCGCGGCCGGATACCGCGCGTTCAGCAGGCTGCCTGCCGGCGCGCTCAGCGTGATGGGTCGGAAGGCGCCAGCACAGGCCGGCGTCTGGGGCGGCATCAGGCAGCGAAAGACATACAGCACCGCCGCGGCGGTCACCGCCAGCGGGCAGTTGACGTTGCCCTCCACCTGCGGGGCGCTGCCCGAGAAATCCACCTCGACCCCCGTCGGACTGACCAGGATCTCGACCCGGATGGGGATATCACGGTTTCCCTGCCCGTCGTCATCCAGCAGGTCTTCGAAATGATAGCTCCCCGCCGGGAGTGTCCGAAGGACGTGGCGTGCCAGCCGTTCGGCATAGTCGTTCAGGGCCGCCAATCCGGCCTCGTAGCGCTCATTACCCATCCCCGACACGAGGGCCGCCAGGGCCTTTGCGCCCGCTCGATTGGCCGCCAGCTGGGCCGAGAAATCGCCCGCGGATTCGCGCGCGCTTCCCGCCGTCGCGGTGAGGCGATCGAACAGCGCCCGATCGGTGCGCCCCGCAGCCACCAGGCGGGTCGGTGCAATCACCTGCCCCTCTTCTTCCAGGGTGCGGGAGATGGGCATGCTGCCGGGGCGCTGCGCACCGATATCGGCATGGTGCGCCCGGTTGACCACGAACCCCACCAGCGTCTCGCCCACGAACACCGGCGCCACCAGGGTGACATCGGGCAGATGGGTGCCCCCCAGATAGGGATCGTTGAACACCACCTGGTCGCCCGGCTGCCAATCGATGTCGGCCACCACATCGGCCATCGCATAGGCCATGCTGCCCAGGTGTACGGGAATGTGGGCCGCCTGCGCACAGAGCGCCCCCTCCGCGTCGAAGATCGCGCAGGAGAAATCGAGACGATCACGAATGTTGGGAGAGAAGGCGGCGTTGCGCAGCACCACGCCCATTTCATCGCAGATGGCATCGAGGCGACTGGAAAAGATATTCAGCTCGGCAGGATTCATCACTGCATTTTGGCCCACCCGGATGCCCCTGTCATGGGCCGCGCGAACGAGAAACCGGTCTCGGCAGGGGAACATGATTGCCGCCACGCGATTATCCGACTAAAATCCTCGGGCTTCTAATCAACCGTGAGATAACACCCAGGAACCTCTGGTCCGTTCCGCCGCGACAATTGCGGATAGGCTGCCCCACTTCGAAGCATGAACCGGGCGAATCGAACCCCCCAAGACGCCGCGTTAGCGGACCGACCGGTCCCCTAAAATACCAAACAGGAGAGAATCACCATGAACCCACTCAAATCCCCCTGGGCGAGCGCACTCGTTGGCGTCGTCCTAGCTGTCATCATCACCCTCGCCATGGGCGCGAGCGGCACCGGCACCGGTCTGACCATCTGGCTGCACGTGATCTTCGGCATTACCTGGATCGGTCTGCTCTATTACTTCAATTTCGTGCAGGTGCCGGCAGTCGGCGCCGCCCTGGCGGACAAGGAGCCCGGTCCTGCCGCCATCAACAAGTACGTGGCACCGCGGGCATTGCTCTACTTCCGCTGGGCCGCTGTCCTGACCTGGCTGACCGGCCTTTCCGGCCTCGCCCAGATCGGCGGCGGCATGCAGGGGATCATCAATGCCTTCACCCTGAGCGGCGGCATGGAGATCATCGGCGTGGGCGCCTGGCTGGGCACCATCATGCTGTTCAACGTGTGGGTCTTCATCTGGCCGAACCAGAAGAAGATCCTGGGCATGGTCTCGGCCAGCCCCGAGGAGATCGCCAAGGCCAAGGTGGTGGCGCTGTACGCCTCGCGGACCAATACCCTGCTCTCGATCCCGATGCTCATGAGCATGGTCGGGTTCGGTCACGGCGGCCTTCTGCCGCTCTGACCTGCCGCAAATAGCGACGAAGACCCCGGTCGGCCCGCGCCGACCGGGGTTTTTCTTTGCCCGATTCACTTGATTACCGCCGTAAATACGGCTATTTTCCGCCCCTTGCTGCCGCAGGGTGCGGCAATCTGAGGTGGTCCTCGCAGCCCGAGACCGCCTTTTTTGTTTCGACGAGACGGGCGGCGTCCATGACCGATGTTCTGATGCACACCTATAACCGGCTGCCGGTAACCTTTGTCCAGGGCCAGGGCGCCTGGCTGACCGACGAGACGGGCAAGACGTACCTCGATGCCCTGTCGGGCATTGCGGTTTGCGGGCTCGGCCATGCACACCCGGCCCTGACCGCTGCCCTGGCCGACCAGGCAGGCCGCCTGCTGCATGTCTCCAATCTTTACCGGATCAAGGAACAGGAGGCGCTGGGCGAGCTCCTTTGCCAGTTGTCTGGCATGCAGCGGGGCTTTTTCGCAAATTCTGGTGCCGAGGCGAACGAGGCAGCGATCAAGCTGGCCCGGCTTTACGCCCATCGGCGGAAAATCCGCAATCCGACCATCGTGGTGATGGAGAACAGCTTCCATGGCCGTACCCTTGCCACCCTCAGTGCCACCGGCAGCCGCAAGGTGCAGGCGGGATTCGAGCCTTTGGTGAAAGGTTTCGTGCGCGTTCCGTTCAATGACCTCGAGGCACTGCGGGCGGTGGCCGACAACCACGCCGATGTGGTGGCGGTCCTGGTGGAACCGATTCAGGGCGAAGGGGGTATTCGTATCCCGGATCCCGGCTACCTGGAGGGCATCCGCGAACTGTGTGACCAGAACCAGTGGCTGATGATGCTCGACGAGATTCAGACCGGCATGGGACGTACAGGACGCTTTTTTGCCTTCCAGCACACCGACATCGTGCCGGATGTCATGACCCTGGCCAAGGGCCTGGGCAACGGCGTGCCCATCGGCGCCTGTCTGGCTCAGGGGGAGGCCGCCGAATTGTTCGCCCCCGGGAACCATGGATCGACTTTCGGCGGCAATCCCCTCGCGTGCCGTGCCGGAATGGTGGTCTGCGATACCTTGCGCAGCGCCGACCTGCCGGGCCGCGCCGCCATGCTGGGCGAGAAACTTCTGGACGATCTGAATGCCGAGCTGGCCGAACTGGATGCGGTCACCGACATCCGGGGCGCGGGATTGATGATCGGCATCGAACTGGATCGCCCCTGCGGCGAGCTGGTGTCCGCCGCGCTCGACCGGGGACTGCTGATCAACGTCACCGCTGAGCGGGTGATCCGGCTCCTTCCCCCGCTGATCCTCAGCGAGGCCGAGGCGGAACAGCTGGTATCCATCCTCGGCGGCCTGGTGCGGGATTTCGTCGGCCCGGCCTGACGTTCTTCGGTAACTCGAGCATGAAAGCAATACGTCATTTTCTGACCCTTCTGGATTTCAAACCGGAGGAGCTCGCAGGCATCATCGAGCGGGCGCACGAGTTGAAGCGACTGCAACGCGAGGGCGACCCACACCCTTCGCTGGTGGGCAAGGTGCTGGGCATGGTGTTCGAGAAATCCAGCACCCGCACCCGGGTCTCCTTCGAGGCCGGCATGGCACAGCTCGGCGGGACCGCGCTGTTCCTGTCGCCACGCGACACCCAACTGGGGCGCGGAGAGCCGATCGAAGATACCGCGCGAGTACTTTCGCGTATGGTCGACGCCATCATGATCCGCACCTTCGAGCACGAAAAGGTCGAGCGCTTTGCCCGCTATTCCCGGGTGCCGGTGATCAACGGGCTGACCGACCTGGTGCACCCCTGCCAGCTGCTGGCCGATATCCAGACCTTCACCGAGCATCGGGGACCGATTGCCGGACGCCGCGTGGCCTGGGTAGGTGACGGCAATAACATGTGCCATTCCTATATCAATGCAGCGCGACAATTCGACTTCCAGCTTCGGATCGCCTGTCCCGAGGGTTACGATCCCGATGCCGATGTCCTGGCCGCGGCCGGCGATCGCTGCCGCATCGTGCGCGATCCACTGGCCGCAGTCGATGGTACCGACCTGGTGGTCACTGACACCTGGGTGAGCATGGGCCAGGAGGAAGAAAAGAAGCGTCGCGAGGCCGCCTTCGCCCCCTACAAGGTGACGCGGGCGCTGATGTCGAACGCGGCCCCCGATGCATTGTTCATGCATTGCCTCCCCGCCTACCGAGGGATGGAGGTGGAAGCGGATCTGCTGGACGGACCGGAGAGCGTGGTCTGGGACGAGGCGGAGAACCGCCTGCACGCGCAGAAGGCCCTGCTCGAATTCCTCCTCGCCTGATCAGGCTGCCGATGCCGCTTCTGAAAGTCGAGCAGATCCGTGTCGCCTACGACGAAGAGCCCGTCGTCCAGGACCTGAGCTTTCACATCAACCAAGGCGAGATCGTCAGCCTGCTCGGGGCAAGTGGCTGCGGCAAGACCACCGCACTGCGCGCGATCGCGGGCTTCGAGTCGATCCAGGCCGGTCAAATCAGCATCGCCTCCGAGACGGTTTCCACCCCTGAAAACACCGTGCCCCCAGAGCAACGCGGCATCGGGATGGTTTTTCAGGACTATGCGCTGTTTCCCCACCTGACGGTGATCGAAAATATCCGGTTCGGTCTAAAGCGTCTGAGCACCCCGGATCGCGACTACCGGGCCAGGCAGTTACTCTCTGCGGTCGGCCTGCCCGGACTCGGCGAGCGCTATCCCGACGAGCTTTCCGGCGGGCAGCAGCAACGCGTCGCACTGGCACGAGCCCTGGCGCCCCAGCCAAGGCTCCTGCTGATGGATGAACCCTTCTCGAATCTCGATGTCGAACTGCGCGAGCGACTGAGTCTCGAGGTGCGGGATATCCTCAGGGGCCAGGGAACCACCGCTATACTGGTCACCCACGACCAGCATGAGGCCTTTGCGATCTCGGACAAGGTCGGGGTCATGCACCAGGGGCGAATCCTGCAGTGGGACACCCCGTTTAACCTGTATCATGAGCCGCGCACGCGATTCGTGGCAGACTTCATCGGACAGGGCGCATTCATCGAAGGAACCCTGACCGAACCGGCCCGTTTCGACACGGAGTTCGGTATCCTGGAGGCAGACCGCTGCTCCTGTCGCGAGGGTATCGGGAACCGGGTCGATATTCTGCTGAGACCCGATGACGTGGTTCCCGACGAGGAGGGCCCGATCCCGCTCACCGTGGTGGAGCGCGCCTTCAAGGGGGCGGAGGTCATGTTCACCCTGCAATCGGACCGCGGAACTCGGCTGCTCTCGCTGTTTCCCAGCCACCGGGACCACGCATTGGGTGAACGGGTTCGCGTCCGTATCGAGGCCGAGCATCTAATATGTTTCGCGCACACCGACGAGGTTTCCAAGGCTGACGCCTGATCAGTTGTAGAGGATCGAAGAAGTGAAGAGATACCTGTTAATCGCCCTGCTCCTGGCCGCCCCCCAGGTCTTTGCCGAACGCGCCTGGGTCACCGACGAGTTCAAGATCACGGTCCGCAGCGGCGAGAGTCCGCGCCACAAGATCATCAGCATGATCAAGTCCGGCACACCGGTACAGGTACTCTCGCGCAACAAACCAACCGGCTACACCCGGGTGCGCCTGCCCAACGGCAAGGAGGGCTTCGTGCTGACCCGGCAACTGCTGCGCCACCCGGTAGCCCGCGACCAGCTCGCCGCATTGCAGGAAGAGGTCGCGGCCCTGAAGACCGCGCCCAGCGAACTGCAGCGCCGCCTGGCCGATCTCACCGACCGACACAACAAGCTGCAACGCGAACACACCGCGCTGCAGGAAGAGAAGACCCGGATCGAACAGGAACTGGCCGCATTGCGCCGTACCTCGGCGAATGCGGTGCGTATCTCCAACGAGCGCAACGAGCTGCGCAAGCAGGTGGCGGAGCTGACGCGCTCGAACGAGGAGCTGAAGCAGGAAAAGCGTGAACTCGAAAACAACAGCGCGCAACGCTGGTTCATGATCGGCAGTGGCGTAATCATCGCCGGCATCCTGATCGGCCTGATACTGCCGCACCTGCGCCTGCGCCGGCGCAAGGACAGCTGGGGCTCGCTCTGATCCCTCGCTGACATTCCGCCGCAACGTTCCACCGGATGAACGCGGCGGCCCGGGCCGATCGCTACCGTTCAGCTCCGGTTCAGCCGGCCTCTGCAGAATGTCTCTACAAGGAGGTTGCCGGCCTGCCGGTCGGGCCTCCCAACCCCGACACAGGGAACATAGGAGGCATTCTCATGAAATACCCAGCCGCAATCCTGCTCACCGCGGTCCTGGCCGTTTCGGGTACGGCGTCGACCGCCTTCGCCCATGACCGGAATGGCGACCGACACGGTGACCGCCATGGCGACCGCGACCACCGTGAACGCGAGCGGGTGACTCTGGTCGTCAGAGACCAACGTCCGCGCCACCGGCACCATGAATACCGACATCCTCACCGGCACAAGGCCCGACGCCACCACTGGCGTCACTGGAAGCGGCGGCATGATCATCCGATCTACCGGCCGCGCTACCGCCACTATGAATACCGGCCTATCGTCAGAGTGCCGCGCCTGCGGGGCGAGCACTGGGGACTGCAGCTCTTCTATTTCGACTGAAGTACAAGGCACCAAAGAAAAGCCCCGATACCGGGCCGGTATCGGGGCTCGTGCACTACAGTGGACCCGAATGTCAGTTGTTCTGAATGACAATATTCGGAAACTTCGCGGCGTAGCTCTTCGCCTGGCGTGACAGCTTGGCCGCAGCCTTGCGGGCGATCTCGCGGTAGATCTCCGAGGCACGCGCCTCAGGCTCCGCCACCACCGTGGGTTTGCCCGAATCGGTCTCTTCTCGGATGCGTTTTTCCAGCGGCAGTGCCCCGAGGAAGTCAACCCCATACTCCTGGGCCATGCGCTCGCCACCACCCTCGCCGAATATATGCTCCTCGTGGCCGCAGTTGGAGCAGATGTGGATCGACATGTTCTCCACGATGCCCAGCACCGGCACCTCCACCTTTTCGAACATCTTGAAGCCCTTGCGTGCATCCAGCAGGGCGATGTCCTGCGGCGTGGTGACGATGATGGCGCCGGAGACCGGCACCTTCTGCGCCAGGGTCAGCTGGGTATCCCCGGTGCCCGGCGGCAGGTCGATCACCAGGTAGTCGAGATCGTCCCAGTTGGTGTCGTTGAGCAGCTGTTCCAGCGCCTGGGTCACCATGGGGCCACGCCAGATCATCGGGGTCTCCTCGTCGATCAGGAAGCCGATGGACATGGCCTGCAGGTGATAACTGGTCATCGGCTCGAGGGTCTTGCCGTCCTTCGACTCGGGCTTGCCGGAGATGCCCAGCATGCGCGGCTGTGAGGGTCCGTAGATATCGGCATCGAGAATCCCGACCCGCGCTCCCTCGGCGGAGAGCGCCAAGGCCAGGTTGACCGCCGTAGTGGATTTGCCCACGCCACCCTTTCCGGACGCGACCGCGATGATGTTCTTCACATTGTCGATCGGCTTGAGCGCCTTTTGCACCGAGTGGGCGGTGATCTCCCAGCTCAGGTCCACGTCGCAGGAGGATACGCCCTCGACCGACTCGCAGGCCTGCTTCACCGCGGAGGCGATCTCGTCCTGTACGCCCTTGGCGGGGAAGCCCAGCACCACCTTGACCTTCACCTTGTCACCGTCGATGGCGATATCCTTGACCGATTTGGCGCTGACCAGATCGGTGCCCAAGTGGGGTTCGATGTAGCCTTTCAGGGCCTCTTCGATGGATTCTTGCGTGACTTCAGCCATTGTGAATACTCCTGCAGGACGCGCTTCGGCGCGCCCTGAAATACTTTCCGGGAAAAAACGATGGGCGATTCTATCATCCTCCCCCGACCAAACCCAACCGAATTACTCGGGTTTTCGTCGCCGCACGCGAAGGCGTGTTGACCGGCGAGCGCATTGCCGGCCGGGGTTATGAAATAATCGCCGTTTCAATCGCAGAAAATATTCGAGCCGAGATGTCAGAGCAACGCCGCAAGATCCTGGTCACCAGCGCCCTCCCCTATGCCAACGGTTCCATTCACCTCGGGCACCTGGTCGAATATATCCAGACCGACATCTGGGCCCGATTCCAGAAGCTGCGCGGTCACGAGTGTTACTACGTCTGCGCGGACGATGCCCATGGTACCCCCATCATGCTGCGCGCCCGAGCCGAGGGAATCGAACCGGAGGAACTGATCGCCCGCGTGTGGAAAGAGCACACCGAAGACTTCGCCGGTTTCCACATCGGGTTCGACAATTATCATTCGACCCACTCACCGGAAAACCGGGCCTGCGCCAACCTGATCTATGAGCGCAACCGGGATGCCGGTCATATCGTGCGCAAAACGATCAAGCAGGCCTATGACCCCGAGGCCGGTATGTTCCTGCCGGACCGGTTCATCAAGGGGGAATGTCCGCGTTGTGGGGCCGAGGACCAGTACGGGGACAGCTGCGAGAGCTGTGGTGCTACCTATGCGCCCACCGATCTGAAGAATCCCCGCTCGGCAGTCTCCGGCGCGACGCCGGTAGAGCGCGAATCGGAACACATCTTCTTCCGCCTGGCCGACTTCGAACAGGTGCTCAAGGACTGGCACCGCGCCGGGCACGTCCAACCGGAGGTCGCCAACAAGCTGGACGAGTGGTTCGAAGCCGGCCTGGCGGACTGGGATATCTCCCGCGATGCACCCTACTTCGGGTTCGAGATCCCCGACGCACCCGGCAAATACTTCTATGTCTGGCTGGATGCCCCGATCGGCTACATGGCCAGCTTCCGCAACCTGTGCGACGAGCAGGGGATCGACTTCGATAGCTTCTGGCAGCCCGGCTCGGATACCGAGCTGTACCACTTCATCGGCAAGGACATCATCTACTTCCATGCCCTGTTCTGGCCTGCGCTGCTACACGGGGCTGGATTTCGCATGCCCAGCGCGGTCTGGGCGCACGGATTCCTTACCGTGGATGGTGCCAAGATGTCCAAGTCGCGCGGCACCTTCATCAAGGCGCGCACCTACCTGGAACACCTCAATCCCGAGTACCTGCGCTACTACTTTGCGGCCAAGCTGAGTTCGCGCGTGGACGACCTGGACCTCAACCTCGAGGACTTTGCGCAGCGCGTCAACAGCGATCTGGTGGGCAAGGTGGTCAACATCGCCAGCCGCTGCGCAGGCTTCATCCACAAGCGCTTCGAGGGCCGCCTGGCGGCACGTTGCGGCGAGCCGGCCCTGTACGACGAGTTCGTCGCCGCCGGCGATGCCATCGCCGAACATTTCGAGCAGCGGGAATACGGCCGGGCGGTGCGCGAGATCATGGCCCTGGCCGACCGCGCCAACCAGTACATCGACGGGCACAAACCCTGGGTCATCGCCAAGGAGGCGGGCCGTGAACAGGAGTTGCAGGAGATCTGCTCCAGCGGGATCAACCTGTTCCGGGTGCTGGTGGGCTATCTCAAGCCCATCCTGCCCCGCCTGGCAGAGCAGGCGGAGGCGTTCCTGCGCATCGAACCCATGCAATGGAACAGCCAGGCCGAGCCGCTGACCGACCATGTGATCGAAAAGTTCAAACCTCTGATGACGCGCGTGGAAAAGGATCGCATCGACGCCATGATCGAGGCCTCGAAGGAAGATCTGCAGGCGGAGGCCGAGGTCACGGCACAACCGGCAGCCGATTCTCCCCTGGCGAAGGAACCCATTGCGGAGACCATCCCCTTCGACGACTTCGCCAAGGTGGATCTGCGGATCGCGCGCATCGTTCGGGCCGAACCGGTGGAAGGGGCCGACAAGCTGCTGCGCCTGAGCCTCGACCTGGGTGGTGAGACGCGCAACGTCTTCGCGGGCATCAAGTCGGCCTACCGGCCAGAGAATCTGGAGGGCCGGCTCACGGTTATGGTAGCCAATCTCGCGCCGCGTAAAATGCGCTTCGGCGTGTCGGAGGGCATGGTGCTGGCCGCGGGTCCCGGCGGCAAGGCGCTGTATCTGCTGAGTCCGGACGACGGCGCGCAACCAGGCACGCGGGTCACATAGACCGCCGTCAAATACCCCCGGCGGTTCCGTCGGCCGGCATTGCCTGCGCCGCCTGCACGAGCTCCTCGAGCGCCCTGGGCCTGTCGATGGCATAGCCTTGTGCGAAATCCACGCCGATCTGACGCAGCCGCTCGAAAGTCTCGTCGTTCTCCACAAACTCGGCAATGGTGCGGATCTTCATCACGTGACCGATTTGATTGATCGCCTCCACCATGGCGGCATCGATGGGATCGTCGAGCAAATCCTTGACGAAGGCGCCATCGATCTTGAGGAAATCCACCGGCAGATTCTTCAGGTAGGCAAACGAGGAGAGCCCGCTGCCGAAGTCGTCCAGGGCGATCTCGCAGCCGAGTGATTTCAGCCGCTGGATGAATTCCACCGCATCGCTGAGATTGCCGACCGCAGCGGTCTCAGTGACCTCGAAACTCAGCTGTCCGGGCGGCAGCTCGAGTTCGCGCAGCCGTTCGGCGATGAATTCGACCAGGTAGACATCCCCGAGCGAGGGGCCGCAGAGATTGACTGCGAAACGCCAGCGCGCCATGTCCTGCCCACTGTCCTTGAGCCGCGCAAGCGCCTCGAAGACCCGCTGCACCACCCAGTGATCGATAGCCGGCATCAGGTCGTAGCGTTCGGCAGCCGGGATGAAGGCACCCGGCGGAATCAATTGGCCGGCCTCGTCGCGCATCCGGATCAACACCTCGTAGTGGCCACGGGCCCCTTTGTCCTGCAGCGGCACCACGGCCTGCACCACGAGCACGAAACGGTCGTCGACCAGCGCCTGCGGAATGCGCGCCGCCCAGTGCATCTCGTCCCGCCGCTGGGCCGCCTGGTTGTCGTCCAGATGGAACAGGTGGATGCGATTCCGACCCGCATCCTTGGCCGCATAGCAGGCCACGTCCGCGGCGGCCATGACCTCGTCGCGGCTGGTGGCATCCTCGCGGATCTCCACCACCCCGATACTCACCCCGACGCGGAAGGATTTGCCCTCCCAGGCGAACTGGAATTCAGACACCTGGGAGCGCAGTTTCTCGGCGATCTCCATCCCCGCCTCGAGGGGGCAGTTGCGCAGCAGCACGGCGAATTCGTCGCCCCCCAGGCGCGCGATTTCATCGTTGCCGCGGATCTGGCGCGCCAGGCGCGCGCCCAACTGGCGCAGCAGTTCGTCACCCGCGACATGGCCACAGGTGTCGTTGACCACCTTGAACTGATCCAGATCGAGGTACAGCAGCATGCTCGGCTGCCCCTCGAAACGTGCCAGTTCGATAGCATCGTCCAGGATCGCCTCGAAGGCATGTCGATTGGCCAGGCCGGTCAAGGCATCGTGGCGCGCCTGGTGCGAGAGCTGCAACTCTGCCTTGCGCCGCTCGGTGACATCGTGGGCGTAGATGTTCACGTACTCCTCGGCGGGCACGGGCACCAGGTAGAAGTGGTAATAGCGCCCGGCCACCAACAGCTCCATCTCCTGGGAATGCCGGGTCTCCAGGGCACGAATCACCCCCGTCGGCCAGTGCTGCTGCAGCCATTGCTGGTTGGCATCCTGCAATTCCCTTAGCAGCCCCGCCGCCGCCTCGTTGGCATACAGCACGCGGCCCTTGCGATCCAGGCGCATCACCGGCTCGGGATTCTCCTCCGGGATACGCGCCAGCCACGCGACCTGCCGCTCGGCGCTCACCTTGTCACTGACATCGGTACGGATGGCCAGGTATTCGTAGGGCTCGCCGCTGGCATCGAGGCGCGGCACGATAGTGGTCTCCAGCCAGTGGAGGCTGCCATCGCGTGCGCGGTTGCAGATGGTTCCCTGCCAGACCTGGCCGCTGGTGATGGTGTTCCAGAGATTCTCGTAGAAAGCCGGATCATGCACATCCGACTTGAGAATCCTGTGATTCTGTCCGATCAGATCCGGCTCTGCGTAACCGGTCAGGCGACGGAAGTGATCATTGGTGTAGGTGATCCGGCCCTGCGCATCCGTGGCACTGACGATCGCATGTTCGTCGGCCACGAACTTGTGAAAGTTCAGATCCCGGATGGCACTGCGCAGGCTGGCGGTGGCATCCTGCAGACTGAAGAAGACCCACGCAAGGTAGAGGAGCAGCACCATGGCAAGGGCAAACAGGGCCATGCGGTAACCGAGTGCCTTCGCCTGCAGGGCGGAGACCTGCTGCAGAAAGTCGCTGTGCAGCGACTCCAGCCCCCTTTGCAAGCGGGGATCGCGCAAGACCGCCAGCTGTTTTCGCGCCAGGACCGTCGCCTTGATTCGGGTCGAGGCCAGCCGGACAAAATCATTCTTCAGCACCTGCAACTGATCACCGAGGGTAACCGGTGCAAGCGAGAGATCCGCCAGCCTCGCGATCAGTCTTGCTGCCTTCTGCGACTGTGCGTCGGGAAGCGGCCCGAGGCGGGCGATCTGCCGCTCCAGTGCCGAGACCCGGTCGAACAGCGCCAGCGGGCCCTCTCCACCCTGGCGACGTAGCGTCCCGCGCAGTCTGTCGCCCAGCGAGGGCAGGTACAGGTCGGAGACACGTTGCAGCGCAAGCGAACGCTCGAAATCCATCAGCGCGGGGTCGCGTCGCTCGAATAGCTGCTCCAGGTTTCGGGCCTGTCCGGTCAATTCACCGAGCCCCATCCCGCTCAGCCCGTCAGCCAGTCCGGAGATGCCCGTCTGCAGGCGGCGCGCAAGCCGCTCCAGGGCATCATAGTTTTGCACTCCGCCATAGGCGGCCAGCTCCACGAACCGTCGCAGACGCAGTTCGTCCAGACGCAGTTGCTGGAGGTTCGATTCCGCGCGGGTCAGCGCCGAGTGGTCGAGCTGGCTCCGCAAGAAGAGGAAGGACATCAGGGCAGCAAGGCCCAAGGCCAGCGTGATCTGCAGGATATTGCCCGGCTTCATCGCAGTATTTCCGGTGGCGGAGCGGTCAATGCCTCCAGGAAGGCGACGATCTGCGCAACGTCCTTGCGCGGCAATTCCTGCCCCAGCTGGTAGCGTCCCATCTTCCGCACCGCCTCAGCCAGCTCCGACACCGATCCATCGTGAAAATAGGGCCTTGTCAGCGCGACATTGCGCAAGCCCGGCACCCGAAACACATGGCGGTCCCCCTCGCGCCCTGTCTTGGCATACAGCCCGGGATCCTCCGCAAATCCGTCTTCGAAAGGATTGCCCAGTACGCCGAACCTGGCCGTCATGTTGCCCCCGAGATTACGGCCCTGGTGGCAGGCGATGCAGCCGTATTCGCGAAATTTCCGGAATCCCTGGATGGCGTCGGGCTCGAGGGCCCCGGTCTCACCGGCGAGATAGCGATCCAGCGGCGCACCCGGGGTCGCCAGCGCCTCCTCGAAACTGACAATGGCATCGGTAAAGGTCGACTGTTCGATCCGCCCATCGTAGAGCTGGCCGAAGGCGGCGGCGTGCTCCGGCTTCGCGGCAATGGCAGCCAGCGCAAACTCCCAACTGCTGGCCATGTGTCGCGGGTTTCTCAAGACCCGATCGAGCTGCTCCGCAAGGGTTCGAAGGTCACCCGCCCAACCGAAACGGCTATTAAGCGCGACGTTGAGCAGCGAGGGGATGTTTCTTGCCGTTTCCTGGCCGAGCCGGTCGGGCGAGCGCGGCCTGTCGAGGGTGGCGTATCCATCCAGGGCGTGGCAGTGGCTACAAGCCATCCCCTTGGGGGAGAGCATCGGATCGGAGAACAGGCGTTTCCCGAGCTCGGCCCTTTCGCGCCACAAGGGGCCCCGTGGCACGGGGGTCGTCACGGGCAACAGGGCCCGGTCGACCGGCGGCAGACCCTCCTCGACCGCCTCGGGGTGAGGGGGATCCTGGAGCACCCGGCCCAGCAATGGGTACAGCAGCATTGCGGCGGCCCCGAAGACGACGATCAAGACCGCCAGCCGCTGCAGGCGGCGGGGCCGGTCACGCAGGGCCTCCAGGAAATGCGGGTTCGAGTCGGCCATATGAGTGTCGCGGCTCCTCCTGGCTGGGGTTCAGTCCTTGACTGGTACGACGTAACTTCCCATGCATCGGCGCGCCCCGGAAAATCTGAAGTCGGGCGCGGGCGGAATCCCCTGTGCGGCAGCTCGCGCCTCCGAAACACGTGAACTTCGTCACAGTGTCGCGCAGGACGGGCACGCCGGAATCCGGTCCCAGACTGGGCTTTTATCAGGAATTCCTTTATATCTCAAAGCCTAAATGGATATTTCTTGGACAGCATGAGAAGATTCGCAGCGTTCAGCGGCCAGCCGGACTCGGCACCCGCCATTCAGGAAGACGCAGGTAAGCAAAACATGGGCAGGAAATCCTTTCTTCTCCGCAGCATCGCCGCCAGCCTGGCGTTCGCCTCCACGAGCTGGGCGCTTTCGGTAGGCAAGGTGAAGGTCAATTCCTACCTCATGCAACCCCTCGACGCACAGATCGAGCTGGAAGGCGTGGACCAGGCACTGCTGGCCGACCTGCGGATCGGCGTCGGCGACAGGGACGACTTCGCACGCCTGCAGATCGACCCGGAGGCCCTGCCGGTCAAGCTGAGTCTGACCCCGAAACAGGTCGATGGACGATGGATTCTGCAGGCGACCTCCAACGAGCCGGTGGCACAACCCTATATCGAGTTTCCTCTGCGCATCCAGGGTAAGGGGATCAACCTGGTGAAAGACGTCACCGTACTGCTGGACCCGCGCAAGGCCGTCAAACCGGCAGCCGCCGAGGCCCCCGCAGCCACCACCCGTCCCCTGCCGCAGAGGCCCAAGCAGGATCAGAAGCAGAACCTGGCGGGCGCCGGGCCGCAACCGATGTTCGACGGGCAGGGCCACAAGATCGCGCCCAGGATCAGCAGCTACAAGGTGAAGCCCGGCGAGACGCTGTGGCCCATCGCCTACTACCTGCGCTCTGACGAGGTCACCAGCCAGCAGATGATGATCGCCCTGCAGCGCCTCAATCCCGGCGCCTTCGAGGATGGCAACATCAACAAACTCAGGTCGGGAGTCGAGCTGGTGGTCCCGACCACCGAACAGGTGAAACGCATCAACCGTGGCGAGGCCTTGTCTGACTTCGCCCGCCAGGAACAGGCCTGGAAGCACGGTGAACCACTGCCTCAGCCTCCGTCACGCCCCGCCGCCGGGGCCCGTGCACCCGAGGCAGCAGCGAGCGAGGGCTTGCCGGTGGTCGAGCCGGCGGTGGAGCGCACCATGTTGCCGTCGGGGGCATCGTCGGACAAACTCGAGGTCCTGCCTTCGCGGGAACAGACACCACCGCAAGCAGCCGAGTCGTCACCGCTCGAGCCCCTCAAGCAGGACCTGCTGCTGCAACAAGAGACACTCGCCAGCGGCGACATCGAGGAAGGCAACATCCGCCGCCAGCTCGTCCACCTGAAGGCACAGGTACAGGAGATGCAACAGCTGCTGGCCTTCAAGGATCAGCAGATCGCCACCCTCCAGGCGATCATCGAGGCACAACGGGTCGCTGCGGGCCTGCCTCCGGCGAAGCATGCCCCAGTGGCCCCAACGCCCGCTCCCGAAGCGGCGCCCACTGTCCCGTCGCCGACGCCGCTTCCGCCAACCGACAGCGCTGCATCCCAGGCCCTGAACGCGCCTGCGATTCCGCCCATGCTGGGAGAGACCGCGCAACCGGCGACCGCGGAAGCCCCGCTCCCGCCCGAGGCCCCTGGCGGCACAGTCACGGCGGACAGCGGCGCCGAACCGGGCACCACGACGATCACCGTCGAGGCGCCCGTGCAGACCGCCGCTCCGGCAGCCGAAAGCCCTCGCCAGGCCACCGAAGAGGCGGTCGCCAACGCAGAAGAGCGGGCTGTCGAGGTCGAGGTTCCGGACGATACCGGGCTGGCCTCGGGTGAGACGGTCGCCGTGCCTCCCGCCCCGGCCATGGCTGAAAGTCCCGCCGCACCCGCTGAGCCGCAGGCCAGGGCCTGGAAGAACTGGCCCTGGTATGCCCTTGGCGGTGCAGCCGTGGTGCTGCTCGGGTTTGTTGGCTGGCGGCGCGGCCGAAAATCCGAGTCTGCCGAGGACCGGCCATTGGCCAGCTATGGCGAGAGCAGGCCCAAGCCCTACAGCGAATCGCCCACCCGCCCTTTCGACGAAGACAGTCGGGGAGAGGACTCGGAGTTGTGGCCGGATACGATGCTGGAGACTGCAGGGCAGTCCACTGCCGAGATGCATTCCGATGCAGATCTCGGCCAGGAGGATTCGGAGATCGTCATCCAGTCATCCGGTGACCGGGGGGCTGTGCGTCCGGCCGCCGATCCCGACTCAGAACTGCCCGAGCTGGACGAGAGCCTGCTGCCGGGCGGCGCCGGCCTGGACCTGGACGAGAAGGGTCAGCAGGAGGAGCTGGTCGGCATGTGGGAAGACCTCGACATGCCGGAGATGGAGACCGAAGACGATGGACTGGGCGCGGTCGACTCCTATCTCAGCGAGCAGACCGAGGACGAGGACCAGAGCCTGGAAATCGTGATAGAGATGGCCAAGGCCTATGTAGAGCTGGGCGACCGTGAGGAAGCCATTGGCATCCTGGAACAGGCGCTGGCCTCAGCCGACAGTGACGAGAAACGGGCACGCCTGCAGGCCGAGTTGGAGGCCCTCGGCTGAGCAGGGACATTGATTTGGCTCAATCCCCCACTCCCTCAATAGCTTAGGAGATTGCCTCCGCCATTGCTGATCTCTTAAGCTAGTCCCCTTGAAACCCGACGGCATACTGCCTCCCTGTCCGCCCGGGCCTGAACGGCACGATCCCCGGCCCCTTTGCGCCCGGGCAGGCAATGGAATCTCCAACTCATGACCGAATACGCCCTCATCCTGGTCAGCACCGTCCTGGTCAACAACTTCGTCCTGGTGAAGTTCCTGGGCCTGTGTCCCTTCATGGGGGTGTCGCGCAAGCTGGAAACGGCCATGGGGATGGGGCTGGCCACGACCTTTGTGCTCACCCTCTCCTCGGTCAGCAGTTACCTGGTCGATGCCTATATCCTGCAGCCATTGGGTCTGGGTTTCCTACGCACCATTGCCTTCATCCTGGTGATCGCGGTGGTGGTGCAGTTCACCGAAATGGTGATGCACAAGACCAGCCCGGTGCTCTATCAGGTTCTCGGCATCTTCCTGCCCCTGATCACCACCAACTGCGCGGTACTCGGGGTGGCGCTGCTGAACAACCAGGAGCAGCACGGCTTCATCGAGTCGGCGCTCTACGGTTTCGGGGCCGCAGTGGGTTTTTCGCTCGTATTGGTACTGTTCGCCGCGGTGCGCGAACGGGTGGCGGTGGCGGACGTGCCTGAACCCTTCAAGGGCAACGCCATCGCCCTGATCACCGCGGGCCTGATGTCCATGGCGTTCATGGGCTTTGCCGGACTGGTAGCGGGTTGATGAGCGTCCTGTTGACCATTGTCACCATCACCCTGCTCGCTGCCGTGTTCGGGCTGCTCCTTGGATACGCCTCGGTGCGCTTCCATGTCGAGGGCGACCCGATAGCCGATCAGGTCGATGCACTGCTCCCGCAGACCCAGTGCGGCCAGTGCGGTTATGCCGGTTGTCGCCCCTATGCCGAGGCCATCGCCAAGGGCGAGGCGGATATCAACCTGTGCGCGCCGGGGGGCGAGACCACCATGATCGCCCTCGCCGACCTGCTCGGACGCGACCCGCTGCCATTGGCCGACGCCGAGGCCGCCGCAAAGCCGAAATCGGTCGCCAGGATCATCGAGACCGACTGTATCGGTTGCACCCTGTGCCTGCAGGCCTGTCCGGTGGATGCGATCCTCGGCGCCGCCAAGCAGATGCACACCGTGATCGAGGAAGAATGCACCGGCTGCGAGCTGTGCGTCCCGCCCTGTCCGGTCGAGTGCATCATCATGGTGCCCATCAAGGAAACCCCCGAGACCTGGCGCTGGCCCTTCCCGGAGCCGTCGCCCTGGATCAAGGAGGCCGGCAATGGCTGAGCAGCCGACGCCGATCTGGGATTTCCACGGCGGGCTGCACGTCGACGACCGGAAGGCGCCCTCCAAGGCCTCGCCGATCCGTGAGGCAGTGATACCAAAGCGCCTGCAACTGCCGTTGCAGCAACACATCGGCCGGCATGCCGAACCCGTGGTCAGGGCCGGAGATCCGGTGCTCAAGGGGCAATTGATCGCGCGCGCCAGCGACTATGTCAGTGCCAACATCCACGCCCCGACCTCGGGCATGGTCAGCGAGATCGCCGAGCTGCCGATTGCCCACCCCTCCGGGCTGCCGGCCCTGAGCATCATGATGGAGGCGGACGGCAAGGACCGATGGGCAGAGCTTCCTGAACCGATCCCCGACTACCAGGAAGCCGACCCGGCTGACCTGCGCGAACGTCTGCGCTGGGCCGGCATCGTGGGCCTGGGCGGCGCGGTCTTCCCGACCAGCGTAAAGACCAATGTTACCGGCAAGCAGGTCGACACCCTGATCATCAATGCCGCCGAATGCGAGCCCTACATCACCTGTGACGACCGCCTGATGCAGGAACAGCCGGCGCAGGTGATCGCGGGCGCGGACATTCTGCGTCATATCGTGGGGGCCTCGCGCATCCTGATCGGCATAGAAGACAACAAGCCCGAGGCGATCACCGCGTTGCGCGAGACTATCGACACCCGCGGCCAGCGGGATATCGAACTGCGCATCGTCCCCACCAAGTATCCCAGCGGGGGCGAGAAGCAGCTGATCTATCTCCTAACCGGCGTCGAGGTGCCCTCACACGGCCTGCCCCTGGACGTGGGCATGGTGTGCCAGAACGTGGCCACGGCCGTGGCGGTGGCCGAGGCAATACTGCAGGGGCGTCCCTTGATCTCACGCGTCGTGACGGTCACAGGCCAGGCGGTGGCACAGCCGGGCAACCTGCAGACCCTCATCGGCACCCCGGTGGCCGAGTTGATCGAACAATGCGGCGGCTATCTGCCCGGGATACACAAACTGATCATGGGCGGACCCATGATGGGCTTTGGTCTGCACAGCGACAGCGTGCCGGTGGCCAAGGGCAGCAACTGCTTCATTGCGGCCACCGAAGCGGAATCCCCCGACCCGGTAAAGCCTTCGCCCTGCATCCGATGCGGCGAGTGCGTCAAGGTCTGCCCGGCGCAGCTGTTGCCGCAGCAGCTCTATTGGTATGCGCGGGCGCGTGACTTCGACAAGACCCAGGACCACCATCTGTTCGACTGTATCGAATGCGGTTGCTGCGCCTATGTCTGCCCGGCCCATATACCCCTGGTGCATTACTACCGCTTTGCCAAGACCGAGATCTGGGCCATGGAGCGCGAGCGCGAAAAGGCCGAGCATGCGCGCCGACGTCACGAGTTCCGCGAGGCCCGCCTGAAGCGGCTCGAAGCGGAACGCAAGGCAAAACTGCGCAAGAAGAAGGAGGCACTCGCGAAGAAACCGGCCAGCGGAAAGGACCCGAAAAAGGCAGCGATCGAGGCGGCGATGCAGCGGGTGGCGGCCAAGAAGGCCGGCCAGGAGGCGGCCGATCCCGCCAGCGAGAACGAGAAGAACTGATGGAATTTCCGGTAGCCAGCTCCCCCCATCTGCAGGGCGACAATGACATCCAGCGCGTCATGGGCCAGGTATTGCTGGCGCTCCTGCCTGGTGTCGCGGCGCTCTGGTGGTATTTCGGCTGGGGCGTGATCATCAACCTCGGGCTGGCCATCTTCACCGCGGTCTTCTGGGAATGGGTCGTGATGCGCCTGCGCGGCCGTGACCCGCGACCGGTGATCGCGGACCTCAGTGGCATCCTCACCGCCTGCCTGCTGGCGATCGCCCTGCCCCCGACCCTGCCCTGGTGGCAGACCATGATGGGAACCGCCTTTGCCATTGTGGTCGCCAAGCAACTGTTCGGCGGCCTGGGATACAACCCCTTCAACCCGGCCATGGCCGGCTACGCCCTGTTGCTGGTCTCCTTTCCGGCCGACATGACCCGGTGGTTGGAACCCTCCGTGGTCAGCGGCCACAGCCTCGGCCTCAGTGAGGCCTGGAACGCCATCTTCTCGGGCGTGGCACCCGCGGCGGGAGGCTGGGACGCGCTCACCGGCGCGACGCCGTTGGATCACATGCGCACCGAGTTGTCCCGGGAGCACTTGATCGGGGAGATTCGCCAGAGCGCCGTGTGGGGCGATTTCGGCGGCCGTGGCTGGGAGTGGGTTGCCAACTGGTTCCTGGTGGGCGGGCTGTTCCTTGTCTGGCGCAAGGTCATCAGCTGGCGGATTCCGGCCTCGATGCTGGTCGCATTGGCGCTGATTGCCGGCATATTCTGGGTGATCGACCCGGACATCCATCCCTCGCCGGCCTTTCATCTGTTCAGCGGAGCGGCCATCTTCGGCGCTTTCTTCATCGCCACCGACCCGGTCACCGCCAGCACCACCCCGCGCGGCCAGCTCATCTACGGCGCCCTGATCGGCGTGCTGGTATTCGTCATCCGCACCTGGGGTGGCTACCCGGATGCCGTGGCCTTCTCCGTGCTGCTGATGAACATGGCTGCGCCCACCATCGACTACTACACCCAGCCGCGGGTGTTCGGCGACCAGGAGAAGCAGGATGAGTGAGCCGGCGCAGAACCCCTGGCGCACGGCCCTGACGGCCGCCGCCGTGCTGGGCTTTTTCGCCATTCTGGGCAGCGCCCTGGTGGGACTGGCCTATCAGGGAACCGCCGAGCGCATCGCGCAGAGTGAGCGCGAGGCACTACTTCGCCAGCTTACCGCCATCCTGCCGAAGGATCAGTATGACAACCCACTGTTGCAGGACTACCTGGATGTCAGCGCCCCGAATGAGTTGGGGACCGAAGCCACCCGCGTCTATCGGGCGCGTCGCCAGGGGCGACCGGTAGCGGTCATTCTCAGTCCCGTGATCGCGCGGGGCTACAGCGGCGCCATCGATCTGATCGTCGGCATCCGGGCCGGTGGAACACTGGCCGGTGTACGCGTCCTTTCGCACAAGGAGACGCCGGGCCTGGGAGACCGCATCGATGTGGAAAAGAGCCCCTGGATACTCGGTTTTACCGGCAAGTCCCTGGACAACCCGCCACTCGACCGTTGGAGGGTGAAGCGCGACGGCGGCGAATTCGACCAGTTCACCGGCGCAACCATCACCCCGCGCGCGGTGGTCGCAGCGGTGAAGAAATCATTGCTCTGGTATCGCAAGCAGGGGCTAAAATTGTTTGATAGGCCTACGCCGAAGGTGGAAAGCAGGCATGAGTGAGATCAGCTATCGCAGGATCGTGACGGACGGGCTGTGGCACAACAACCAGGCCCTGGTCGCCCTGCTGGGCCTGTGCCCGCTGATGGCGGTCACCAACAGTCTGGTCAACGGACTCGGGCTGGGGCTGGCCACGACCGCGGTACTGCTGATGTCCAATCTCAGCGTCTCCACCATCCGCCACTGGGTGCGCGCCGAAGTCAGATTGCCGGTGTTCGTGCTCATCATCGCGTCCTTCGTCACTGCGGTCGAGCTGGTAATGCACGCCTGGTTTCACGAGCTGTACAAGATTCTGGGCATCTTCATTCCGCTGATCGTGACCAACTGCACCATCATCGGCCGCGCCGAGGCCTTCGCATCACGCAACCCGGTGGCAGCGTCGGGCGTCGATGCCGTTTCGATTGGCCTGGGCTTCACCGCGGTACTGAGCCTGCTCGGCGCCAGCCGCGAGCTGATCGGTCAGGGCACCCTGTTCTCCGGCGCCCACCTGCTGTTCGGCGAGGTCGCGCGGGCATGGGAGCTCACCCTCAACGCCGACTATCCCGGCGTGCTGTTGGCGATACTGCCACCGGGGGCCTTCATGGGACTGGGCACCCTGATTGCTTTGAAAAACCTGATCGACCGGTACTTCGACAGACGACGTGCCGAGCTCGCGCCGGCCCCCGCCACCGAGCCCGAGCAGGCCTGAGCGCCGGGTCACGCTCGACCAGAGGCATAGCGGGCGACGAGGGCATCCAGGGTCGCCGGATCCACCGGCTTGGTGAGGAAGTCGTCCATACCTGCCTCCAGGCAGGCATCACGGGCCTCCTCGGCGACGTTGGCGGTAAGGGCAATGATCGGCAGGTGATAGTTACCTCCCTCGCTTGTCTCGTGCGCGCGCCAGGCCCGGGTGAAGTCCAGACCGTCCTTGTTCGGCATCCGCAGATCGATCAATGCCAGATCGAAATCGCAGCCGAGCGCGGCCTGCAACGCGGCCTCCCCGTCACGCATCAGGGTCACCCGATGCCCCTTGCGGGTCAGAAGGCTATGGATCAGCCGGGCATTGATATTGTCATCTTCCGCGACCAGCACGTGAAGCCCGGAGTCGGGGCTCTGCAGCCGGGTCTCGTCCCGCCCTGTTGCCGATCTATCCAACAATCCTGCCTCCGGCGAGAGGGCCTCGGCACAGGCTTCCCACAGATCCCGGGGGCCGAACGGCTTGTCCAGAAATACGCTGTGGCGATCACTCATGTGCATCCCGCGGCGTGGGTAATGCCCTAGAACCAGAGGAATCTGGCGACCCATACGCTGCCGCAGACGCTGCGCCTCACCGCACAGATCGATACCCAACGGGCTGTCGGCGAGCAGCGCCAGATCGATTGCTCCGCGCTGCGCCTCTGTCAGGCTGGATACGGCATCCACGCTATCGAGTGCCACGACCTCCATTCCCGCCGCCACCAGCGACTCGCGCACGGTCAGTGCCATGCTGGCATTAGATTCGACGCACAGGGCACGGTGTCCGGCGAGAGCGCCTGGCGGCATCGGCGGGTCCGCCCTGGCCCGGTCGATCAGCGGCAGGCGAACCCAGAAGCAGCTGCCCCGTCCCTCCTCACTGTCCACGCCGATGGTGCCACCCATCAGGCGCGTCAAGTCCCGCGCTATAGCGGTCCCCAGCCCAGTACCACCATAACGGCGGGTGGTGCTGTCATCGGCCTGCCAGAAGCTGTCGAAGATCCGCGGCATCTGCGCCTTGGGAATACCGATACCGGTGTCTTTCACCGATACCTGCACCGAAGGAGACGACAGCACGCCACCCTCCGATACCAGCGAGACATCCACCATCACTTCGCCCTTTTCGGTGAACTTGAGGGCATTTCCCACCAGGTTGAACAGCACCTGTCGAAAACGCAGGTCGTCCCCCAGCACCCGGGCGGGCATATCCGGCCGGATCCGGCAGATCAGCTCGAGGCGTCGGTCCAGCGCCTGACTGCCGAGCACCCTGCACACCTCCACCACCGACTGGCGGATATCGAAATGGCCCTTCTTGAGCTCGAGCTTGCCGGCATCGATCTTTGAGAGGTCGAGGATGTCTCCGATCAGCGATTGCAGCACCCCGGCGGAGATATTGATGGCATCCACATAGCCCTGTTGTTCATGGCTCAGCTCCGTATCCTTCAGCAACCCTGCCATGCCCACGACACCGGAAAGTGGTGTCCGCAACTCATGCGTCATGGTGGCAAGGAAGCTACCCCGAGCGCGGGTGGCCTCCTCTGCCGCCCGCTTGGTGCGATGCAGACGCCGCAGCAGCGCGAAGTGATAGAGCGGCAGGATAATCAGGAAAAAGATGATGAAGCCAACCTCGAACGGCTGCTTGCGCCACCCATCGAGGATGGTGACGTCGAGCGAATAGAACGCCAGGCTGAGTATCGCCGCCATGGCCAGGTTGCGCGAGCCATAGCGCGTGCCCTGGGAAAGGAGAACCCAGACAAAGATCAGGACGAAGGGCGTGACCGCATTACCGGCAAGAAAAATGGCAAAAGCGGTGCCGCTGATATCCGCCAGCATCCCCAGATAGGTGCGCCCGGGGATCACCCGCGGCTTCGAGAGCACGTGCAAAAACAGGCTGCTGTACCAAACGAAATGCACACCGAACAGCAGGCTGAACCACCGCCAGTCGAAGTCATAGACTGCATGCAAGTTGGCCGCCGCAAGGTATCCCATCATCAGCATCCAGGCCAGAATGCGGATGACTGCCGATTGAAATTCGGGCGACTCGGAGACCTCGGGACGGACAATTCGTTTGAGCATAAGACTCCTGGCGGCTCTTCTTGGCTTCGTGCCTTTGTACCAACCGGCAACAGGGGGATGACGACCCTGCTGGCAGTTCGATCACGCTATTATACGCAGCCGACCTGTAATCGATTCAAGGACCTATGGCCGCATGAACCGCGAGAAAAGACGAGAGATCTTCGCACGATTCCGGGCCGCCAATCCCCACCCAACGACCGAACTGGCGTATTCATCGCCTTTCGAACTGCTGATCGCGGTCATCCTCTCGGCCCAGGCGACCGACCGCAGTGTCAACAAGGCGACAGAAAGGCTGTTCGAAGTGGCGAATACACCGCAGGCCATGCTCGAACTCGGTGAGGGCGGCCTCAAGGAGTACATCAAGACCATCGGCCTGTTCAACACCAAGGCGAAGAACATCATCAAGACCTGCCAGATCCTGGTGGAAAAATACGGCGGCGAGGTACCGCGCGATCGCGAGGCCCTGGAGTCACTGCCAGGGGTCGGACGCAAGACCGCCAATGTGGTCCTCAACACCGCCTTCGGCGAGCCGACCATGGCCGTGGACACGCATATCTTCCGCGTCGCCAATCGCACCGGCCTGGCACCGGGAAAGACCCCCTTGGCGGTCGAGAAGAAGCTGCTCAAGGTCATTCCCGAGGAATTCCTCCAGGACGCCCACCATTGGCTGATCCTGCATGGGCGTTACACCTGCACCGCACGCAAGCCGCGCTGCGGCTCGTGCATCATCGAAGACCTGTGCGAATACAAGCACAAGACGAGTGACTGAGGTTCCCTCAAACATGTTCGGACAGAACCGTGAACAGTTGCGACGCTTTTTCCAGTCGAGCTGGCAGAAGCGACTCGCAGGACAGGAACTGAGTGCCCTGGAACGCATCGTCGCCGAGGTGGTGGCGCAACACCCTGAATATCACGCCATGCTCGATGATCCAGAGGCCGCCGACAGGGACTTTCCGGTGGAGGGGGGCCAGACCAATCCCTTCCTGCACATGGGCATGCACATCACCCTCGCCGAGCAGCTGAGCGGCGACCGCCCTGCCGGTATCCGCGATCTCTACCGAACCCTGGCGGACAGGACCGGCGATACCCATGCGACCGAACACCAGATGATGGAATGCCTGGGAAGAATCCTCTGGGAGGCCCAGCGCAGCGGACGGATGCCGGATGAAAATGAATACCTAGCCTGCCTGAAACGCCTGATCATGAAATAAACCCCGTCGCATGCCGGTCTCAGGGGGCGGAATCCGGCAGCCGGCCGTATGTCAGCCAAGGAGAATCGGTGACGATTCCGGAAACGAAAGCAGCTTTCGGAAGGTCACACTAGCAGGCCGGGACGCCATCCCCACCCAACACCCTTGGGAAAGAGACGGCACCTGCCCTCTAAGCCTTTGAAGCAATTGTAATAACCTGGAGAGAGAGATGTCTGAAAAAACCTGTAAGAAACCCGTCGCTTCCGCCATCGGCGTTGCCATGGCCGGATCCCTGATGCTGGCGGGAAGCGCCGGCGCCGCGGAGAATCCGTTCGGCTTGACCGAGCTCGACGGGGGCTACATGCAAACCGCGGCGGCCCATATGGAAGGCAAGTGCGGCGGCAATATGAAGGCCGACAAGCCCATGGAGGGCAAGTGTGGCGGCATGAAGAGCGACAAACCCATGGAGGGTAAGTGCGGCGGCATGAAGAGCGACAAACCCATGGAAGGTAAGTGCGGCGCCAACATGAAGAGCGACAAACCCATGGAGGGCAAGTGCGGCGCCAACATGAAGAGCGACAAACCCATGGAGGGCAAGTGCGGCGCCAGCATGATGAAGAGCGACAAACCCATGGAAGGTAAATGTGGCGCCGGTAAATGCGGTGGCAACATGATGGGAACTACCAAGAAGGCCGCGGAAGGCAAATGTGGCGCCGGCAAGTGCGGCGGTAACAAGTAAGCCGGACGCCGAACCCACCCGACGAGCTGCGACACCCCGGATACGGGGTGTCGTGGCTGTCCCACTGCCCCATGGGGCGGTTTCGGGAAGTTGCCCGCTGGCGGCGATTTCCCCAAGCCATTGAAGGACTGACAGCGTGAAAGAGAACCCCGAGCGATATCCGATCCAGGGCGCAGGCCTCGGGCTGAAGCAGGAGATCATTCCCGAGCTCCTGGCCGAGCAGCCGCCGGAAATCGGCTTTGTCGAGGTGGCGCCGGAGAACTGGATCGGCGTGGGCGGTGCCCGGCGCAAGGCCTTCGAACAGATAATGGCGCACTACCCTCTGGTCTGCCACGGTCTGTCGCTGAACATCGGGGGCCCAGCTCCGCTGGATATCGACTTCCTGCACCGGCTCAAAGACTTTCTGCAGGCAAACAATGTCCTGATCTACACCGAACACCTTTCCTATTGCGGCGATTCCGGGCAGCTCTACGACCTGATGCCCATCCCCTTCACCGAGGAAGCGGTGCACTACGTGGCCGACCGTATCCGCCAGGTGCAGGAGATTCTTGGCCGTCGCATCGGCATGGAGAATGTGTCCACCTATGCCCTGCCACAGGGGGAACTGAGCGAGGTGGAGTTTCTCAACGCGGTAGTGGAAGAGGCCGACTGCGGCTACCACCTGGATATCAACAACATCTTCGTCAATGCGATGAATCATGGCTTCGACCCCTACGAATATCTGGCGGCAATTCCGGCCGAGCGCATTCTGTATGCTCACATCGCGGGTCACTACGAAGAGGCGCCCGATCTGCGGATCGACACCCATGGCGAGGACGTCTTGCCCGAGGTCTGGGCGATGCTCGACGCGGCCTACGCCCGATATGGGGTCTTCCCCACTCTCCTGGAGCGGGACTTCAACATCCCGCCACTGAGCGCGTTGCGCCAGGAGATCGGACACATCGTGGATGCCCAAAAACGCCATACGGAGGCCGCCGGTGAGTACGTCGCCTGAAGACCTCGCCGAGTTTCAACGCCGGCAGCTGGCCTTCTCCGAACATCTGCGCGATCCCGGAAAGTCCCCGCCGCAAGAGATGCCCGAGCGGCGGCTGGCGGTCTATCGGGAGCTTTTCTTCAACGGCTTCGAGAGCCATCTCGAAAGCAATTTTCCGGTATTGCGGGAGATACTGAACGACGATCAATGGGAGGCGCTGGTGCGCGACTTCATGGTGCGTCACCGCTGTCGTACCCCCCTGTTCACCCGCATCGGGGAAGAGTTTCTCGACTATCTGCACGACGAGCGCGAAGCGACCGCCGGGGATCCTCCCTTCCTGTGGGAACTGGCGCACTATGAATATGCCGAGCTCGCCGTGGCGATCAGCGACGCCGACCGGGACATGGCCGATTACGACCCGAACGGGGACCTGTTACACGGACGCCCGCTGCTGGCGCCCACGGCCCGGGTTCTGAGCTATCGCTTTCCTGTGCATCGCATCGGGCCGGACTTCCGACCCACAGAGCCGCCACAAGAATCGACCCACCTGGTGATCTACCGAGACCGTGACGATCAGGTGCATTTTCTGGAGATCAACCCGGTGACAGCACGTCTGCTCGGCCTGCTGAAAGAAGCGCCCGCGCCGACCGGTCTTGAATGCCTGAGACGCATCGCCGAAGAACTGCAACACCCGCAGCCCGAGACCGTGGTCGGCTTCGGCAGCGAGCTGCTGCAGGAGATGCGAGAACGCAACATCATCCTGGGCGCCCGCTGATATCGCACGGCGCTGCTGCCCCTCACCGGAGGAATCCCATGCTGCGCCTGCTGAACCGCCTACAAGACCTGCTCGATGCCACCCGGACACTGGACTTTCTCGCCCCGCTGGCAATCCGTCTCTACCTGGTACCGATCTTCTGGATGGCGGGCACCAAGAAGCTGGCGGACATGGACAGCACCATTGCCTGGTTCGGCAACCCGGACTGGGGCCTGGGACTGCCCTACCCCGAGATCATGGCCTGGCTCGCCGCATTGACCGAGGCGGGCGGCGCCATCCTGCTACTGCTCGGCCTGGCCACCCGCTGGATCAGCATCCCGCTGATGGTCACCATGGTCGTCGCGGCAGTCACCGTGCACTGGCAACATGGCTGGGCCGCTATTGCGGAGCATCCCGAGGCAGCGGAAAAGCTCGAAAAGGCCATGGCCATCCTCCAGGAGCATGGCAACTACGAGTGGCTCAGCAGTTCCGGTGAATTCGTCATTCTCAACAACGGCATTGAATTCGCCGCCACCTATTTCATCATGCTGCTGGTGCTGTTCTTCTACGGTGCCGGCCGCTATCTGAGCCTGGACTACTGGATCGCCCGACGCTTTCGCCAGCGCGCAATCCTCTGAGTCGCAACCCGATCAGGAAGACAGTAGCCCGGGAGGAGACCATATACGGATGGAGCGAAGCGTAATCCGGAACGAACTGCCATGAGGCCTTGGCCACACCCCTGTTCATGGAACAAGGGTTAGCGACAAGACCACGAAATGTCGGAATGAATTCCGACCTACCCCGGATTGTAGGTCGGGCTTCAGCCCGACGAGATTGCTGTTTCCGGGCTACGGACCTGCCGGCAGATCAGGCCTGTCCACTATTTCTCCCGCGGCTTGATCGACAGCCGCTCACGCGGTGGCTTGGCCGGTTTCGGCTTGGCCGCGGACTGACGCTTCTTGCGCGGCGGCGTGCGCCCCCCTTTGCCACCGCTCGCGTCGCGCTTTGCGGATCGCTTGTCACCCCCACTGCGCGCCTTCGGACGCGGCTTGCCGGTCGCAGGCGCCGGCGCCTCACCCGCCCCGAGGCGACTGATCTGCAGCTGACGTTGGCAGACCCAGGTCTTCTTCAGTGCGTTGAAGGTCTCCTTGGGCATGCCCGACGGCAGGTCGATGGTGGTGAAGTCGTCGAAGATCTCGATGTGGCCGATGTACTGACTCTCGATGTCGGCCTCGTTGGCAATGGCGCCGACGATATTGCCCGGCTTGACGCCATGTTGATAACCCACCTCGAGACGATAACGCTCCATCTCGATGTCAGGATGCGCCTTCAGCGGCAGCGGCTCAGTTTCGACCACCTTGTTGCGCGGAGCCCGCTCGCGCGTCTTCCGCTCGGGACGCTCGTCGAAGCCGGCGGTCGTTTTCTTCTCTCGCGCATTCTCCCGCAGCAGCAGTGGCGTGTCGCCCTGCAGCAGTGCCGCCACGGTGGCGGCAATCTGCAGAGGGTCGACCTCACGCTCATCCTCGATCTCGCGCACCACCTGGTAGAACAGGCTGCGATCCTCATCGTCCGCCAGCGCGTCGACGATGCGCTGCTTGAAGCGCGCCAGGCGACTCTGATTGATCTCGCTCACCGAGGGCATCTGCATGGGCTCGATCGGCTGACTGGTGGCGCGTTCAATGGCCTTGAGCATGCGCCGCTCGCGCGGCGCAACGAACAGGATCGCCTCGCCGGTGCGTCCGGCCCGTCCGGTGCGACCGATGCGGTGCACATAGGACTCGGTGTCATAGGGGATATCATAGTTGATGACATGGCTGATCCGCTGCACGTCCAGGCCGCGGGCCGCCACGTCAGTGGCAATGAGGATATCGATGCGACCCTTCTTCAGCCGCTCCACGGTCTTTTCGCGCTGCGCCTGCGGCACGTCGCCGTTCAGCGCCTCTGCCGAGAAGCCGCGCGCCGCGAGCTTGTCCGCGAGTTCCACGGTCGCGGTCTTGGTGCGCACGAAGATGATCACACCGTCGAAGGGTTCGGTCTCGAGGATGCGGGTGAGCGCATCCAGCTTGTGCATGCCGGTCGCCACCCAGTAGCGCTGACGGATAGTCGCCGCCGTGGTGGTCTTGGACTTGATCCTGACCAGCCTGGGGTCGCGCAGATGCTGCTCGGCAACCCGCCGTATCTCCTTGGGCATGGTCGCGGAGAACAGCGCGATCTGGCGCTCCTCCGGAATGTGCTCGAGCACCCATTCGACATCGTCGATGAAGCCCATGCGCAGCATCTCATCGGCCTCGTCCAGGACCAGGGCGCTGAGGGCGTTCACCTTGAGCGAACCCTTGCGCATGTGGTCCATCACCCGGCCGGGTGTGCCGACGATCACCTGCACGCCGCGCCGCAGCTGGCGCAGCTGAACCTCATAACTCTGGCCGCCATAGATCGGCAATACATGGAAGTCGGGCAGAAAACGCGCATAGGTCTGCATCGCCTCGGCCACCTGGATGGCCAGCTCGCGCGTGGGCGCCAGAACCAGCAGCTGCGGTTCGCGCCGCTTCAGATCGATGCGTGCCAGCAGCGGCAGCGCAAAGGCCGCGGTCTTGCCGGTGCCGGTCTGGGCCTGACCCAGCAGGTCGTGCCCTTCGAGCAGCAGAGGGATGCACTCCGCCTGGATCGGCGAGGGCGCTTCGTAACCGACCTCGGTTACCGCACGCAAAAGGGGTTCGGGGAGATTCAGGTCAGAAAACCTGACATTCGTATCACTCATGACGCACAGCCTTTTCAAGAAACAAGTGCTGTGGGTCGATCAGGACAGCCGGGCAAACAGCGCGGGGAACACAGCAGGGGGAGCGCACTATACGCCCTGCGGGCGGCTCTCTGCCCGCCTTTTTGCGGGGTTGAGCCGCACTATCCCCCAGATGACGCCAAATCAATAGGGATTCTCGAAGAAGACATAGGAGGTCGAGTAGTCGCTGATCTCGAAATAGACCTTCTTCTCGCCTGGGTCCTTACGCATGTTCAGATTCTCATCGAATATCCCGTAGCCAAAGCGATAGGGGCGGTCGGCATTCCCCTGGGTCGCCTTGGCGGTAGTGAGCTTGTCGATATCGATGAAGCGGCGCACCAGCTTCTCGCCGGCATAGACCTCGAGCACGCCGTTGGTGCCGGTCCAGTTCTGGATCGCCCGGCCAAACTTGTTTTGGGTCTCCTGGGTGCAGCCACCCAACAACAGGCCGCCGGTCAATAGCACGACAGGGATGATCACTCTATTCATATCGGTCACTCCATTTTCGCTCAGTTTGCCTATGGCCCCATCATAACCGGGCCATTGCCCCAGAAGCCGGTGATAGACTGAGTGTTTTCCGCGTCACCGGGTATCACCGTGGACCAGTCCAAGGACCTGTTCAGCCACCGCCGCCACTGGGCACACAAATTCGGCCCGGCCCCCTTCCTGCCCATGTCGCGGGAAGAGATGGACGCGCTCGGCTGGGACGCCTGCGACATCATTCTGGTGACAGGCGACGCCTATGTAGACCACCCCAGCTTCGGCATGGCGGTGATCGGACGCACCCTCGAGGCGCAGGGGTTCCGCGTCGGCATCATCGCCCAGCCGGACTGGCAATCGGCCGAGGATTTCACCCGCCTCGGGCGGCCCAATCTCTATTTTGGTGTGACCGCGGGCAACATGGACTCGATGGTCAATCGTTACACCGCCGACCGCAAGATCCGATCGGACGACGCCTACACGCCCGGCAATGTCGGCGGCAAACGGCCCGATCGTGCGGTGATCGTGTATTCCCAGCGCTGCCACGAGGCGTTCAAGGATGTGCCCATCGTCATCGGTGGCATCGAGGCGAGCCTGCGACGCATCGCGCATTTCGACTACTGGCAGGAGAAGATTCGGCGCTCAGTGCTGTTCGACTCACGTGCAGACCTGCTGCTGTATGGCAATGCCGAACGGGCCATCGTGGAACTCAGTCACCGACTGGCAGCGGGAGAGCCGATCCACCGGATCCGCGACCTGCGGGGTACTGCCTTCGTACGCAAGCGTGTGCCCGAGGGATGGACGGTGCTGGACTCCTCCAGTATCGACGAGCCCGGAGCGATAGATCCGCATCCGGATCCCTATGCCAGCTCCCCACCCCAGCCCTCCCCACAAGTGGGGAGGGGGCAAACGCCGGGACCTGTTTCGAATTGCCCACCCCAGCCCTCCCCACAAGTGGAGAGGGGGCAAACGCCGGGACCTGTTTCGAATTGCCCAACCCAACCCTCCCTGCAAGCAGAAAGTGGGCAAGGGAGCCCCTCCCCCGCCTGCGGGGGAGGCCGGGAGGGGGAGATCCGGGTGGTCCCCCTTACCCGCCGCCCACGAGATCTCGATCGGACCCGCACCGTGGTGCGCCTGCCGGCCTATGAACAGGTACGAGAAGACCCGGTGCTCTATGCCCATGCCTCGCGCATCCTGCACCTCGAGTCCAACCCCGGCAACGCCCGCTCCCTGGTACAGGGTCATGGCGATCGGGAGCTATGGGTCAATCCCCCGCCGCTGCCGCTGACCACCCGCGAGCTGGACCGGGTCTTCGAGCTGTCCTATCAGCGGGTCCCGCACCCGGCTTACGGCGATGCCCGGATTCCCGCCTATGAGATGATCCGTTTCTCGGTGAACATCATGCGCGGCTGCTTCGGCGGCTGTTCCTTCTGTTCCATCACCGAGCATGAAGGACGCATCATCCAGAACCGCTCCGAGGATTCGATTCTGCGCGAGATCGAGCAGATTCGTGACCGCACTCCCGGCTTCACCGGCATCGTGTCGGACCTGGGCGGTCCTACCGCCAACATGTGGCGTCTGCACTGCAAGGACCCGCAGATCGAGGCGCGTTGTCGACGCCTCTCCTGTGTCTACCCGGGGATCTGCAAGAACCTGAACACCGACCAGATGCCGCTGGTCCGGCTCTACCGCAAGGCAAGGGCCCTGCCGGGGGTGAAGAAGGTACTGATCGCCTCGGGGCTGCGTTACGACATTGCAGTCGAAACCCCGGAATACGTGCGCGAGCTGGTGACCCACCATGTGGGTGGCTATCTCAAGATCGCCCCCGAGCACACCGAACCCGGGCCGCTGTCGAAGATGATGAAGCCGGGGATCGGCACCTATGACCGCTTCAAGGCGATGTTCGACAAATACTCCCAACAAGCGGGCAAGGAGCAGTACCTGATTCCCTATTTTATCGCCGCCCATCCGGGCACCCGCGACGAGGACATGCTGAATCTGGCTCTGTGGCTGAAGAAACATGGGTTTCGCGCCGACCAGGTCCAGGCCTTCCTGCCCTCGCCCATGTCGCTGGCCACGGCCATGTGGCACTCGGGCCGCAACCCCCTGCGCCGGGTCCGGCGCAACGCCGAACAGGTGGTTTCGGCACGCGGCCACCGGCAGCGGCGGCTGCACAAGGCCTTCCTGCGCTATCACGATCCGGACAACTGGCCGCTGCTGCGCGAGGCACTCAAGAAAATGGGCCGGGCCGATCTCATCGGCAATGGGAAACGCCACCTGATACCCCGCTGGCAACCTGCCGGGACCGGTGGCACTACAAAGGACAATGGCAAAGGCGGCAGGCCCTTCCGCACCCAACATAGTCGGGCCGAGTCACGGACCAAGGGCAGCAGGCCCGGCCGGCGTCGCTGACAGGACGGATCAGACGTAGCCCGGATGGAGCAGAGCGTAATCCGGGACTAACCCGCCGGCGGCTCCCGGATTCCGGCCTGCGGCCTGCATCCAGGCTACATTTTCAGTCCTTTGGAGGCAGTGCCCGCGGCTCCTTCAGTCGCAGCACATGCAGGTGCCCTTCACCGCACTTGATACTGATGCTGCGAATACCGTCGTCGCCCTCGTCGACCACGACCTCCTGCGGCGAGCGAATCGTGTGCTGCACCTTCCCGTCCTCCAGCTCGACCACCACGATGTCGTCCTTGGGGTCGTAGCTGATACCGGTCATGGGGGCCCACTCCGCCGCGATCTGATCTCCCAGCTCGAGCCCGGCCACCTCGATCTCCACCAGCTCGGCGGGCATGATCATGCTGAAGTGGTCGAAATAGTCCTTGAGCTGCTCTTTCGCAATTTCCTGGGTAGCCATCGATTATTCTCCTGGGTTTGGTTCAACGACCCTTTATCTATGGCGCCGATGCGGGCAGACTTCAAGTCTGAACAATTGATCCGGGACAAGGAAATGCCGCAGATCGAGATCTACATGAACGACGAGACGCGCGGGCGCCTGAAGACGGTCGGTCTGGTACTGATGCTGATCGGTCTGCTCGGCATCCTCCTGCCCGAAGCGGTGACCATCACCCTCAACCTGCTGATTGCCGGCCTTTTTCTGGTCGCGGGACTGCTCAACGCCTGGCTCAACTGGGTCGATTACCGTCAAAGCCTGGTGGCCTGGTTCAAGCCCTTCCTGTTCCTGCTGCTGGGTATCCTGCTGCTGACCAAGCCACAGATCCTGGCGGCGGCCCTGGGTCTGCTGCTGATGCTGTACTTCTTTTTCGATGCCTACGCCAGCATCAGCTTCGGCCTGAGCCTGCGGCCGACGCCGGGGTTCGGCTGGGCGGTCGCCAACGGCGTCATCTCCTTTCTCCTCGGCCTGGTCTTTCTGGTGGGCTGGCCGTTCAGCTCCATGACCCTGGTCGGGCTGCTGATCGGCATCAGCCTGTTCCTGGACGGGCTCACGCTGTTCCTCGTCTCGCGGGCCACGCGTTAGGGTGGAAATAGCCTGTAGCCCGGATGCAGGCTGCAGGCCGGAATCCGGGAGCCGCCGGCGGGTCAGCCCCGGATTACGCTTCGCTCCATCCAGGCTACGCCCTGCTGCCTCTGCGGCAGGAACCAGGAACTCAAGAAACACTACTCACACCCGTTAAACTCTGCAGAGGCACAGGCCATTGAGCAGGTCTGCCTGCCTCGCGCCATGGTGGTGATCCTGTGAAGGGTTTCAGGCCTCCCGCCGGTCTCGACCATAGAGGAGATACCATGCAGGCCCTATCGGAAGAATTCGGGCAGTTCCTGATCACCAGCCTGGAGCTGATGGCTGTATTGTTCGTCGTCGTACTGGGTGCGCTGGTCCTGTGGGCGATAGTCGCCTATATCGTGGATGTCACCCAGACCCGCCAGGCGATCCGCCGCAACTACCCGGTCATCGGGCGCTTCCGCTATTTCTTCGAGCATCTCGGCGAGTTCTTCCGCCAGTACTTCTTCGCCATGGACCGCGAGGAACTGCCATTCAACCGTGCCCAGCGCTCCTGGGTCTACCGGGCCGCAAAGGACATCGACAATACCGTAGCCTTCGGATCCACACGGGACCTGAAGCGCACCGGCAGCGTGCTGTTCGTCAATTGTCCCTTTCCCACTCTGGGCGAGGATGCGGTCCCCCCGGCAGCGGTCACCATCGGTGCCGGCTGCAAGCAACCCTATACCACCGCCTCATTGTTCAATATCTCGGGCATGAGCTATGGCGCGCTCTCCAAGCCGGCAGTCCTGGCATTGTCGGAGGGGGCCAAGAAGGCAGGCTGCTGGATGAATACCGGCGAAGGCGGGCTCACCCCCTATCACCTGTCCGGTGGTTGCGACATCGTATTCCAGATCGGCACCGCCAAGTTCGGAGTACGCGACCTCGACGGCCGGCTCGATGACGAAAAGCTGCAGGAGGTTTCCGCACGCCCCCAGGTGCGGATGTTCGAGATCAAGCTCAGCCAGGGCGCCAAACCCGGCAAGGGTGGCATCCTGCCTGGAGTCAAGGTCACCGAAGAGATCGCGCGCATCCGCGGCATTCGGGTAGGCGAGGACGCCATCAGCCCCAACCGCCATCCGGACATCCACAATTTCGACGACCTGCTGGACATGATCGACCGGGTACGCATCGTCACGGGCAAGCCGACCGGCATCAAGACGGTAATCGGCTCGCCCGCCATGCTCGACGAGTGTTTCCAGCGTATTCTCGAGCGGGGGCCGGAGAGCGCACCCGATTTCATTACCGTGGATGGTGCCGAGGGCGGCACCGGCGCCGCCCCCATGCCATTGATCGACGCGGTGGGCATGCCCCTGGGGGAGGCCCTGCCCCTGCTGGTGAACAAGCTGCACGAATACGGCCTGCGGGAGCGGGTGCGTGTGATTGCCTCGGGCAAGCTGGTCAACCCTACCGATGTGGCGTGGGCACTGTGCGCCGGTGCCGACTTCATTGTCAGCGCCCGGGGCTTCATGTTTTCCCTCGGGTGTATCCAGGCCCTGCAGTGCAATCGCAACACCTGCCCCACCGGCATCACCACCCACGACGAGAAGCTGCAGCGTGGCCTGCACCCGCCGGACAAGGCGCAGCGGGTCGCCAGCTATGTCCGCAACATGACCCGCGAGGTGGGCATCATCGCCCATAGCTGTGGCGTCCGCTCTCCCCGCCAGCTCAACCGCTCGCATGCCCGCATGGTGCTCGACAATGGCCTGAGCGTACCGCTGGACGAGCTCTTTCCCCTGCCAGAGCCGAGGGACTGAACGTGGGTCTCGGGCAGATCCTGATGATGCTGTCCGGGCTGCTGCTGATCGCCCTGCTGCTGCAGCCGCTGGCAGAGCGCCTCAATCTGCCCTTGGCGGCGGTCCTGGTGCTGACCGGTTTCGTGGGGTCGGAGCTGGTCACGCGCAGCGGCTTCGACACGGGTGTCGACTACCGGTTGTTCCACGACCTGATCATCTATGCCTTTCTACCCCTGCTCGTGTTCTCTGCGGCGTTTCGCATCGACGCCGGCCTACTGCGACAGAATCTGTGGGTGGTGCTGTTGCTCGCGATCCCGGTACTGCTGATCACCGTGGGGCTGGTCGCCGTGCTGGTCTACTACGGCATCGGTCATCCGACAGGCTTCCCCTGGACGGCCGCAATCCTGACCGGCGCGGTGCTGGCCGCCACCGACGCCTCGCCCATCACCTCGCGGCTGGCTGCTCTGGCCCTGCCCAAGCGCCTGCGGGTACTGCTGGAGGGTGAAGACCTGTTCAACGATGCCACCGCCATCGTGGTATTCGGTATCGCACTCTATGTCGCAACCCACCCGGGCGAGAACATCGAGGCGTCGGACGTGGTGGTGCGTTTTCTGGTGGTGTTCTTCGGTGGCGCCCTGATCGGCCTGCTGGTCGGTCTGGGTTCACTGTTCCTCTCGCGCCTGTTCGAGGATCATATCCACCAGGGCGTGGTCACCCTGGTGGCCGCCTATGGCGCCTTTCTCCTTGCCCATGACGTACTGCAGGTCTCGGGCATCATGGCAGTCCTGGTCGCCGCGCTGGTGATGGGACGGGTGATACACAACGACTTCCAGGACCAGCGGGGCAGCTTCATCGACGCATTCTGGTCCTTCCTCGCCTTCATTGCCGAGGCGCTGATGTTCCTCCTGGTTGGCTTTACCCTCACCGTCTCGATGTTCGAAGAACGCTGGCTCGCCATGCTCATCGGCATCGCCGCGGTGCTGGTGAGCCGTGCCGCTGCCCTGCGGTTGGCGGACGTGTCGACCCGTATGGCGGCTCCCGACAAGGCCCTGGGTTCCGGCCCGCGCCAGGTCATGTTCCTGGGCAGTCTGCGCGGCGCCGTAGTGGTCGCACTGGCGCTCTCCCTGCCGACCTCCCTGCCCTGGTGGTGGACGGTGCAGTCGATCGCCTTTGGGGTCGTGGTCTTCTCGCTGTTCGTGCAGGCGCCATTGGCACTCTACCGGCTGCAGCGAATGCAGGGCCGAGCCGATCTGTAGCACTCATTTGCCCGGTCGGATCAACCCTGCCAGGCCCATCTCCTCGAGCGTGCTCTCCATGAAACGCCGCACCTGGGTGGCATCCTCCATGCGCAGCGCAACACCCAGGACCTGCCGCGCCCGGCTACGGCTGATACTGCGCACCACCCATTTCACCCGTAGCAGGCTGCCTGCGCTCATGCTCAGGGTGCTCACGCCCATCCCCAACAGCAGGGTCGTCGCCAGCGGATTGCCCGCCAGCTCACCGCACACGCTCACCGGACGGTTGAATTCTGCTGCTGCGTCGGTGACCGCCTTGAGGGCCCGCAGCACCGCGGGATGCAGTTCGTCATACAGATCGGCCACCCGCGCATTGTTGCGATCGACCGCCAGCAGGTACTGGGTCAGATCGTTGGTCCCGATCGAGAGAAAGTCCACCCGCCGCGCCAGCTCGCCCGCCTGGTAGACAGCCGACGGCACCTCGATCATCACCCCGATGCGGGGCATCGATACCGCATGGCCCTCCTCCAGGAGTTCGTCATGGGCACGCTGGATGAGCTGCTGCAGCTCGTCCACCTCGCCCACCCCGCTGATCATGGGCAGCAGGATCTGCAGGTTGCCCAAGCCGATATCGGCGCGCAACATCGCCCGGATCTGGGTGAGAAAGATCTCCGGATGCTGCAACGAGATACGCACGCCCCGCCAACCCAGAAATGGGTTCTGCTCCTTCACCGGGAAATAGGGCAGCTCCTTGTCGCCGCCGATATCCAGGGTCCGCAAGATTACCGGCCGGGGCGCGAAGGCACGAAGCACCCGCCGGTACTTCTCGGTCTGTTCGGTCTCGCCCGGAAAGCGGTCGCGCACCATGAAGGGCAGCTCCGTACGGTACAGTCCGACCCCGGCCGCCTCGGCCCGCTCCTCACCATTGAGCTGGTCGATCAGCCCGGTGTTCAGATAGAGCGGAACCGGGTGGCCGTCGGTGGTCTCCGAGGGCAGCCCGCGCATCGCCTCCACCTCGGCGCCGAGGGCCCGTTCCTCGGCGAGCAGTCGCTGGTATTCTTTGCGCACTGCGGGCTCCGGTTCGACATAGATCCGTCCACGGTAGCCGTCGACGATCAAGGGCCTGCCGTGCATGCGGCTGACCGGCAGGTCGCTGACGCCGGTCACCGCCGGCACGCCCATGGCGCGTGCCAGGATCGCCGCATGCGATGAACCGGAGCCCCCCACCGAGACCACGCCCGCCAGCCTTCCTGCCGGCACCTCCGCGATCTGCGTGGCACTGACCTCCTCGCCCACCAGGACGGTGTGCGGGGGATACTCTGTCTGCTGCGGCGCATCATGCTCCAGGTGCATCAGGATACGCCGCCCCAGGTCGCGCACGTCCGAGGCACGCTCGCGCAGATAGGGGTCATCCATTTCGTCGAAGATCGCCGCATGGTCCGAGATCGTCTGGCGCAGGGCGGCCGGCGCCCACAGGCCGCCATGAATCAGTTCCTCGGTCTGCAGCACCAGTGTCTCGCTGCGCAGCATCAGCAACAGGGCATCGAACAGGGCGCGGTCTTCCTCGGGCAGCTGATCCTCGAGGCGTGACTGCAGCTGCTGCAGGTCGGCCTCCACCCGGTCCACCGCGCGCTGAAAACGCTGGCACTCGGCGCGCGCGTCTTCGGCCGGTCGATCGGGTACTGCATCCAGATCCGACGCCTGGTAGCTGACCACCGCGGTGCCGATCGCCACCCCGGCATTGGCCGCCTGGCCACCCAAAAAGCGATTCACCGGTCGCATGCCGGCGGTCAACGCATCCAGCTCGCCGCTGACCCGGGCATGGGTGATGGCACCGGCCAACTGCGCCGCCAGGGTGAACAGGAAGGTCACCTCCTCATCCTGGAATTCACGCACCTCCCGCTGGCGCACCACCAGCACGCCGAGTACCCGCCGGCTCTGGATGATGGGAACGCCCAAAAAACCCCGAAAGCGGGTCTCGCCGGTGTGATGCACGCGTACATAACGCGGATGCGCCGGTGCGTCGGCAACGTTCACCGGCTCGGCCCGCTCGGTCACCAGCCCCACCAGACCCCGCCCGAAGCGCAGGCGCACCTTGCCCACCGCCTTGGACTCCAGGCCGACCGTGGCCATCAGCACATTGGCGCGGGACTCCTCGTCCACCAGGTAGATGGAGCACACATCGCAATCAATGGCCTTGCGCACCGCCGCTACCAGGGTGGTGAGGGCCTCCTGCAGATTGGGTGCCCGGTTGACCGTGTTGACGATGCGATGCAGCGTATCGAGCAAGAGGAGACTTCCGTGGTTGAAGGCCGCTAGTTCAGCGGCGACGCGAATACAGCCGGCGGCGGCGATGCGGGTGGGCCGGCCGGGGCGGCCGCTTGGGCGCCCCCTCGGGGAACAGCAGTGGCGCCAGTTCCTCGAGCGCCCGCTCGTAGACCCGTCGCTTGAAGTAGATCACCTCGCGCACCGGGTCCCAGTAGTCGACCCAGCGCCAGTCGTCGAACTCCGGCTTGTCGAAGCGGTCGAGACAGAAATCACTCTCGGCGCAGTTGACCCGGAGCAGGAACCAGCGCTGCTTCTGACCGATGCACAGGGGTTGGGAATGACGCCGGATATAGCGCTTGGGCAGACGATAGCGCAGCCAGCGCGAGGTCTCGCCCAGCACCTCCACGTGCTCGGGCCCCAGGCCGACCTCCTCTTCGAGCTCGCGGAACATCGCCTCGCGGGGCGTCTCCTCCGCCTTGATGCCGCCCTGCGGGAACTGCCAGGCGTTCTGACCGACGCGGCGTCCCCAGAAGAGGCGATTCTCGTCGTTGACGAGGATTATTCCGACATTGGGCCGAAAACCTTCCGCATCGATCACATCACTCACCGGTATCCTTCAATTGACCCCATTCTTCCACATCGCGCCTGCCAGCCGCAAGCCGTGGCGCTGCTGGCCGACCACCTCATAAGCTATTGCTTATAAATATTTTTCGGTATCATCTCCGCTTCTTCGCACCTGCCTGCAGATCCCGCCCATGCCCCTGGCCATCTTCGATCTCGACAACACCCTTCTGAGCGGCGATTCCGACTATCTCTGGGGACAGCACCTGTGCGACCTCGGCGTCGTCGACCGAGACCATTACGAGGCGTGCAACCTGCAGTTCTACGAGGACTACAAGGAAGGCCGGCTGGATATCATGGCGTTCCTGGCCTTCTCCCTGCGGCCGCTGGCCGAGAACGACCCGGCGGACCTGCAGCGTTGGCGGGCCGACTTCGTGAAACAACGTATCCGGCCGCTGATCGGGGAGCCCGCACGCGAGCTGGTGGAATCACACCGCCAGGCGGGAGACACCCTGCTGATCATCACCGCCACCAACAGTTTCGTAACCCGCCCCATCGCCGACCTGTTCGGCATCGAGCACCTGATCGCCACCGAGCCGGAGCAACGGAGCGGCCGTTTCACCGGCCGGGTCGCCGGCACCCCCTCGTTCCGCGAGGGTAAGGTGGAGCGTCTCGAGCATTGGCTCGCCGACACCGGGCACGACTTGGCCGGCGCCAGCTTCTACAGCGATTCGCACAACGACCTGCCGCTGCTGCAACGGGTGGACCGGCCGGTGGCGGTGGACCCGGACCAGGCCCTGCGCGCCCATGCCGAAAAGGCCGGCTGGCCCATCATCAGCCTGCACCGGGATGCCAGCAGCGCCGCCTGAACCCGGCCGGCCCGCAGCCGCCCTGCTGGG
>JANTHJ010000006.1 GCA_024762475.1 Chromatiales bacterium | reverse complement strand
CCCTCCGGATCGCCCTCGGGGTGAAACTGAGTGGCGTAGACGTTGCGGCCGACGCGGAACATCTGCACCGGGCAGGCCTCGCCGCGAATCAGCAGGGTGGCGCCGGGCGGGACCTCGTCGCAGGCCTCCTTGTGTCCCAGCATCACCTCGATGGTGTCGGGGAAGCCGGCGAGCAGGGGGTCGTCGCGCCCGGCCTCGGTGAGAAGGACGGGAAAGCAGCCGACCGGCTCGCCATAGCGGCGGGAGATCCTGGCGCCCAGAAAGGACCCCAGCAGGCCGTTGCCGGAGCAGGCGCCGAGGAAGGGGAAGTCCCGCACCACGACCTCCTTCAACAGGCCATGGAAATCGGCCTCTATTTTTTTCTGAATGGGCTGCTTGTCCGCCTCTGGCGTGCTGATGTCGAAGGGGCTGCCGCCGACGATGATGGCGCTATAGTCATCGAGATCCAGCGAGGCGGGCAGCCCGCTCTGCTCGATGCGCATGCGCGCGGTCTCCGCGGGCTCCAGCTCGCCATAGCGCAGAAAGGCCTCGTACTCGTTATCGGCAGTCTCGTCCTCTGGGCGCAGCTGGATGATCAGGACGGGTTTCGGCATCGGGTTCTTCTCCGCAGGGTGTTCCGGGTCGACCTCGCCGGCCGGGGGCCATCGTCGGTCAAGTCCCTTGTCCTTGCAATGCATCATCGATCGCGGATGGGCAGACAGCCTTTTGTCGTTCACAGAATCGGCTACATGCGGGTATCGAAAAAGTGGCTATAGTGGAGGGGGATGGGGCACACTCGGAGCTGGGATGGAGGCAGGGCAAGAGCAGGACTCTCGCGGTGGACGCACAGGACTGGCCCTTTCGGGGGGCGGCTTTCGGGCCACGCTGTTCCATATAGGGGCGCTCTGGCGCCTCAATGAACTGGGCTGGCTGCCGCGCCTCGACGAGGTGAGCAGCGTCTCTGGTGGCTCCATCACCGCGGCCTGGCTGGCCTTCCGTTGGCCGAAACTCGACTTCGATAGACACGGAGTCGCAAGCAACTTCGAGCGGGAGATCGCCTGGCCGCTGGAGAAATTCTGCGCCCGGACCATCGATGTCCCGGCGGTCCTGCTGGGGTTGCTCAGCCCCTTCCATCACCCGGGACAACTCGTTGCCGCCGCCTACCGTCGCTACCTTTTCGGCCAGGCCACGCTCCAGGATCTGCCACAGAAAGGGCAGGGACCGCGTTTCACCCTCTATGCGACCAGTCTGCAGACCGGTGTCAGTGTCCGCATGCGAAGCGACCACATTGGCGACTACCGTGTGGGCCTGTTGCCCCGCCCCAAGGTCTCGCTGGCCGAGGCGGTGGCCGCCTCGAGTGCCTTTCCGCCCGTGTTCTGCCCCATCCGACTGGACCTCGATCCCGGTGACTGGAAACAGACCGAAGGCGCCGACCTTCATCGGTTCGAGGATCTGCGCAGACACCTGTTCCTCGCCGACGGTGGGGTCTACGACAACCTCGGCCTGGAGACCATTGCGCGCAAGTGCGACACGGTGCTGGTGAGCGATGCCGGGGCGCCGCTCAAGGTCACTCATCCCAGGCGCGTCCGCTGGCTCGGTCAGCTGCACTACACCCTGCGCGTGATCGACATCATCAGCTCTCAGACCCGTGCCCTGCGCACCCGTGACCTGATCGGCGATTTCGTGGCCGGGCGACAGAACGGAACCTATTGGGGCATCGCCACCCGTATCGCCGACTATGCCCTGGCCGAGGCGGGCAAGGCCCCGCCACTGACCGATGACAACGCAGTCACGCAGGCCCAGTCCGGGGTGCGCACGCGCCTGAATCACTTCACCGTTGCCGAGCAGGGCCACCTGATCAATTGGGGCTATGCGGTGACCGATGCCGCCATGCGTCGCCATGTATTGGAGGACGACCCGCCCGCGCAGTGGCCCCGACCGGCCTTTCCATTGCAGCAGGCCGGTGCATGACCCCCTGGCACCTGGCCGATGATGCGCAGGACCGCGACGGCACCCATGCCCTGGTCATCGGTGTCAGCGACTATCGCTATCTGCCTGCGGACTTCGACGACGACCTGCCTACTGGTGCGGGGGAGACCCTGGGTCTGACCCGCGTCACCACACCGGCCATCTCTGCCTGGCGCTTTGCCCATTGGTTGACGGGTGAGCGTGGGCTGAACCGGCCAGAGGCGCCACTGGCCAGCGTGCGCATGCTGCTGTCACCGTCGCCTGCGGAAATCGACGCCACGCCTGCGCTGGGTGATCTGGAGGCAGACGTCGTCCCGCTCCCGACCCGGGACAACGTACTGGACGCTCTCTATGCCTGGCGGGATGCCTGCAATGCCCGCCCCGGCAACGTGGCGATCCTGTATGTCGCAGGGCATGGGGTACAGCTGAGCAAGGACGACAGCCTGGTACTGCTGCACGATTTCGGTCGTGCCCATCGGCCGATACTCGATGCGGCGATGGACGTGGGGAGCATCTGGCGGGGCATGGCCGGCCCCGACTCGGCCCAGCTCCAATACTATTTCGTGGACGCCTGCCGCACCCGGCCGGGGCTGTTCGACGACTATCTCTCGACCCGTGCCGGGGTCGCCTTCGACGTGACCGACGAGGGCGGTGTCGAGAGTGCACCCATCTTCTACAGTGCCTCGCCGCGTACCCTGGCGCTGGGCCTGCCGGCCGACGGGACCCTGTTCTGCCAGGCATTGCTGCGCTGCCTGGAGGGCGAGGCGGCGGAGCTCGATGCGAATGGCCGCTGGGCGGTCAGCACCAGTTCGCTGGTACGCCATCTGCCGGCGGCGGTGGACCGCCTCGCCGCGAGTCACCAGGCCCATCAAACTGCGGTGGTCGGCGGGCTGCTGCGTGACGGCGTGTTCCACTACCTGCCGGAACCTCCCGAGGTGGCATTGGGCATCCATATCTCACCGGAGGCGCTGGCGGAGCGTGCTCATTGCCGTCTTGCCGACTTCTCCGGCCGCCAGGTCTACGATCGTCAGCCGGTGCCTCCGGAGATCGATCTGACGGTCAAGGCGGGGCTCTATGCCCTGCAACTGGAGGTCGAGAGCAATGGCCCGCCGGTGCTGCGCCCCTTCCTCGCCGCGCCGCCCTTGCACCGCGAGGAGATCGAATTGTGAACACGCCATCGCCCGCCCGTCTGCGTATCTCGGTCCCCGGTTGGGAGCACCAGGCGCTGCCGCTGGAACTGCGCGATGCCCAGCTGCGACTGATCGACAAGGCGCGGACCGGCCAGGATCTCACCCTGCCGCCGGGGGGGTATGTGGTACAGCTCAGTGCCCCGGATGGATCGGTGCATAGCGCCTTTGCCCAGCTGCAGCCCGGCGAGAGTCGCACCGTCGAGCTGTCGCTGGGTGGGGAGGACGATGTCGGCGAACGTTGGCAGCAGCGGGCGCTGGCCAGCCAGAGCCGCGGCGCAGTCGCCCGGGTCGGGTTTGCGGGGGAGCCGGTCGGGGCGCAGGACGAGACGCTGCCGACCTGGTTCGCGCGTCTCTGGACCTTCGGTCAGGGCCAGTGGCAACCGGCGGCTGCGCTCCCCGATATCGAGGTGCTCGAGCTTGCCCGGGATGCCGGGACGGTGCATGTCAGCGTGCGTCTCGAGGCCACCGGCCAGGGCCTGTGGTTCGCCGAGGTGAAGGGCGGCGCGGGCCGGCCGGTGACCGTGGGGCTGCCGATGGCCGGACAGGGTGTAATGGATGCCTGCCGCCTGGAGCTGGTGGACGATGGGCAGGCATTGAAGGCCACTGCGCGCCTGCTGCAGCGCGACCAGGTGCAGTTGATCGCGGACTATCTGCAGGGGGGCGCCGTGGCGCAGGCGGCCGAGCTGCTGGGTAACGCCGAAGAGCTGCTCTATGGCAAGGTGGGCAATCCCCTGGGCGCCGCCCTGGGGGGCTATGCGTTGTTGCGCCTGAACGCCCTCGAACGGCTGCACAACTGGCCGCACAACCTGGCCGACTGGATGGACTGGCTGCCGGACGGTGCGGTTATCTACGCGGAACAGCTCGCGCGTCTGGGGCAGCACGAGCAGGCTGCGCGCTATCTGGTCGAGGCGGGCCGGCGGGGCCTGCCATTGTTCAGCGAGGGCATGGATCTGATGCTCGGCCGGTTGCGCCACTATCTGCTGTTGCGCAAGCAACCGGTTGCTGACGCGCAGACCATGACCGGCCTGCGCTCTCTGCTCGCGCGCCTCTCGCCCTGGGCAACCCTGATGGAACCGGAATCGGTGGTGCTGGCGGTAGAGGGTCGCTCGCCCTGCGACGAGGGCGCTCCCGATGCCCCCTGGCGAGCGATCGACCTGGGCGCGATGGAACAGGGGACAGACCCATGATGCAACTGACGATGCTGCCTGCCGGTCACGGGGACTGTCTGCTGCTGGAATATGGTGACGAGGCCCTGCAGCATCGGGTGCTGATCGACGGGGGAACGTCCGGTACCTGGAAACGCCTGAAGACTCATCTCTCGGCCCTTCCCCCGGAGCAGCGGCACTTCGAGCTGGTCATGGTCACCCATATCGATGCCGACCACATCGCCGGCATGCTGAAACTGCTGGACGACCGGGAACTGGGTATCCACTTCGATGATTTCTGGTTCAACGGCTACCGGCACCTTCCGCAGACCCCACTGGAATCGCTCGGCGCCGTCCAGGGCGAGCGGTTGACCACCCAACTGGTAGAGGGCGACCTGCCGTGGAACCGGGCCTTCCAGGGCAAGGCAGTACGCCTCCAGGAGGGAGTGGGCCTGCCCCAGTGGGTCCTGCCCGGCGGCCTCACCCTGACCCTGCTCTCGCCCGACCGGGAGAAGCTCGCGGAACTCAGGCCGAAGTGGGAGCGGGAGGTGCGCAAGGCAGGACTGGACCCCTCGCTCCCCGCCGCGCAGCCGCCGGCGGTACCTCCCGCGCTGGAGGCCCTGGGGCTGCCCGATGTGGAGCAACTGGCAGAGACGCCCTTCGAGCCGGATGACTCGGAGGCCAATGGCGCCAGCATCGCAGTGATGGTCGAATACCAGGGCCGGCGTCTGCTGCTCACCGGCGATGCCCATGCCGATCGGCTGATTGCATCGATCCGGCGGCTCAACTGCTGGATGGACAGCCCGCGTCTGCGCCTGGATGCGCTGAAACTTCCCCATCACGGCAGCAAGGCGAACCTCTCCCGTGAACTGCTCGAGCTGATCGAGTGCTCGCGCTATCTGGTCTCCACCAATGGGGCCTACTTCCGCCATCCCGATGCCGAGGCCATGGCGCGGATCATCCGCTATGGCGGTCCCTCGCCGGCCCTCTGGTTCAACTATCGCAGCGACCACAACAAGGTGTGGGCCAGTCGCCAGTTGCAGCGCCGGTATGGTTACAGCGCGCACTATCCACTTGTCGACGAAGAAGGCATCGCTTTGGCCCTATGAGGCGGGTTCCAATAGGGCCGGCACCAGGCCACCGGCGCACCATTGTCGCCGCCGGAGCTACCAGGCGAAGACGGTCTTGCGTCGCGGGCTGCTCGAGTGGCTGAGCCAGACGCGGCCGCCCGGGGTGGAGACGCCCAGCTTGGTGCCGGTGTCCGGGATAGGCGCAGTCACATCCCGACCATCGGCAGTCGCGCATCCGCAAGAAAGGGTTGGTAGCGGCGCAACAGAGTGCCTTCCCGCAGTGGCGAAGGAAGCCTCACCGGCCACACTTCCGCATTGACAGCTCGCCCATCCTCTACTATCCCCCCTTCATCCCTCCAGCCAGCAGAAGGCAGCAATCATGACAGACAGGGAAGGCGCGTCGGAAGGTGGCCTCAGGCTGCAGATCCCCGGAGTGAGGACAGCGCAACCGGCCGGCCCTGCATCGCTGTTGCGGGCCCGCGGTGCGGTTACTGCGGCCGCAGGCCTGCTCGACCCGCAGGTGGTGCATGTGGAGGCCTCGTTCGAGATCGGCCCAAGCGCCCGCGGGGGCGGCGCAGCCGCGGAGGCGAGCGTGGACGCCCAGCGGCTGCTGGCGCTGCAGGCCGCCGACGGCTCGGTGCTGTTTCTGCGCGCGGATCGGCTGCGTGAGCAGGCGGAGCAGTTGTTTCCGGATGCCATCGGGCCAGACGGCCGCCTGGATATCGGGGCGCTGCGTGATCGCGAGGGTGCGTCACGCGGGCTGGGAGAGTGGCTGTGGGAGCGGCTCTCGGTGCTGCGTCTCGACAGCGATGCGATCATCGATGCGGCGAGGGAGAAGGCCGAGTCCCTGGCCACCGAATGGCTGGGGGACAAGCTCGGCGACCGGCTGGCCGAGATCACCGGCTTCGATGTCAGTACCGTCGGTGCCACCGCGCTGATGGCGGCCATCGAGTCGCACCTGGCCGGCCCGGCGGGGCTCTACCGGTGGGGCGGCAGTAGCCTCTCGGCATCCGATCGCCTGGAAGGCGGCTCGTCCGAACTGGCGGCCGCGGTGGCCGAAGGGCCGCTGCTGGTGTTCATCCATGGCACCGGCTCCCATACCGTGGGCAGCTTCGGTGACCTGGCGCATGCGGGTGCCGACTGGGCGCGCCTGCGCGCCTCCTACGGCGATCGTATCTTCGGTTTCGAGCATCGCACCTTCTCCGAGAGTCCCATCGAGAATGCCCTGCAGCTGGCCGAGGCCCTGCCCGAGGGTGCCCGGCTGTCGCTGGTGACCCATTCGCGCGGTGGATTGGTGGGCGACCTGCTGTGTCTTGCCGATCTGGACGAGGCATTGATCGGTGACTATCGCCACCGGCCGGCGGGAGAGGAAACACCGTTGAAGCAGCAGCTGCGCGAGGCGGTCACCGCGGCGGATCAGGATCGGCTACGGCGTCTGCGGGATCTGCTCGCGGAGAAGGACTTCCGCATCGAACGCTATGTCCGGGTCGCCTGCCCCGCCGGCGGCACGCGGCTGTTGTCGGACAACCTGGAGCTGTTTCTCTCCGCCCTGCTGTCGCTGGTGGGACGGCTCGCCGATGCGCTCAGCGGCCCCTTGGGCAGCGCGGCCTATGCGGCCTTCCAGCGGGTGGTCCTGGAGATCGCCGACAAACGCCTGGATGCGCGCCTGGTGCCGGGGATCGAGGCGATGCTGCCCGAGGCGCCGATGGGGCCTCTGTTGGCAAGGGCGCCACGCAAGCAGGGCGCGGACATGGCGGTGATCGCCGGTGACGTGGAGGGCGGGGCGCTGCTCAAACGCCTGCTGGTGATGTTCACCGACTGGATGTTCTTCGACCGTTTTGACAACGACCTGGTGGTGGACACCGACTCCATGTATGCCGGCCTGGCCCGCCAACCCGGTGCCCGCTATCTGTTCGACCAGGGCGAGTCGGTGGATCACTTCTCCTACTTCGCCAACCGCGAGACACGCGCCGCGGTGCGCGACTGGCTGATCCGTGAGCCCGAGACGGTGCCGATCTTTCTCCCCCTGGAGAGCCGGCACGAACCGGGGCCCGAAGTGGCCCGGATGCGGGCGGCGCGGGGTGCCGAGCTGCCCCCCGACAGCCGGCCGGTGGTGATCCTTCTGCCCGGCATCATGGGTTCGCACCTGGAGGTGCGCCGCCCGGGGCAGTCGATTGGCGAGGGCGACCGGGTGTGGTTCGACTTTCCCGACCTGATGTTCGGCGGCCTGGAGAAGATCCGCCGTGACCGCCGCAACGTCGCCCCCGAGACGCTGATGCAGATGACCTATGGTGATCTCATCGAGTATCTGTCCGGCAGTCACCGGGTCATCCCCTGTCCCTATGACTGGCGCAAGCCCATCCAGGACGAGGCGGCCGATGCGCTGGCAGCGGTGGCGCGGCTCGCATTGGACGAGCACCCGAGCCAACCCATACGGCTCTTGGCGCACAGCATGGGCGGGCTGGTGGTGCGCGGCATGATCGCGCGCCATCCGGCGCTGTGGGAGGAGATCGCGGCACGCCCGGGCGCGCAACTGGTGATGCTGGGCACCCCCAACAACGGTGCCCATGACATGGCCGCCTCCTTGCTGGGCATATCCGAGACCATCCGCAAGCTCGCGCGGGTCGACCTCTCCCACGACCTGCAGGAGGTGCTGGACATCATTGCGGGGTTCGAAGGCGCCCTGCAGTTGCTGCCGCGGCCGGGGTTCGAGGATACCGCCGGGGTTACTGCCGGCGACTACCACGACCCGGAGACCTGGGAGCAGCTCAAGGCCCACAATGACGACCGCTGGTTCGGAAAACGGATCGGTGCAGTGCCCTCTGCCCAGGCACTGACGGCCGCGCGGGACTTCTGGTGCAGCGAGGTCGGGGATGACGCCGGCAACCCCAGGGCCATCAGCCATCCGGATCGCATCGCCTATGTGTTTGGACAGGGGACCATGACCCCCGCCGGGATGCGTCAGGACGCGCAGGGCAGGCCCGAGCTGCTCGGCACCCCCCAGGGTGACGGGACCGTCACCTGGGCCTCGGGGCGGCTGCCCTTCCTGCCCGACGATCGCTACTGGTACATGCCGGTGGAGCATGGCGAGCTGGCCGATGTCAGCGACTACTTCCCGGCGATCTTCGACCTGCTAGAACAGGGTACGACCAACCGCCTCGACCGCCTGCCGGTCGCCCGCGGTGCCGCAGCCCAGGCCCGCCCCTACGGTCCCCCGCCGCCCCCTGTCTTCCCCAGCGAAGAGGAACTGATCCGCAGCCTGGTCGGCGGGCAGCGGCACCGGGTCTCGGCGCCGCGCATGACCCTGGAGGTCGGGGTGCGCGGCATGGATCTGCGCTTCGCCCAGCACCCGGTGATGTGCGGTCACTATGTGGGTGACCCCATCGCCGGCGCGGAGCACCAGATCGACCGGCATCTGGTGGAGGGGGCCCTGAGCCGGCGCGAGCGGCTGGGTGTCTATGCGGGCGAGGTGGGCACCAGCGCCGTGGTGTTGATGCGCCCCGGCAGCGAGGCCCGCGCCAGGGGCAGCCTGCGCGGCGGCCTGATCGTGGGCCTGGGACACTTCGGCGGCCTCTCCGAGCGGGATATCAGCGAGACGGTGCGCGCCGGCGTGCTGCGGTTGCTGCTGCAGGTGAAGGACAGCGACCTGGAGCCCGCGTTGAAGGACGGCTCGCTCACCCTGATGAGCCTGTTGATCGGCTACAACTCGACCACCCACCTGGCCATCGAGGACTCGGTGTCTGCGGTGGTGCGCGGGGTCGCGGAGGCGAACCGCCTGTTCCGCGACGCGATGCAGGACGAAGGGCTGACGGTGGGGCGTCTGGAGTTCGTCGAGTTGTACCAGGACGCGGCCATTTCCGCCGCCTATGCGGTGCGGACCCTGGGCGACCGCGAGGCCGGGCTGGAGCGTCGTCTCGGCCTGCGGCTGGTCACCGAGGACCAGCTGCTCACCGGGCCGGGCCTGCGCCCCCGCCTGAGTATCGACGCGCCCTTTGGGTATTGGCCGCGGCTGGTGGTCAGCGCCGAAAAGGAGCAGGAAGCGCAAGTCGGGTCGGAAAGCACGCCCACTTCGCTGCGCTATGTGTATCTGTCTGCGCGGGCGCGCGCCGAGAGCGTGGTGCAGCAGCGCCAGCCGGGCCTGATCGAGACCCTGGTGCAACAGGCGATTGTCGACACCAGTTACCGGCCCGATCTGGCGCAGACCCTGTTCCATCTGATGGTGCCGTTGGATTTCAAGGCCTCTGCCCGCGAGGCCGAGCGCCTGTTGCTGGTGCTGGACGGCTATACCGCCAACCTCCCCTGGGAGATGCTGCAGGACGGGGATGAGCCCCTGGTGACCCATACCGCCATGGTGCGCCAGCTGGCCTCCACCCGTTTCCGGCGCAGGCCGCGCTGCACCACCCAGCGCACTGCCTGCGTGATCGCCGACCCCGCCACCCGGGGCTTCGGCAGCCGCCCTGGCGACGACGCGCCGAAGGAGCTGCCGCGACTGGAGGGCGCGCAACGTGAGGGGCAGCAGATCAGGGAGGTGCTGGAATGCCGTCACTACGACGTCGAGTACGCGGCCTCGGGCACCGCCGCCAGAGACGTCTTCGCGACCTTGTTTCGCCAGCCCTACCGCATCCTCGCGATTGCGGCGCACGGTGTCTACCGGGTCAACGACCAGGCCGGGGTTGCGCGCACCGGTGTGGTCTTGTCCGACGGGCTCTTGCTCACCGCCGCCGAGATCGGGCAGCTGGAACTGGTCCCCGATCTGGTCTTCCTCAATTGCTGCCACCTCGGGCAGATGCAGACGCTGCCATGGGAGCCGGAGATGAACCGACTCGCCTACAGCCTGGCCCGTGAGCTCATCGAGATGGGGGTGCGCTGCGTGGTGGCAGCGGGCTGGGCAGTGGACGACGAGGCGGCGCTCACCTTCTCCCGCACCTTCTTCGAGTCGTTCGTCGGTGACGGCGAGGCCTTCGGGCCGGCGGTGCACAAGGCGCGGCGCGCGACCCGCGAGGCGCATCCGCAATGCAATACCTGGGGCGCCTACCAGGCCTATGGCAGCCCCGATTTTCGTATCGACCCGACCGCCGAAGGGGGCGGGGCGGAAGATCATTGGCGTCCGGTGTCCCCGCTGGAGCTGGTGGACGCCATCGAGGCAGAGGCCGTCAATGCCCGTGCCGAAGGGGGCGCCAACGCAGAGCAACAGGTTCAGAAGGTGGAACAATGGCTGCTCGCGGCGCCTCGCGAGTGGCAGGATCTGGCCACGGTGCAAACGGCACTGGGCCGATTCTATGGCGAGCTCGGATCGGACTACTTCGAACGGGCCTGCGAGGCCTATCGCAAGGCCATCGCGGCGCCGGATCGTGAGGGTCGATTGCCGGTGCGCGCGGCTGAACAGCTGGCCAACCTCGAGGCCAGGGCGGGCGCGGCGCGTAACGATGTCGCATTGATCGAATCCGCCATTCGGCGGCTGGAGGCCCTGGTTGCGTTGGGCGAGCAGGGCTCCGAGCGCTGGCAGCTACTGGGGAGTGCATTCAAGCGTCTGGCCGCGGTGCAGCTGCGCAAGCGGCGTCCGGCAAGGCGTGCCGCGCTGCGGGCATTGGAGCAGGCGCGTGATGCCTACGCGCATGCCGAGCAGCAGTCCGCAACCGGCGAGCCCGACCCCTATGCCGCCCTGAATCGCCTGATGCTGGACGCGGTGCTCGGGCTACCCGACAAGGAGGGGGATGCTGCCATCGCGCTCGCCTCCCGCTGTGAGGAAGCCGCAAGGGAGCGCTTTGCCCGCAGCCACGATTTCTTCGATGCCATCATGCCGGCCGACGCGCAGCTCACGGTCTATCTGCTCGAGGGCGCCCTGAATGACGAGCGCGTGTCCAAGGCCATCGCTGCCTACCGTGATGCCGCCGAGGGTGTGCCCGCGGCCAGCCGTCAATGGAACTCCGTGCTGAGCCAGCTGCAGCTGCTGGCCGAGTTCTTCGAGGCGGCGGGCAAGCCAGCGCTCGCAGAGGGACTTCGGCACATTGCCCATGCTTTGCAGAATTGAAACCTGCTTCTGGCTAACTTCCGTGAGGGGGGCGGTCCGCACCCCTGATCATGGAAAAGGCCCGTCGCGAGGTGACCGATGCGGTTCGTACCTCACCGCATCCTACGACTGACCACACTCTCCACTGCCTTCAAGGGAAAATTTCCATTATTTCTTGGGGATATTCACCTTGTAAGTCCGGCTCCTTGGCATATGTTTGGGATTACACACCCTGAAGTGCAGCGGAACCCCTGATGGCGCCAGGAAGGTCGAGATGGCGAGGGATCGCAGGGCAGCAGGACCGAACATCGTGCCACCTCAAGGAGACCAGGGACATGAAGACTCGTCGATCCGCTGCGACAGCCAGGATATTCTCATTGTGGTTGCTCGGGTTAGTCGGCATTGCGCCGTCTATGGCCGGCGCCGCCGAGGATAGCGATTTCAAGGCCTGTATCGCTGCGGCCAAGCAGGGGCTGCTGCCGGTGGCGGAGGATCGGTCCCGGCGTTTCATGGGCAAGGTGGAAGGGAATACGGCGCGCTGCCGGGGCGGGGAGGAAGCCGTCAAGTATCGGCAGCGGCCCTGGGTCGATTGGCAGAACTACTACGCCACCGGTGACGCGAGTACCCGTCACGAGGGTCGCGAGGCGGTTACGCGTCTGGGCGAACACCTCTATCCGAACGGCCGGGGTGTCGACGGCGCCCTGCTCGATCTGGAATACCAGCGTATCGAGCTGATCAAATTCAATCTGTTCGACCAGAATACCTTCAAGGACTACGTGACCGGTGATGCCGGGGGTCCGGGTGTCACCCTGACCGTATGGGAGGCGATGCGCTTGCCACCCGATCATCCCGACTATCAGGCGGTGGGTGGTGACAGGCGCCAGCTGTGCAAGGGGGAGCTGATTACCCACCGCACCCTGGATGGCATCTGCAACGATCTGCGCAATCCGCTGATGGGGTCGAGCGGCATGCCCTTTGCCCGCAATGCGCAGTTCGAGGCCACGTTTCCGCGCCTGGGTCTGAACGAGCTGGCGCGCAACCGCCATGGTGATCGCATCGGCCTGCTCAAGCCCGATCCGCAGCTGATCAGCCGCAGACTGTTCACCCGCGAACAGACGCCCGGTAATGGCTGCAACCAGGGCAGGGGCGCACCCGATTATTCACCCGACGTGAATTGTGACTATATCCCGGCGCCTTTCTTCAATGTTCTGGCGGCCTTCTGGATCCAGTTCATGACCCACGACTGGTTCTCCCACACCCGCGAGGGGCGCAATGCGCCCAGCCTGGAAGCGGTGGGCTGTGCCTCGGACGAGGCGAAGGCCCTCGGCTGCCGCGACGGCGACCGGCGCGAGGTCTCTCTGTATGCCAAGCAATCGGACCCGGAAACCTTTACCCATGAGGGAAAGACCTACCTTGCGCGTGCGCCCAAGACCACCGGCAACCTGGTCACCGCCTGGTGGGATGCCTCGCAGATCTATGGCCACGACGGGGTCTCCTTGAAGCGCGTGAAGCGGGACCCGCAGAACAAGGCAAAGCTCCTCCTGCCCAACGGTTATCTGCCGCTTCTGCCCAATTGCCAGCCCTATTCGGCGGACTGCCCGGTACAGTCGCAGTGGCTGGGGCAGGAGGCCACCGCCTTCCCTTCCAACTGGAACATCGGCCTGAGCTTCTATCACAATCTGTTTGCGCGCGAGCACAACTACTTCGTCGATCGCTTCAGGCAGCAGCAGGCCATGACGCCCGGCGCCGACTCCGGCCTGCGAGACCCGAACGACCCGGAGCGCCCCATCCCTTACAGCGAGGTGGATGACGAGCGTCTGTTCCAGGTGGCCCGGTTGGTGGTGGCGGCCGAGATCGCCAAGATCCATACCATCGAATGGACCACCCAGCTGTTGTATGACGAGCCCCTGTTCCTGGGCATGAACTCCAACTGGTTCGGTCTGTTCAACCAGGACGAGAGCCGTGTCTCGCAGATCCTGCGGCGTATCGTTGGGCGGGACGAAGGTCTGTGGAGCCGTGCGTCCGCCTGGCTGGCGGATCGCCTGGGCGGCTCCGAGGACGCGAGGAAGGCCCATTCCCTGTACTCGGTATTCGCCTCCGGTGCCGGCATCTTCGGCCTGGGAAATACCAGGCCCGAAGGGGTGCTGTGGTGGCGCAAGGACGGCTGGAACCTGGCCAGCCTCGAAGAGGACGTGAACGGTGGCATCAATCACTTCGGCTCGCCGTTCAACTTCCCCGAGGAGTTCACCTCGGTCTACCGGCTGCATGCCCTGGTGCCGGATCTGATCGAGATGCGCGATCTGCGTGACCCGAACCTCATCCAGGCCAAGGTGCCGGTGCTCGATACGGTGCGCAAGGGGGCCACCCGGCATATGCACGAGCGGGGGCTGGACAACTGGGGCCTGAGCATGGGGCGCCAGCGTCTGGGTGTGTTGCATCTGCGCAACCTGCCGCTGTTTCTGCAGAACCTGCCAATGCCGCATCTTGGCTCGCCGAGCGGCAAGCTGGATATCGTGGCGCTGGACCTGATTCGCGACCGCGAGCGGGGTATCCCGCGCTTCAACGAATTCCGGCGCCAGATCGGTCTCAAGACGCTCAACGGTTTCGATGACTTCGTCGATGTTCGGCTCGCCCCGGACGATCCCTGGCGCAAGCACCAGGAGGAGACAGTACGCCGCCTGCGCGAGGTCTATGGCACCCATGTATGCGATGCCAGCAAGATCATCTCCACTGCCCAGCGCAATGCGGACGGCAGCTTCATCAATGACTGCCTCGGTCATCCGGACGGCTCGGTGGTGGACAACATCGAGGACGTGGACAACGTGGTCGGCTGGCTGGGCGAATACACCCGTCCCCATGGCTTTGCGATTTCGGAGACCCAGTTCCATATCTTCATCCTCAACGCCTCGCGGCGTCTGTTCAGCGACCGGTTCTTCACCTCCAGCTTCCGTCCCGAGTTCTACTCGACCCTGGGCTACGACTGGGTAAACCACAACGGCCCGCTTGCGGAATGTCCCTATCCGCTCACCGAGAAGACCGATGGCAGCCAGGATTGCCTGGAGCCTGAGCCAGTGAATGGCCACGCCATTCAGGTGGCACCGCTGAAGCGGCTGTTGATGCGCAACGTGCCCGCACTGCGTCCCGAGCTGCTGCACGTGAAGAACAGCTTCGATCCCTGGGCGCGCGACCGCGGCGACTACTACGACCTGGCGTGGAAGCCACGCCCGGATGCAGTCTCGGACCCCGCATTCTCCAAATAGCTTGAAGGCTCGCCAACCTCGACCACGGGATCACAGGCATGCACAGGAAAAGCAACAGGCACTGGGTGTCGACGATGCTGCGGATCGCCACCCTGTTCACGATCGGCGCGGTTATTGGGGGGGACGGCGCCACTATCGAACAGCTGGAGGCGGAGATGATGCAGCGAGTGCAGTCGGTGACCCAGGCCGAGCGAAAAGATGGCATCGTGCCACGTTTCAACCAGGTCAAGAGCGTGGGCTGCGTCGAGGCCCGGTTTGAGGTCCACGACCAGATCGATCGCCGCCTGAAACAGGGCCTGTTCGCCCACCCCGGCAGCTACCCGGCGTACCTGCGCTTTGCGAATGCCACCGAGCGGGACGATTCGAAGAAGGACATCCGCGGGCTCTCGATCCGTGTGCGCCAGGTGCCCGGCAAGGTGCTCTGGGGCGAGCCGGGCGCCCAGGACTTTCTGCTCAACAGCTATCCTGCGCTGTTCGCCGACACACCCGAGACTTTTCTCAAGTTCATGCGCGCCAGGCAGGCGGGAAAAGAGCTGAGCTTTTTCCTGAACCCCTTGGATTCGCACCTGAAGGCGCTGTGGATCGTGTTTCGCGCGAGGGAGCGGCACCTCAGTCCGCTGGATATCCGCTACTGGAGCACCGTGCCCTTTCGCCTTGGCGAGGACAGCGGCCAGGCGGTGAAGTACTCGGTGACCCCTTGTTCCTCGTTCCGTACACGCCAGGCCGTCGAACCGGGTGAGAACCAATTGCGTGCTGCACTCAAGGCGCATCTGAAAGGTGAGTCGGCCTGTCTCGCATTCGGCGTGCAGCTGCGCACCGATCCGGAGGCAATGCCCCTGGAGGATGCCTCGGTGATCTGGGACGAGAAGGCCTCACCCTTTGTCGAGGTTGCCACCATCACCATACCGGACCAGGCCTTCGACACCACCGAGGCCCTGTCCCGTTGCGAACAGAGCAGCTTCAATCCCTGGCAGAGTCTGCCTGCCCATGAACCGCTGGGACGCATGAATGCCGTCCGCAGAGCGGTGTATGCCTACGGTGCCGCGCTGAGGCACAAGGAGTCACCATGAACCCGGCCGTAAAGAAGTGGCTCGACAAGTCGCGCGAGGAGCTTGACGCAATCTATAGCGATGCCGAGCCCGGAGAGATCCCCACAGGCGATACGCGGGGAACTGCGATCCTCGCCGGTTCCTGGCTGTCGCGCACGGTGGCCGCCCTGGCGCGCCTGTTCGCCTGGCAGGGCAAGTTGTTCGACATCTATGCGCCGGCGTGCCAGGCAGGGGTCCTGGTCAATAAGATCACGCCTTTCAGTCTTACCTTCGTCGTTGCCAAGGTCTATCGTGACAAGAGCTGGCTCGATGGCAAGGACACCATCGTCATCGATTATTCGAGTACCTCGTTCTTCGCCAAGGTGATTCGCGACGAGATCCGCGAGGTCGAACCCGGCGTCTATCTGGGCAAGGTCTGGTGGGGGAAACGGCGCATTCTCGACTTCGCCCTAGCACGCCCAAACCAGGGCTAGGACATGCTGCCGCAATCCACCTTCATGATCCTGGCGCCCATACGGGAAGACGCCATGGAGGTCTTGCAGGATCGGCTCTCCTCGATGACCGCCCAGCCAGGGCACGCCGACCCGGACAACCCACTGGTTCCCTTCGGCCGCTTCAATCGCCTGCACGTGGCCCGCTTCGTGATTCTCGAATCGACCACGGCAGAGGACCTGCGCCACTACGGCATCGATCCCTATCCCTGGGTTCCTGCGCTGGTCTTTCTGGGGGATTGTGACGGGGACGGCAAGGACTTCCTGGACGAGTTGGTCCGCGAGGCGGCACCGGGTCTGCAACAGATCTTCGAATGCTGCGAGCAGCCCCCGACCAGTGAGGATGTCCTGCTGGAATGGCTGTTGGCGCACAACCGCTCGCCCCAGGCCAACTATGTGAACTGGATCGGGCGCACCGTGGTACAGGTACGCGAAGAGGCGGCACTGCATCGGGCACTGGCCGATCATCTCGCTGAGATCGTCGACACCGTCGGGCGCGACAATCCGCGGGCGCTGCGACAGAAGCTGCTGTCCCATATCGAATGGGAAAAGGCCGAAGGCAGGCTCAGCCTCAGCGAGCCACCTCCGACCCCCCTGGGGTGGTGGGTGCGGGATCGCCTGCACCTGGCCGGCGTGCCGCTGGTGCTGTTGCTGCTCTCGCCCTTGTTGTTGCTCATTCTGCCCTTCGCCGCCTGGCGTCTGCGCGCGTTGGAGCGCGCGGACCCGGTGATCGTCGTGCGCCCGGAGGCCGCGCATGTGCGGCGTCTCGCAGAGCGCGAGGATCACTTCGTGACCAATCAGTTCAATGTGCTTGGCGAGGTGAAACCAGGGCTGTTCCGCGGCCTGTTGCTGCGCTTTCTGCTGCTGCTGCTCGACTATTCGGCGCGGCATGTCTACAAACGCGGATTCCTGACCCGGGTCAAGAGCATCCACTTCGCGCGTTGGGTGCTGATCGACCGGGGGCGGCGCCTGTTCTTCGCCAGCAACTATGACGGCAGCCTGGAGAGCTACATGGATGACTTCATCAACAAGGTCGCCTGGGGGCTCAACCTGGTATTCAGCAATGGTGTCGCCTATCCGCCCACGCGCTGGCTGATCAAGGGTGGGGCGGAGCACGAGCAGCTTTTCAAGTACACCCTGCGGCGGCACCAGCTGCCGTCCGAGGTCTGGTACAAGGCCTATCCCGACCTGGGTGCCTTCGACCTGTTGCGCAACGGCCTGATTCGTCGCGGCGTGGAGCAACGCCCCGAGGACGACCAGGCCCTGCGCGACTGGCTGGCGCTGATCTGATGGAGGCGCAGATGCGGCATCGCCCGACAGTCGAGTTCGAGGACATGCAGCTGCTGCTGCGCTCGGGCCTGGGTCGTCTCAACGAGGCGCGCTTTCTGTTGCTGCAGATCATCGACGCCGCGGCGGCGCGGGCCTGGATCGGTGAGGCACCGGTAAGTCGTGCCGATGCGGCGGTTCCGGCCCCGGCGGTGGCGCTGCAGCTCGCCTTCACCGCGGCCGGGCTGCGGGCGCTGGGCATGGACGAGGAGGTGCTGCGGGGATTTTCCGAGGAGTTTCTGGGGGGCATGACGGGGGACGACAATCGCTCTCGGCGTCTGGGAGATGTGGATCAGAGTGCGCCCGAGCGGTGGGAGTGGGGCGGGAAGCCGGAGCAGGTGCCGCATCTGTTGTTGATGCTCTATGCCAGGCCCGGTGGGCTGGCCGATTGGCAGCGCAGCGTGCAGGACGCGCGCTTCGAACAGGGCTTCCACCTGCTCAGGGAGCTGCCGACCTCGGATCTCGGTGGCGACGAGCCCTTCAGCTTCCGCGATGGCATCAGCCAGCCCAAGATCGACTGGCAGGGTCGCCAGAGCACCGATCCCCATCGGCGCGATCGCTACTCCAACTGGCTGGCCCCAGGAGAGGTGGTGCTCGGTTATGCGAACGAATATGGTGAGCTGACCGACCGGCCGTTGCTGGCCGAGACGGAGGCCACGCGCGGCCTGCCCACGACGGAAGAGGATGGGGCGAGAGACCTCGGGCGCAACGGGAGCTACCTGGTCCTGCGCCAGCTACACCAGGATGTCTCCGGCTTTTGGCGCTATCTCGACGCACAGGCGGGAGGGAATGCCGAGCGCCGCGAGGGGCTGGCCGCCGCGATGGTGGGGCGCCACCGGGACGGACGTCCCTTGGTGAGAACCGGTGCCGAGACGATTCCGGGGGTGCCGCCGGGCCATCGTCTGAACCGTTTCACCTTCGCCGGCGACGCAGCGGGGCATGCCTGTCCCTTCGGCGCGCATATCCGGCGTACCAATCCGCGCACCGGAGATTTTCCGCCGGATGTCGATGGCTGGTGGTCGCGCATGGTCAGGCGACTCGGTTTTGGCCAGCGCAGGCCGGGCGACGATCTGATCGCCTCGACGCGTTTCCATCGGCTATTGCGTCGCGGCCGTCCCTTCGGCCCGCCGATTGCGCCGGAGGCGGCCCTGTCGTCCGATCCTCCCGATGCGGAGCGGGGACTGCAGTTCATCTGCCTGGTCGCCAACATCTCGCGCCAGTTCGAGTTCGTACAGAACGCCTGGTGCATGAACAGCAAGTTCAACGTGGCGCAGCACGAGGGCGATCCCCTGCTGGGCAACCGCTGCCCGCTCGCGGGCGGGGAGCCCACGGACCAGTTTCGTCAACCCGACCCCGCCGGTCCTGCCCGCACCCTGCACGGCCTGCCGCAATTTGTGACGGTGACGGGTGGCGCCTATTTCTTCCTGCCCGGGCTGCGGGCGTTGCAGTATCTGTCGAAGCTGCCGGATGGGCAGGGGGAGCGGATGCGATGAGACCCCTGACCCGACGCGTGCTCGACCGGCTGCATCGCTTTTTCGTGGGCCTGATGCATATCGAGCGTCGCCTCGAACCCTGGTTCCGTCCGCAATGGAACCGCCTGTTCCGCGAGCCCACTGCGGCGGCGATCCAGTTTCTGATCAACCTGCCGCGCCGTGACGAGGGACTGGCCCTGGCCGAGGAGCGGATCGACCCGGACGAGAAGCAGAGCCTGGACGACATCATCGACCTGATGGCCGACCAGATGCGCGGCCATTTTCGCCCGGGCCACTACGAACGGGGGGGCAATACCAAGACCCATGGCCTGCTGCGCGCGACCGTGACCATTCGCGACGACCTGCCGCCGCACTGCCGCAAAGGCGTTTTCAAGGAGGCCCGCAGTTATCCCGCCTATGTGCGTTTTTCCGGTCCGGGCCCGGATGTGCCGGCAGACATCGACGACGTGGGGTTCGCCAGCATGGCGGTCAAGTTGATGGGCGTGCCGGGAGAAAAGCTGATGGACGAGGAGCGCTTCACCCAGGACTTCATCACCATCTGCACCCCCACCTTCGTCACCCCCAACACGCGGGAGAATGCCAAGCTGCAATACTGGAGCCTATTGGATATGCCGCTGTATTACTTCCTGAACCCCAGGGACAGCCACCTGCTCGACTTCTTCATGCAGAGCCTGTGGAACGAGACCCAGTACAACCCGCTGGGGCAGCGCTACTGGAGCTGCGTGCCCTATCTGCTCGGTGAGGGGCAGGCGATGATGTATTCCTTCGTGCCTAGAACCGACGTCGAAAGGGAGATTCCGGGCCTCCCGTTCGGCACCCCGCCATTCAACTATCTGCGGGAGAACATGGTCAAGACACTGCGCCGCACGGATGTCGAGTTCGACCTGTGTATTCAGCTGCAGACGGACGCCCATCGCATGCCCATCGAAAATGCCGCGGTGCGCTGGCCCGAGAAGCTCTCGCCCTTCATCCCGGCGGCCCGGGTCCATATCCCGCGGCAGGAATTCGACAACCAGGCCCAGTCCGATTTCGCCCGCCAGCTGAAGATGAACCCCTGGCACTGCCTGCCCGAACACCGTCCGCTCGGCAACCAGAGCCGCGCGCGACTCCGGATGTATCAGGAACTGTCCAATTTCCGCCAGGAGATGAACCGTACGACCCACGTGGAGCCGACGGGGGAGGAGCTGTTCGACTGAGCGCCGTGGCCGGCGGAATCCGTCAGCTGGGCGGGACATGAGCGGAGTGAATGGCGCGCCCGAGAGGGTGAGCAGGGACCGTTGGTCCACTGGACCAACGCAGCCCGGCGAACGCCCCGAAGGGGCTGGAAATCCGTCAGCTGGGCGGGACATGAGCGGAGTGAATGGCGCGCCCGAGAGGATTTGAACCTCTGACCCCCGCCTTCGGAGGGCGGTACTCTATCCAGCTGAGCTACGGGCGCAAAAAATTGTCGTAGCAACACACAGTGTTGTCACACGTCCCTGTGGGTTGGTTCCGGCCCGGCCATCCTTGGCCGGTCGTTCCGCCGCTGCGACATGCCACTGGCATGTCGGTCGGCTGCACCCAGCTGAGCTACGGGCGCAAAAAATTGTCGTAGCAACACACAGTGTTGTCACACGTCCCTGTGGGTTGGTTCCGGCCCGGCCATCCCTGGCCGGTCGTTCCGCCGCTGCGACATGCCGCTGGCATGTCGGTCGGCTGCACCCAGCCTAAGCGACGGGTACTTGCGCGTCGGATTCTACCACCGTAGAAACTCTGGAGTCAGGCCGCTTCTTTTGGTGGGCGGATATCGAACGGTCCGGACAGGCTGCCGAGCCCTGGATGCAGCGGCGGATCGCAACGCCTTCTATCGTAGAGTCCGGCCCTTCGAGTTGAACAGGCTTGCCGGAGCGCTTTCGCGGCGGCCTACTGCTTGACGCTGTTGATCAACAGCTGAATCGGCTTGTCGTTACCGGTCTCGGTCTCGACCTCGGAGGCCTGCAGGTCGCCTGCCTGCGAAATGGCCTGACCGGTCTTGGAGATCCGCGCACCGACCTTCACCTTCGGAAAGTTGGACAGCTTCATCTGCGGCATCATCGCCATGCTGTCATTCAGCACCACCTCGACCGGCAGTTCGGAAACACGCTTGCGGGCGACCGCCAGCGGCATCGGCGGCCCTGCAGCGGCCTTGGCGTAGATGAACACGATGTCGTCGGGCTTCGCCTTGTCCAGCAGTTCCGGGTCGAGCGCGACCTCGACCTGCAGGCCCGGACCACCGGAGGCGGCCGGCTGCACGGTATTCCTGGAAGGTCCGGGTGACGGTCCTTTGGCGCTCATGATCGGCGGCAGGCTCTCGGGCAGTTCGGCTTTCAGACCACTGCGCGCCTCCACTGCAGAGACCAGCTGGCGGAGTTCCTGCTGCATGGCCGGCTCCTCGGCCAACAGCGGATAGGCGCGACCCCAGTAGCGCAGGGCATCCGCATCCTGGTGGCGCTGGCCGGCCGCATTGCCGCGCAGCCACAGGGCGGTGACGTTGGCCGGTTCGATTTCGAGTACCTTGTCCAGCAGCTGCACCGCCTTCTCCGGCACCTGTCCGCCGTTCTGCATGGACAGGGCGTCGGCCAGCGAGATGAGTACGGTTGGATTCTCCGGCAGCAGTTCGTCGAGCTTTTCGAAGGCGCGCACCGCGTCGTCGTAGCGGTTCATCTGCATATAGGTACGTCCCAGCAGGAACCATCCCCTGGGGTCCTCGGGGTTCTGCTGCATGCGGCGTTCCAGCTCAGTGACCAGTTCGGCGATGCTGCCGGGCGCATGCGGTGATTGCTGTTGCGGCGTGGCTGCGGCGACCCGCTTGGCCGGGTCGACCAGGTCGGGGGAGCCGGTCTGCAGGTAGACGGTGGCAACGATCGCCGGCACCAGCACGATCAACAACGCCATCGTCGCCCGCGCTGCATGGTCTGTCTTTGCCTGTACGGTACGTTTTTCCGCCGCCTCGAGGTCCTGTGCCAGGGTGATCTCCAGATCGACCTTGGCCTGTTCGAACTCCTCGTCGGAGAGTTCGCCCCGCGCATGCTCCTTGCGCAGCTCTTCGAGGCGTTCGCGGGCGATGCGGATGTCGTAGTCCCGGGTGTCGTCGCTCGGTGGTGGTTGCTGTTCGCGTCGCAGCAAAGGAAGAATGAGCATAAGCAGCACGACAGCCAGGACGCTGCCGGCGATCATCAGGAAAGCGGTCATCAATCGGTACTCTTGCCGGATCTTTGTTCGAGAAGGTCTGCGGCGTGGGAGATCTGCTCCTCGCTCAGCTCTGCACGCTCTTCGTGCGCACGACCACGGGAGATGGCCCGCAGCATAAAGAACATGGCAAGCGCGAAGATCAGAAAGGGGCCGACCCACAGCACAACGGTTCGGGCCTCGAACGGGGGCTTGTAGCGGACGAAGTCACCATAGCGCTGCACCATGAAGTCCACGATCTGTTGCTTGGACTTGCCCTGCTTGAGCATCTGGTACACCTTGTGCCGCATGTCCTGGGCCAGTTCAGCGTTGGAGTCGGCAATGTCCTGGTTCTGACATACCAGGCAGCGCAGTTCGGCGGTCAGCGCCTTGTAGTCGCGTTCCTGTTGCGGCGAGTCGAACTTGTAGACCTCGATATTGGTGGCAAACACCGCCGAGGCCAGTGACAGCATCAGCATTCCCAGCAGCAATTGCTTCATTTCTTGTCCTCGAACCACTTGGCGAACTTTTCCTGCCAGGACTGCTCGTTCAGTGCGCCCTTGTGCTTGGCCCGGATGACGCCCTCTGCATCGATCAGGAAGGTCTCCGGTGCCCCGTAGACCCCCCAGTCGATGGCCATCTGGCTGTCCGGGTCGAAGCCGACGGCCACGAAGGGGTTGCCATTCTGCTGCAGCATGGCCTTGCCCTCCTCGCGGGTATCTCGCCAGTCGATGCCGACGATGGGGATGCCCCGTGCCTTGAGCGTGAGAAGATACGGGTGCTCGCGCCAGCACTCGGGGCACCAGGTTCCCCACACGTTCAGCAGCCAGGGGCGCCCCTTGTAGTCCTCCGAACGAACCTGCTCGTTCGCATCGAACAGGCTGGACAGGGTGAATGCCGGGGCGCTTCGGCCGATGAACTCGGTCGGAATATCCCGCGGGTTGTATTCCCCTTCGCCCATCTGCTGCAGCACGTAGAAGAACAGTCCGGCAAGTGCCAGGAAAATGGCGAGCGGGATGACGGCCTTGTTCATGAATGAACTTCCGCCGCGCTGCCGGCCACGTCGGTCCGCTTTGCGAGCACCCGATAGCGGCGGTCGGAGGCGGCGAGAAGGCCGCCCAGTGCCATGATCAATGCGCCCAGCCACAGCCAGCGTACGAAGGGCTTGTGATAGACGCGCAGGCTCCAGGCGCCCTTGCCCAGATCCTCACCCAGTGCGACATAGAGGTCGCGGAACAGACCTGCATCGATGGCTGCCTCGGTCATGGGCATCTTCTGCACCAGGTAGGTACGCTTCTGCGGATGCAGCTCGGCAATGGGCTGGCCCTCGAATTTGGCGATGACGGTTCCCTGATAGGCGGTGTAGTTGGGGCCCTGCACACTGGCCACACCCTCGAACTCGAAACTGTAGTCGCCGATCTGGTAGCTCTCGCCCGGGGCCAGGCGGATATCCTTTTCGGTGGAGTAGGTGCTGGTCATGGCGACGCCGATCACGAACACTCCCATTCCCACATGACCCAGGATCATCCCCCAGAAGCCGCGCGAGAGATGGCGCAGGTTGCCGTGGGGCTGCAGCCGGTCATAGAGCGCGGCCAGTGTCGAGAGCAGCACCCAAAGCCCCAGGGTCAGGCCGACTACCGTCAGCGGGTTGACGTGCGGAACGGCGAGCAGTCCCCAGGCCAGACCGAGAATCAGCGAGGCGAATACCGGGACGCGCAGTTTGCGCCACAGCCGGGTCGGCTCGTCGCGCTTCCAGCGGGCCATGCTGCCCACCCCGATCAGGGCGATCAGCGGCAGAGTCAGGATCATGAACACCACGTCGAAATAGGGCCGGCCGACCGAGATCTTGCCGAGTTTCAGCGCGTCTGCAAGGAGGGGGTAGAGGGTGCCCAGCAGCACCGCCACGGCAGCCACCAGCAGGATCACGTTGTTCAACAGCAGGAGGGTCTCGCGTGACAGCAGCTCGAACCGTACCGTGCTCTTGATCTCGTTGGCACGGAAGGCATACAGGGCCAGCGACGAGCCAACCACGGCGAACAGGAAGGCGAGGATGAACACACCGCGTTCCGGATCCGAGGCGAACGCATGCACCGAGGTGAGCACGCCGGAGCGGACCAGGAAGGTGCCAAGCAGGCTGAGGGAAAAGGTAAAGATGGCAAGCAGGACCGTCCACGCCTTGAAGGCGCCGCGCTTCTCGGTCACCGCCAGTGAGTGCATCAACGCGGTCCCCACCAGCCACGGCATGAAGGAGGCGTTTTCCACCGGATCCCAGAACCACCAGCCGCCCCAGCCCAGCTCGTAGTAGGCCCACCAGCTACCGAGCGCGATTCCGATGGTCAGGAACAGCCAGGCCACATTGGTCCAGGGCCGCGACCAGCGCGCCCACGCGGCATCCAGCCGTCCTCCCAGCATGGCCGCCACGGCAAAGGCGAAAGGAACGGCGAAGCCGACATAGCCCATGTAGAGCATGGGTGGGTGGATGATCAGTCCCGGGTCCTGCAGCAGCGGATTGAGATCGCGGCCCTCAGGGGCCGGTGGCATCATCCGGTCGAAGGGATTGGAGGTAAGGATCATGAACAGCAGGAAGCCGACACTCACCAGGCCCAGTATCCCCAGGACCCGGGCGATGACGACCTCGGGAACGCTGCGGCTGAAATAGGTGACGGCGGTCGTCCATACGCCCAAGATCAGTGCCCATAGCAACAGCGACCCTTCGTGTGCCCCCCACACCGCAGAGAACAGGTAAGGGGTCGGCAGATGGGTATTGGAGTTCTGCGCGACATAGGCGACCGAAAAATCGTGCTGCAGAAAGCTCCAGGTGAGCAGGCCAAAGGCCACTGCCAGCGCCAGCGTCTGCAGGCGCGCCGCCGGTTTGGCCAGGGCGATCCAGCTGGATATCCCGCGCTGGGCACCGACCAGGGGGAAGATGCCCTGGACCACGGCGAGTGCCAGGGCGAGGGCCAGTATTATCTGTCCAAGTTCAGGAATCATGATCAGTTACCTGCGGTTGTGGCCTGTAGGCGGGCCTTCTCGCCGGCACTCATGGCCTCGGCGACCTCCGGCGGCATGTAGTTCTCATCGTGCTTGGCCAGCACCTCGTCTGCGACAAAGGTTCCGTCCGACCCCAACTTGCCCTGGGCGATCACGCCCTGCCCTTCGGCGAACAGATCGGGCAGGATGCCTTCGTAGACCACTGGCACCTCCTTGTGGAAGTCGGTGACCACGAAGCGTACCGCCAACTGCCCCTCTTTGCGCTGTATGCTGCCCTTCTCCACCATGCCGCCCAGTCGGAAGACGTGTTCCTTGGGGGCCTTCTTTTCGGCTACCTCGGTGGGCGAGAAGAAGTAGTTGAGATTCCCCTGCAGGGCGTTCAGGACCAGGGCAGTGGCGACCCCGAGGATGGCCAGGCCGGCGATGACCAGGGCGAGACGCTTGTGGCGTGCTTTCATTGCTCGTTCGACTCCATGCGGTTAAGGCGGGCGATGCGCCGGCGCGCCTTGTCGAGACGTCCGCGCAGCAGTAAGGGTTCGATGATCATGCACAGCGCGGTAACCCCGAAGGAGCCCCACACGTAAAGGGCATACTTGCCCATATCCAGGGCATCGAGGAAGCTCATGCGCGTTCTCCGATCAGATCCTGGGCCCAGGTGCTGCCGGCCTCGCGCTCCAGGATGATCGACTGCACCCGGACCATCGCGGCAGCGATACTGTAGGCCCAGAAGCCCAGGGCCATGATCAGCATGGTAAGCAGCATGGTCTCGTCCATGCTGGTCTGGCCGTTCATTCGGATAGTGGCCCCCTGATGCAGGGTGTTCCACCATTTCACCGAGAAATAGATGATCGGGATATTTACCACACCCACCAGGAGCAGGATCGCGCCGGCGCGATCGGCGCGGCGACGGTCGTCGATGGCGGCCACCAGCGCCATGTAGCCCAGGTAGAGGAACAGCAGGATCAGCTCCGAGGTGATGCGCGCATCCCAGACCCACCAGGTGCCCCACATCGGCTTGCCCCAGAAGGAGCCTGTCCACAGGGAGATGAAGGCGAACAGTGCGCCGGTCGGTGCCAATGCCTGGGCCATCATGAAAGAGAGCCGGGTATTGAAGGTCAATCCGATAGCGCTCCAGCCGGCCATGATCAGGTAGATGAACATCGACATCCAGGAGGCGGGCACGTGGACGAAGATGATGCGGTAGCCATCACCCTGCTTATAGTCCACCGGCGCGACGAAAAAGCTCATGTACAGGCCGATCGCAATCAGGGTCACCGCCACCACCCAGAAGATCGGGGCGAGGCGTCCCGCCAGGGGGTAGAAGGTGGCCGGCGAGGAGAATTTGAACCAGTTGATCAGCCTGTTTTGCATGGGGTTTTTCGCGATAGGCGGGATAGCGCCAGAAGGTTAACCGATGAACTAGACCTGCGCAAAAGCGGCAAGTTCAGGGAACGGATAAATCCGCAGGGTTTTTGACGCCGCTCAGAACATTGGCGGGGAGTTTCATTCGCTCGAGACGCGCAGCGCGGCAGCGGTGGCCAGCGGCGTGCCCAGCAGCGCGAGCAGCAGGATGGCCCCCAGGAGGGAGAGATGGGCACCCCCGCCCAGCCCCGAGGTGGTCGCCTCCACGGCTCCGGCGCCGAAGATGAGTACTGGAATATAAAGTGGGAGTACCAGCAGTGCCACCAATACGCCGCCGGCGCGCAGCCCCAGGGTCAGCGCGGCGGCGATGGCGCCCAGCAGGCTCAGCGTGGGGGTGCCCAACAGCAGCGACCAGAGCATCACCAGCAGGGCCTCGCCGGACAGGTCGTATTGCAGCCCCAGCACGGGGGCCATGATGACCAGCGGCAGGCCGGTAATGAGCCAATGGGCAATCACCTTGCCGATGACCAGCAGTGACAGCGGCTGGGGGGCAAGGAGTATCTGCTCCAGCGTGCCGTCCCGGTGATCCGCGAGAAACAGCTGCTCCAGAGCGAGCATCGAGGCGAGCAGGGCGCCGACCCAGACCACGCCAGGGGCGATCAGGCGCAGGGTGTCCAGGTCCGGGCCCACGCCCAGCGGAAAGAGGCTGATCACGATCACGAAAAAGATCAGCGTGGTGAACACGTCGGTGCGCCGCCGCAGGGCAATAGTCACGTCACGCCGGATGATCCAGGCCAGGGTTTCAAACATGGCGCACCTCGGGAATCTCACCGCCCAGGGTGACCCGGCATACCGTCCCGCTGGTGAGCTCGACCTCCTGGTGGGTGGTCAGGATGGCCATGCCGCCGCGGCCCAGGTGATCGCGGATCACCGCCTGCAGCGCGTCCACTGCCGCCACGTCCAGGGCGCTGAACGGCTCGTCGAGGATCCATAGCGCCGCATCGCTGTGCCACAGGCGAGCGAGGGCCACCCGGCGTTTCTGTCCCTGGGAGAGGTATTTGATGGGCAGATCCTCGCAGCCACGCAGGCCGATATCGGTCAGCAGTTGCCATGCCGCCTGCTCGTCCAGGCTGGACCCGCGTACCGCGGCGTCCATGCGCAGGTTCTCGATGGCGTTCAGATCGTCTTTCAGCGCATTTAGATGCCCGAGATAGAGCAGGTCTGCATGGTACTGGTCGCGTATCCGCTGGATGGGTTCTCCGTCCCAGCGTATTTCCCCCGTCTCGGCCCGGAGCAGGCCGGCGAGGGTGCGTAGCAGGGTGGTCTTGCCGCTGCCGTTGGGTCCCCGCAGGTACATCAGCTGGCCACTCTCCAGGCGCACATCCAGGCAACGGAGCAACTCTCGGTCGCCACGGCTGCAACAGACTTGTCGGGCTTCCAGGCGGTGGATTTCACTCACGGCTTCGGTCGTGTGGCTGGAGATCGGGGCGCCAGTCTACCGCATCCGCAGAAATTGCCGGGTTTCGGGTTTCTCCCCATGCAATTCGGAGAAAGTCGTGCAAAGATCCCCGTAACGCAAATAACTATAACTTCGAGCAAGGTGTCGCGTAGCGACACGCACCAAGAGAGAGGAAATGTCCAGGTTTCTCACGCCGCGCAGCCAGCGGACGCAATGTGCTTCCTGCCCCGTGCGGCAAAACGCACTGTTCCAGGTGGTACCGCTCAGCTATATAGAGGATGCCCAGTCGCGGCGCACCGATCAGTATCGCCTGGCGGCGCGCCGCACCCTCTATGAAGAAGGTGGCCAGGCGGACATGGCATTCACGCTGTTCGAGGGCTGGATGCTTCTCTATCGCAGCGACTCGGACGGACGGCGCCAGGGGCTGCGCATTGCCCTACCGGGTGATTTTCTCGGGTACATGCCCCCAGGCTCGACGCATATTCATCACTCGGCGCTCGCGGTCAACAACGCGGTGGTCTGCGGATTTCGCCAGGAAGGACTGCATGAGATGATGACCAGGCACCCGGATCTGGCGGCTCACATCACGCGCATTCAGGCCCGCTACATGGCCAGTTGCCAGAGTCACATGCTCGGACTCGGGCGCAAGAGCGCGGAGCAGCGGATCGCCTACCTCGTGGCCGAGCTGTTTCACCGCCTGAAGTACCGTCGGTTGATTGCAGCCGATGCCACCAGCATGCCTTTCCCGCTGACCCAGGAGATGGTGGGGGACATGACCGGCCTCACCCCGGTGCACACCAACCGGGTAATGCGCAAACTGCGCAGCGAGGGCGTTTTGCAGTCCGAACGCTCCCGCCTGGAAGTTCTCGATCCAGAGGTCCTGGCCCGCATCGGGGGCTTCGTTCCTGAAGAGCCGGCCTGAATCCCGCCTTTGGGATGGGTAAAGGCCGGCTGAGTCGCTATAATCGCGCTCCGAAACTCTCACGTCTCAAATATCAGGGAGCACTGCCGTGTCCGCACAGAACGATGCCAGCTTTTTGCGAATGTTTCTCTTCGTCCTCGGATTGTTGGTGGCCTTCACCATCGTCATCATGATTGCCGCGGGCATCGTGAGTGAAGGTGTCACCGAGAAGCAGGGCGGCGACAAGCGCAAGCAGGCGGCCATCGCTGAGCGAATCAAGCCGGTGGGCACGGTTGCCGTGGCCAAGGCCGGTGCGGCACCGGCGGCTCCCCGTTCCGGCAAGGAAGTGGTGGATGCTGTTTGCGGCGCCTGCCATGCCACCGGTGCGCTGAATGCGCCCAAGATCGGTGCTTCTGACGCCTGGCAGCCGCGCTTCGACGCCAACGGTGGACTCGACGGACTGGTGAAGAGTGCCATCGCCGGCAAGGGTGCCATGCCGCCACGGGGGGGTGGCAGTATCGACGATGCCGAACTGCGCAATGCGATCACCTATATGCTCAAGGAATCAGGTATCGATGCTGGCGGTGCTGCGGCGCCCAAGGCAGCTGCCGCTCCGGCCCCCGCCAATCCGGTCCAGGCAGCGGTGGGCGCGGTTGGTGCCATGGTGCAACAGGCAACCGAGGCGGCCTCCCAGACTGCCGGGCAGGCAGCAACCGCGGTGTCCGGCATGATGGGACAGGCACCTGCCGCACCGGCAGCGGTAGAGGATGCCTCAGGGCTCGCCCAAGCCAAGGGCTGCCTTGGCTGTCACCAGGTGGCGACGAAGGTCTTGGGGCCTGCCTACAAGGACGTCGCCGCCAAGTTCCAGGGTGATCCGAACGCAGTGGATACCCTGGTGAAGGCGGTCAAACACGGCAGTGTGGGTGTCTGGGGACAGATTCCGATGCCGCCCAACAATGTCACTGACGAAGAGGCCACCAAGCTGGTGAAGTGGATTCTCAGTCTGCAGTGATCGGCTGCGCCGGCGAACGCTAAGGAGCCTCTGATTAATCCCCCCACAAGTGGGGGGAGGCAAGAAACCCGGTGCTTCGGATTCTATGCACGATCAGCCCTGCAGCAGGGCCTTGAGTCCGGCGATGCTGGCGCGCCCCCGTGCCTGCCGTTCTTCTTCGCTCAGGGTCACGCCGCGCCCTTCCCATTGCAGGTCCTCCTCGGGAAGCTCCTTGAGGAACCGACTTGGTTCGCAGCGCACGATCTCGCCGCCGCGACGACGCCTCTCGGCGGTGGTGACGATCAGTTCGCGCTGGGCGCGGGTGATGCCGACGTAGGCGAGGCGGCGTTCTTCCTCGATATCGTCTGCCTCGACGCTGGTCTGGTGTGGCAGGAGTCCCTCTTCCATGCCGACCAGGAAGACGACCGGGAACTCCAGGCCCTTGGCGGCGTGCAGGGTCATCAGCGCCACCCGGTCCCCGGCATCGTCCTCGTCCTGTCGCTCGAGAATGTCCATCAGGGAGAGGTGGGCGACCAGCTCCGGCAGGGTTTCTCCCTTGTGCTCGTCCTGCTGCAGACGCTCCAGCCATTCCACCAGTTCGCGCACGTTCTCCCAGCGGCGTTCGGCGACCTTGTCGCTGCTGCTGTTCTGCTCCAGCCAGCCCCGGTAGTCCAGGTCCTGCAGCAATTGTTCGAGAACCGCGGCGGGCGGCTGGTGGGCGGCGAGGCGCTGCAGGCCGATCACCCATTCGCGGAATGCCTGCAGGCGTCGCAGCGCTCGGGCACCAAGCGTCTGCTCGATGCCCAGGGTGTCGACGGCATCGAACAGGGAAGAACCGCCGCGCTCGGCCGCCCAGGCGGAGAGCCTCTGCAGGCTGGTGTGGCCGATCTCGCGCCGCGGGGTATTGATGATGCGCAGGAGGGCGGTGTCGTCATCGGTATTGCTGATCAGGCGCAGGTAGGCCATCAGGTCCTTGATCTCGGCACGTGAGAAGAAGGCGGTGCCGCCACTGATGAAGTAGGGGACGTTGTGGGTGCGCAAGGCCTTTTCGAAGATCCGGGCCTGGTGATTGCCCCGATACAGGATCGCAAAATCGGCGAAGCGGCTGCGGTGATGGAATCGATGCTGGATGATGGCGGTAGCCACCCGCTCTGCCTCGGCCTCCTCGTCACGGCAATGGATGACGCGGATCGGGTCGCCCGGCCCGAGCTCGCTCCACAGGCGTTTCTCGAAGACATGGGGATTGTTGCCGATCAGTTCGTTGGCGGCGCCCAGAATGCGCCCGGTGGAACGATAGTTCTGCTCCAGCTTGATCACCTTGAGCTGGGGAAAGTCCTGCTGCAGACGCGCCAGATTCTCCGGCCGGGCCCCCCGCCAGGCATAGATGGACTGGTCGTCGTCGCCAACCACGGTGAAGGTGGCGCGTACGCCCACCAACAGCTGGACCAACCGGTACTGCGCGCCATTGGTGTCCTGGTATTCGTCCACCAGCAGGTGGCGCACCCGATTTTCCCAGCGCTCCCGCAGTTCCGCATGCTCTTCGAGCAGGCGTACCGGGCGCACGATCAGGTCATCGAAATCCACCGCGTTGTAGGCCTGCAAGGCCTCTGCGTAGGCACGGTAGAGCGCGGCGTGGAAGGCCTGATGGTCGTCTTCGGCGAATGACATGGCAGCGACCGGGTCGATCAGTTCGTTCTTCCATTGGGATATCTGGTGGCGCGCGGCCTGCAGACCCTGGCGATCGAGCTCGGTCTGTTTCGACAATTCCTTCAGCAGTTGTTCGACGTCCTGTTCGTCCAGAATGCTGAATCCGGTCCGCAGTCCGGCCGCTCTGTACTCCCGACGGAGCAGGTTCAGCCCGAAGGTATGGAAGGTGGAGACATTGAGTCCTCGCCCATCCTTGCCCTCCAGCAGTCGGTCGACGCGCGCCTTCATCTCCCTTGCGGCCTTGTTGGTGAAGGTGACGGCGAAGATGTTGCGCGCCGGAATGCCGGCGTGGCCAACGAGATGGGCGATCTTGGCGGTGATCACCCGGGTCTTGCCCGAACCGGCGCCGGCCAGTACCAGTGAGGGGCCGTCCAGATAACATACCGCTTCGCGCTGGCGCGGATTGAGATCCTGCACTGGATTAGGCGTCTTCGAGCAGGGCCTTCTTCAGGCGGAACAGGGAGGAGATGTCCTCGTCACCATGACCGGCCTCCATCAGGCGTTCGTAGTTGACCAGGGTCATCTCCACGCAGGGGAGCTGTTTGTGCTCCTCGGCCAGCATCTGTTGGCAAATTCGCAGATCCTTGTGGTGCAACGCGACGCGGAACCCCGGGTCGAAGCGGCCCTCGCACATGCTATGTCCGCGGTGGTCGAGGAACCAATTGCCCGCGGCGCCGCCGCCGACCACGTCGATGACCTTGTCCATGTCCAGCCCCTGGTGCTGGCCGAAGGCGAGCGCCTCGGTGACCGCGTGATTGATACCCGCGACCATGATCTGGTTGACCGCCTTGGTGGCCTGGCCGCTGCCCACCGGGCCCATGTGGACCACCTTGCTGCTGATGACCTCGAGGGCCGGCATGATCTGGCGCAGCACCTCCGCATCGCCACCGACCATCATCACCATGGTGCCCTTCTCAGCGCCCTCTTTACCGCCCGAAACCGGGGCGTCGAGAAAGTGCACCCCGTGGGCCTCGTAGATCTCCGCCGCCCTCTGCGCGGTCTTGACGCCGACGGTGGAGGTATCCACCACTACATTGCCGGCCTGCAGAAGGGGCGCGATCTGCCGGGTGATCTCCAGCAGGTCTTCGTCCGCCGAGACCGAGGTGATGATCAACTCGGCACTCTGTACTGCCGATTGCAGGTATGGAAAGAGCCGGAATCCATGCTGCTCCGCTACCGTCTCACCTCTTGCAGGGGTGCGGTTCCAGGCACTGGCGAGCAGGCCGGCCCGATGCAGGTTGCCAGCCATGCCGGCACCCATGGCGCCCAGGCCGATGACACAGGTACTGACCATTTGTCTTACTCCAGCGGCGGGGTTGCAGTCGTTTGAGCTTCGGGCGACACGAAAGTTGCCCGGGAGACTGTTATCCTACCGCCTTCGCCGCGGCGGCTCCATCCCCTTCAGGCCTCAGGAGGCAGGGTATCTAAATGAATCAGCAGATTGCACGGCGGCTGGCCACGAGCGAGGCCAAGCGCGAGCTGACCCGCGAGAGCTGGCGCATCTTCCAGATCATGGCCGAGTTCGTCGAGGGCTTCGAAAAACTGTGCATGATCCAGCCGGCGGTCAGCATTTTCGGTTCGGCGAGGACGCCCACGGATCATCCGTGGTATGGGCTGGCCGAGGAGACGGCCCGGCTGCTCTCGGATTCGGGCTTCTCCGTGGTCTCGGGCGGCGGGCCGGGGATCATGGAGGCCGCGAACAAGGGCGCTCACCAAGGAAAGTCGCCGAGTATCGGGGTCAATATCCAGCTGCCACACGAGCAGGCGCCCAACACCTATCAGGATATATCCCTGAACTTCCGACACTTCTTTGCCCGCAAGGTGATGTTCGTCAAATACGCCTCGGCCTATGTGGTCTTGCCGGGGGGGTTCGGCACCCTCGACGAGCTGGCTGAGATCCTCACACTGGTGCAGACCGGCAAGTCGCGACGGATCCCCATTATTCTGGCCGACTCCCGCTTCTGGGAGGGCCTGCTCGGCTGGTTTCGCGACACCCTTGTCAGCGAAGGCACTATCAGTCCAGAGGACATGCAGCTGATCCAGGTCCAGGACCGGCCCAAGGACATCGTCGATGCGATTTTTGCCCACTACGAGTCACGCAGCCTCGAGCCCTCCGAGGAGGAGCAGGAGATCCTGCTGGAGTTGTGAGTCGGAGCCAATGTGCGGGCCCGGGGGATGGGGCTTATACTTGAAACGAAACGGCCAAGCTGGTGGCAGGAGTAGCGCGTGAAAGGGTTTAACAGAACGATGTTTGCGATAGTTGCGATGCTGGCCCCGGTGTTGGGGCATGCTGCGGACCCGGCAACCGTGGTTGAAGCACCGCCGGCGCCGGCCACGCTGCAGTCGGGCGAGCCGCTCGAGCCGGACGTGACCATACGGGAGAGGGGTTCTGAAAAGGTCTATGAGTATCGTATCAACGGGCGATTGGTGATGGTGCGTGTTGAGCCGCCTGTCGGACCGCCCTACTACTTCGTCGATCGGAATGGCGATGGCGAACTGGAGTACACCACAGACGATCCGCTACGCGGGCCCAATGTGAACAAGTGGGTCATCTTTCGCTGGTAGCCGCTGCCTCCCTCGCAGTCCTTGCATCGAACAGAAACCCTGACAGGGCTGGGGCCGCTGCCAGGGTTTTTTTCTCAGCGGTCGATCAGACCGAGTAGTTGCCTTCCTGGTACAGGCTGTCGGGAAGGCTCGAATCCACAACAGCGTCATCGGCCGGGCTGGCGTGCTCGATGACGGGGAAATTGCCTTCCTGATACAGGTTCTTCAGTGCGACCGGATCCGAAGGAGCGATGGTCCGGGCGACCGAGTTCCCCTCTCCATTCAGGAAGGAGTAGTTCCCTTCGCTGTAGAGGCTGTCGTTCTGTGCCAGTGCTGCGGTACTGGCGAGGCTGATAAAGCCGATAACAAGCAGTTTTTTCATCGTACTGTCCTCGTGTTCGATTGATTGTGGGTGTGGAAGTCGCGACGTCTACACGTCGTAACCGGCTTCCTGGTACAGCGAGCTCTCGGGGTTGTCCACATGACCAATGGCGTCCCCTTCGTTCCGCACAGACTCCTGGTTGATGTCGGCGTAGTTGCCTTCGCGATACAGGTCCTGTGATTGGATCTCACTGCGTGTCACCAGACGTGCGTCGGGCTGGCCCGAATACAGCTCCTGGGTATCGAAACGCGCCTCCCACGCATGTGCCGACGTGGCGCTCAGTGCCAGAATGGCGGTGCTCAATAAAATCTTCATGGCTGATCTCCCTCAAAAGGTTGCAAGTCTGCGGCGGCTTGTGTGCGCTGCATTCAGTGGAGGAGACCCGGTCGATCGCCGATTCTTTTCGTCCAAAGACGATATTTTGGGGCGGTCGATCACGTGACGATCGACAGGACCGTCGTTGATCGACCGTGCTGCCGCTTGTCGGCGATCAGTCGCACTCATCGTCATTGTCATTCTCGTCTTCGGCCAGGCCGGCGCCAGTGGCCGGAAGGTCTCTTACGCGGATGAACATCATGCTGTCGATACGCTCGAACTCCCGGTCCAAGGCCCTGTCCACCAATTGGGTGGGCATCCCGTCATAGATGTAGATTCCGCCCCGTGCCTCGTGCCTGCGCTCAGCCGCGGTAGGTTCGAGCAGGCGGCGGTGCTGGTAGTCCTTGAAGCCGGGCGGCAGGCCGACGGCCTCGGCCAGTACGCCGCCGGCCAGAACGGTCGCAATGACAAGCAGCAGTGGCGAGACATCTGCAGGCGAGACCCTGCAGCTAGAGATTCGAAGTGATGGCTGTGACATTATGATTCCCTCCTCGATGCGAAAATGCGGCATCGGGCCTCCGTCACGGCGGGGGAGGCCCATCCCTGGCCGGTCATGAAGCATGCCTGCCGTATTGGGAATCCTAGTCGTTACTTTGGTCTGTTGCCGACGCCCGACACCCAGGTCCTATAGGGCCTGAAGTGGCTTCCAGCTCCGCCAAATGACTGAAAAAAAGCAGGAACGGGAGCCGCCTGACAGCCACTCGGGCGTCGTATGACAGGCATAGGGTGGTGCGTCTGACGAGGATTTGCGAATCGGCCTACAGGCCGAGGGCGGAAAGTCGGCTCATCAGGTCGCGCAGCGCCTTCCCCCGGTGGCTCTGGCTGTTCTTGATCGCTGCGGGGAGTTCGGCGGCGCTGGCGTTCTCTTCCGCTACCCAGAACAAAGGGTCATAGCCAAAGCCGTTCTCACCCCGGGGCTCGCGCAGGATGCGCCCCTCCCAGGTGCCCTGGCATATGAGAGGGGTTGGATCCTTTGCGTGGCGCATGAAGACCATGATGCACTGGAAGCGGGCAGTGCGTTCCCCGTCGGGCACGTTCGCCAAGGCCTCCAGGAGCTTGCGGTTATTGGCGGCGTCATCCCCGTGCTCCCCCGCATAACGGGCCGAATGGATGCCGGGCTCACCATTCAGCGCGTCCACCTCCAGGCCGGAGTCGTCGGCGATGGCCGGCAGTCCACTCAGTGCCGAGGCATGTCGGGCCTTGATGATGGCGTTCTCGACAAAGCTCAGGCCGTTTTCCACGGCGTCGGGAATGTCGAATTCCCGCTGTGAAATCACCTCGATGTGGTGCTCGGCCAGTAATTCGTTGAGTTCCCGCAGTTTGCCCTGGTTGTTGCTGGCCAGGATCACCCGTTCGATCTTCACCCGGGTACCCCCTACTTGGTCTGCAGTGCGGCATTCTGTGCCGTGATGATCTCGCCGATACCCTGGCGCGCCAGATCGAGCATGGCGAGCATCTCGTCTTGGGTGAACGGTGTGCCCTCGGCCGTGCCCTGGATCTCGATGAACCGGCCCTGATCATCCATGACCACGTTCATATCGGTATCCGCATTGGAATCCTCGACATAGTCGAGATCCAGAACGGGGCTTCCCTCGTAGATACCCACCGAAACCGAGGCGACATTGCCTCGAACCGGGTCTTCCTTGAGCTCGCCATTCTCAAGCAGACGGTCGACGGCGTCACGTAGTGCCACGAATGCGCCGGATATGGAGGCAGTGCGGGTACCGCCATCGGCCTGAATCACATCGCAGTCCAGGGTAATGGTGCGCGGGCCCAGCCTGTCCAGATCCATCACTGCCCTCAGCGAGCGGCCTATCAGGCGCTGAATCTCCATGGTGCGGCCGCCCTGTTTTCCTCGTGCTGCCTCGCGTCCCATTCGATCGTGGGTGGAGCGGGGCAGCATGCCGTATTCGGCGGTGACCCAGCCACTCTGCCGGTCCGCCATCCAGCGAGGCTGGCGATTCTCCACCGAGGCGGTGCACAAGACCCGTGTATCCCCAAAGCTCGCCAATACCGAGCCCTCGGCATGCTTGGTGAAATCTCGAATAAATTGCACCGGGCGCATCTGCGCGGGCAAACGACCACTGGGTCTCATGCGGGTGTTCCTTGGGTTAGTACGGAAATGGGGGCGGAACATTAGCGCGGCAGGCCGCTATTGAAAAGGCTCGCTCAAGGGGAATGCCGCTCTGGGGAGCGGTCGGATCACTTGGATCCGCGGGCCAGCACGTCATGCAGCTCGCTGATGGCCTCTTCCATCGGGTCGTCCGAGACCGGGCGAGAGGCCCTGGGCTGGGGCTTGGAGGGCTTCTCGCCCCAGCGCAGCGCAATTGCGGTGACGTTGTCGCTGCGTGGGCGACTGGCCGCCATGTTGCCGGCACGTTGCAGTCCGGCGCCCAGATCGTCGGCGCTCATGAGCGTGACGAGCTCTTCCTGGGGCACCTGATTCCACAGGCCGTCGCTGCACAGCAGCAGGGTATCGCCGTCCTGGAGCGACATCGGCACGCCAAAGCTGATCTCTGGCGGCTGGTCCAGGCCTCCCAGGCAACGGGTGATGGCAGAGCGCGATTTGCCGGATATCGGCTGGTCTATGGCCTGCACCAGGCTGTGGTCGTGCGTCTGCACCAGGATGCCGCCCTCGCGGATCAGGTACAACCGGCTGTCGCCGACGTGCGCCCACCAGGCCTTGCCGTATTGCACAATGGCCATTACGGCGGTCGATCGCGGGCAGATGGGCGGTGTCTGGCGGTCGCCATAGTTGACGATCGCATGGTGGGCCTTGTGGATGCATTCGTGCATGAAACGGCGCGGGTCGCGGATGGGATGATCCGCCCGACGCAACATCAATTCGCAGGTGTCGATGAACAGCTGGGCCGCCACCTCTCCCTTGGGGTGTCCTCCCAGGCCATCGGCCACGGCCAGCAGCGTCGTACTGCCTGCCTCGAGCACGATGCTGCGATCCTGGTTGTTATGCCGGTCGCCGGTAAGGCTAATCCTCTTAGCCTCGTGAAATTGCCTTTTCATTGCGGTTCTTGCCTCCATTCCCCCCCAGTGTAGGCACTGGAAGCTGTCCCAGCAAGGCCTTGCGGAACTCGAGGGCGGTTTGAGGACGCTCATTCGCGTCCACGCGCATGGCCCAGTCGACCGCCTCCAGCAGGTGGCGCGGGTAGCGTTTGGAGAACAGGTTGGCCGCAGGTTTGAGCTCGTCCTTGGCATGTCGTTCGACCGCCGAGGGCGGCGGCTTGCCCTCGATGCAGGCACGCATACTGGCGCCGATGGCGTACACATCCGAACAGGGGCCGACCTTGGCCGAGGTGTAGTACTGCTCCACCGGCGAGAAGCCCGGGGTGATCACCTGGGCCTTCTTTTCCCCGACGTTGTCTAGGTGGTAGACCGCGCCGAAATCCAGCAGCAGCGGGTTGCCACCTGGTCTGAGGTGGATGTTCGACGGCTTGATGTCCAGGTGCAGGTTGTTGGTCGCATGGATAGCATCGAGGGCGTCCAGCAGGGGCGGGAAGACCGTCATCAGAAAATTGGTGCTGAGATTGCCGTTGCGCTTCTTGATATAGCGGCCCAGGTTCTTGCCCGGCTCGTAGTCCATCACCAGGTAGGCGGAATTGTTGGCCAGGAAACAGTTGCGTACCCGCACGATATTGGGGTGATCCAGACGCGCCAGGATATCCGCCTCCTGGTAGAACAGGCGCCGACCACGTTCGAAGCTCTTGTGTTTTTCCGCGTCATTGACTGTCACCCTTCCCCGACGCAGGCGATGCCCGAAGCGCTTGGGGAAATATTCCTTGATGGCCACTTCGTCGTGGCTGTCCTCGTCCTCCGCCAGGTAGATGAGGCTGAACCCGCCGCTACCGATGAGCTTGATCAGGCGATAACAGTCGAGCTGGGTGCCGGGTGGCAGGGCTTCGCGTGATGATTTTGCTGACATGGGATTGGCTGGCTGCGATATTCCTGTACGCAGGGCTTTCGGACCCTCTATCATACACAGTTTGATTAAACCCAGATATTCCACTAAGGGGCGTGATGATCGCGCAGAGATTTGGATTCACAAGGGATTATCTGAAGGAGCGGCATAGCCAGCTCTATGTCCGACTGAAGAAAATCCCTTGTGGATTCAATGATCAAGCGAGGGCGCGTCAGTTAATGGTAATGGGATATCTGGGTTAAAGAAGCTCTGATCAATTCGTAACACGGCATCTTGCGGTGCCAAATCGCCCATTTCTGCGTTGCGGATCTTCGCAATAGCCTGCTATTACGTGCGATCCGCGCCTTGAACTGGACGATTTTTCACCGCAATCTGCTCGCGTCAGAATTAATCAGAGCTTCCTTAAAGCCTAGTCGAGGTGACCATGATCCGCAGTATGACGGCCTTTGCGCGCTACCAGGGACGTGACGCACTTGGCGAATTGATCTGGGAGGTGCGCAGTGTCAATCACCGCTACCTCGAAACCGTGGTGCGGCTGCCCGAGGAGCTTCGGGCCATCGAGTCGGCGGTGCGCGAAAGGGTCAACGCCCGTCTGGGTCGCGGCAAGGTGGAATGCAACCTGCGTTTCCGTCCTGCGCCGGGTGCCGTCGGCCAGATCCGTATCAACGAGGTTCTGGTCAAGCAGTTGGTCGAGGCGTCGCGCGAGCTGTTGCAGTACCTGCACAGCTCGTCCCTGCCCACGGTGACCGATATCATGCGCTGGCCGGGGGTGCTCGAGACCGAGGAGGCCGACTACACCCCGGTGCAAAAGGCGGCGCTGGCGGCCCTGGACAGGGCCCTCGACGAGCTGGTGGAGACCCGCGAGCGAGAGGGCGCCCGGCTGGCCGAACTGATTCGCCAGCGCCTGGGTGCCCTGCGTGAGCAGGTGCGAAAGGCCCGCGAACGCATGCCGCAGGTCATCGCCGCGGTTCGCGAGCGCCTGCGCGCCCGCCTCGAAGAGGTTGCCGGAGAGCTCGACAGGGAGCGGCTGGAGCAGGAGGTGGCCCTGCTCGCCCAGCGCCTCGACGTGGACGAGGAGATGGACCGGTTGGCGACCCATATCGATGAGGTCGAACGCGTCCTGCAGAGCGATGAGCCGGTAGGGCGACGTCTGGACTTTCTGATGCAAGAGCTGAATCGCGAGGCCAATACCCTGGGATCGAAATCGGCCGACAGCGAAACCACTGCCATCTCGGTCGAGATGAAGGTGCTGATCGAGCAGATGCGTGAGCAGGTTCAGAACATCGAATGAGCGATCCGGAATACCGAAGCATGACTGAGAGCAGCATCCTCTTTATCGTCTCCGCCCCATCGGGTGCGGGTAAGACCAGCCTGTTGCGCGCCCTGCTGGAGCAGGAAGAGCAGTTGCGGTTGTCTGTTTCCCACACCACCCGCCCCATGCGGCCGGGCGAGCAGGACGGGGTGCACTATCACTTTGTCGATGTGCCGACCTTCCAGCAGCTGGTGGCGGAGGGTGCGTTCATCGAACATGCCCAGGTGTTCGACAACTACTATGGCACCTCCGAGCAGGCGGTGCGCGAGCAGCTCTCGGCCGGGCATGACGTGGTGGTGGAGATCGACTGGCAGGGGGCGCAGCAGGTGCGTGCTCGGTTCCCCGATGCGGTGTCCATATTTGTTGCCCCCCCTTCCATCGAGGCATTGCGCGAGCGTCTGAGTGCGCGCGGCCAGGACAGCGAGGAGGTCATCGCCCGGCGTATGCGCGATGCCCAGCGCGAGTTATCCCACTATCCGGAGTATGACTACCTGGTGATCAATGATCGGTTCGAAAAGGCGCTCGAGCAGCTGCGGCATGTCGTTTCCGCGGAACGTCTGCGCACGGGGCGCCAGGCGATTCGGCATGCCGACGCCCTGCGCCGGATGCTCGGGGATGCCTGACGGCATCGAAATTTCCCGCTCAATGTACTGAATTTGCGTTACTATGTACCGCTTTCCTTCGAAAACCGTGGGTTTGGGAGAATTTGAATGGCCCGTATTACCGTCGAAGACTGTCTTGAACACGTCGACAACCGTTTCGATCTGGTCCTGATGGCCGCCAAGCGGTCGCGCCAGCTGGCCAACGGCGTCGAGCCGCTGGTCCCCTGGGAGAACGACAAGCCGACCGTGGTGGCGCTGCGTGAGATCGCCGAAGGGCTGATCACGCCGGACATCCTCGAAGAGCCGGAAGAGACCGAGGAGTCGATCGACGAGGAACTGGCCGCGGCGCTTGCGGGCCAGCTTGAGTCCTACGAGGAGCCCCAGGACGAAGCCTGAGTCACGCATTTCCTGGTTCCCGGTCATGCACAGTGCCCGCTACATTGTGAAGCTGAGGGCCGGGCGCTCTGCAGGCTATCGGCACGACGTTTCTCGGCTCGCGGTTTTGCAGCCATTGCTTCCCTGCTGAAGCGGTCTGATCCATGTCTCGCGATGCCGCCGATCCGCCGCTGAGACAGGACAGCCAGGAGGCTGCCGAGACCAAGGCCGAGCAGCGTATCCTGGTCAGCGACCTGCTGGCCGATCTCGAGACCTACCTTCCCGCGGATCAGGTGCGCGAGGTCTACCGCGCCTATCTCTTCGCTGCGGAGGCCCACGAGGGTCAGAAGCGCCTCTCCGGCGAGCCCTATGTCTATCATCCCATCGCGGTGGCACGCATCCTGGCGCGCATGCACATGGATCACGAGTGCCTGATCGCCGCTCTGCTGCACGATGTGATCGAGGATACCGGTACCAGCAAGCAGCGCCTCGCCGAGGACTTTGGCGAAGGGGTGGCTGAACTGGTGGACGGGGTCAGCAAGCTGACCCATCTGAACTTCCGCTCGCGCGCCGAGGCACAGGCCGAGAACTTCCGCAAGATGCTGCTGGCGATGACCCGTGACATCCGGGTCATCCTGATCAAGCTGGCGGATCGTCTGCACAATATGCGCACCCTGGGCGTGATGAAGCCGGCCAAGGCGCGGCGCATCGCCCGCGAGACCCTCGAGATCTACGTCCCCATCGCCAACCGGCTGGGGATCAACAGCATTCGGCACGAACTCGAAGATCTGTGCATGAGCGCCTACTGGCCATGGCGCGATTGCGTGCTGCGGCAGGCGCTCAAGCGACTGTGTGGCAATCGCCGCGAGTTGGTGGAGGACGTGCAAAAGGTGATCGCGGGGCGGCTCGAGCAGGAGGGCCTGCATGGTGAGGTCTATGGGCGGCAGAAGCGCGTCTACAGCATCTACCGCAAGATGCGCGACAAGAAGCAGTCGCTGAACGAGCTGGCAGACGTGTTTGCCTTTCGCATCGTGGTCGACTCGGTGGATGCGTGCTATCGCGTGCTCGGTGCGGTGCATAACCTCTATCGTCCCGTTCCCGGGCGGTTCAAAGACTACATCGCCATCCCCAAGGCCAATGGTTACCAGTCCTTGCATACGGTGCTATTCGGGCCCCAGGGTATTCCGATCGAGATTCAGATCCGCACCGAGGACATGCACCGGGTCGCCGAGCAGGGCATTGCGGCCCACTGGCAGTACAAGGGGGCGCCGGCGGGCAATCTCAGCTCCGACGCGGCGGCGGAATGGCTGCGTGGCCTGCTGGAGGTGCAGAGCAGCTCGGGTAACTCCCTGGAGTTTCTCGAGCATGTGAAGGTTGATCTGTTCCCCGACGAGGTCTACGTCTTCACTCCCCGCGGCAAGATCATTGTGTTGCCCAAGAATGCCACGGTGATCGACTTCGCCTATGCCGTGCATTCGGATATCGGTAACCAGTGCGTGGCGGCGCGGGTCGATCGCCAGCTGGCCCCGCTACGCAGCCGCCTGCGGAGCGGCCAGACGGTGGAGATCATCACCAAGCCAGGCGCAAGGCCAAACCCGGCTTGGCTGAACTTCGTGGTAACGGGCAAGGCGCGCGCTACCATCCGCTCCTTCCTCAAGCGCCTGGAAGCCCGTGAGGCGGCAGAGCTGGGGCGCCGGCTGCTGGAGCGCGAGCTCGAAGAGCTGGGCATGCGGCTCGATGAACTGGGCGAGGAGCAGATCCACGAGGCAGTAAAGGAACTGGGCCACCGGGACTTTGAGGAACTGCTGCGGCAGATCGGGCTCGGCAATCGCATGGCACGGCTGGTGGCGCGGATGCTGGTACTTCACGATAGCCGGGAACAGGCGGATGGAGAGGCGGCAGGATCTCTGACCATCAAGGGCAGCGAGGGCATGGTGGTCCATTTCGCCAAGTGCTGCGGCCCGATACCCGGCGACCCGGTGGTGGCGATCTTCAGCCCCGGCAAGGGAATGGTGGTGCATCATCAGAACTGCCCCAATCTGGGTGATTTCCGCCGCCAGGGTCAGAGCTGGATCGACGTCCAGTGGGCCGACAAGGTAGAAGGCGAATTCTCAACCGCTATCCGCGTGGACGCCGGCAATCAACGGGGGCTGTTGGCCACGGTGGCGGCGGCGATCGCGGAGGCGGGATCGAACATCGAGGACGTGCGCAGCGAAGAGCGTGACGGTCTGAGTACCAGCCTGCGCTTCACCCTCACAGTGCGCGGCCGCAAGCACCTGGCGGCGATCTTCCGGCACATCCGCGCGATTCCCTCGGTGCTCAAGGTCTCGCGGGTGATCGGCTGACCGGGCTAGCCCGGATATTTCACCCGGTCGCTGAAAACTACTGATAACTCACTGGTCGCCAAAGATATTCCGCATATATCAGCGGGTAACGAAACGTTACCGGGCCAACGCTGGACGCGCCCTCGCACCGATCCGGCCGCCCTCGATCGGTATTTCCTTCCTCATCAATAGGCTGGCCATTGATTCGGTCGGAAATCCGCTCGAGAACGCTCATCCCGGCACGACCATCGCGTCCCCGGGTGAAATATTCAGGCTGGATCTCAGGCGGCGGAGGGCAGGCCGCGCCGCTCCCGCACCGCCTCGGCGAGCTGTTCCAGCACCGGTTCGCTTTCTTCCCAGGCGATGCAGGCATCGGTGACGCTCTGGCCATAGGTCAGTGGCTTGCCCGGGAGCAGATCCTGGCGGCCCGCTACGAGATGACTCTCGATCATTGCGCCCATGATGTCGCGGTTGCCGCGGCGGATCTGTCCTGCCACGTCGCGGGCCACGTCGATCTGTTTTTCGTGTTGCTTGCGACTGTTGGCGTGGCTGAAATCGATCATCAGGTTGGGGCGCAGGCCGGCCTTGCGCATCTCCTCGGCCGCCTCGGCCACCGACTCCTGGTCATAGTTGGGGCGCCGGCCGCCGCGCAGGATGATATGGGTGTCTTCGTTGCCGGTGGTGCGAAAGATCGCCGAGTGCCCCTGCTTGGTCAGGGAGAGGAATACATGGGGCCGGACCGCGGCACGCATGGCGTCGATTGCGATGCGCACGGTGCCATCGGTGCTGTTCTTGAAACCGACCGGGCAGGACAGACCGGAAGCCAGCTCCCGGTGGCCCTGGCTCTCGGTGGTGCGTGCCCCGATGGCGCCCCAGGCGATCAGGTCGGCGATGTACTGGGGGCTGATCAGATCGAGAAACTCGGTGCCCGCCGGCAGTCCCATGTTGTTGATGTCCAGCAGCAGTTTGCGCCCACGCCGCAGTCCCTCGTTGATGTCGAAGGTCTCGTCCAGGTGTGGATCGTTGATCAGCCCCTTCCAGCCCACGGTGGTGCGCGGTTTCTCGAAGTAGACCCGCATCACGATCTCCAGGTCATCCTGGAGACGCTCGCGCACCTTCTTGAGCCGCTCGGCATATTCCAGGGCCGAGGCGGGTTCGTGGACCGAGCAGGGACCTATCACCACCAGCAGGCGGTCGTCTTCGCCGTGCAGGATGCGGTGAATGGCCGCGCGCGACTTGGCCACGGTATCGGAGGCCTCATCCGTGATGGGGAAGAGCGCATGCACGGCAGAGGGGGGCGCCACCTCGGTGATGCTCTGAATGCGTAGGTCGTCTGTCTGGTACATGAATTCTGTGGTCTATCCTCGGGCCAGGCATTATAACCGGCGCACAGATGTCGGCCATTGAAGCTTTTCTATCGGGGCGATAGTCAGGCGTTCGCCTGGTTCTGCCGCCGCTTGGCCCTGCGAGCCAGCCACACGGCCAGTCCCTGGGCGTTCAGCGTCACGTCGTCGCCCAGCAGTGCCGTAACCTGTTCCCGCGGCAGCCCGCTGTGGGCCACGGCGCCATCGATCAGCAGGTGCTCCACCGCCTTGTGCAGCCGCTCCTCGCGGCCTTCCGGGGGATTGGCCTCCTCGCGCAGGGCGATCTCCGCATGCGCGCGAATGCTCTCGCGCAACATGGGGGCCAGGTCGGCCGGATGCCCGTATCTGCCGAAATGGGTCAGGCAGACAGCGGACGGGCCGAGGGCGAGTAGCCTGTCGAGGCTCTGCTCCCAGGCGTCCGGATCGAAGGCCACCGGGGTGGTGGTGGCCACGATATAAGGACTCGGCGTGGCCAGCTCGGGGTAGCCCAGCCCGAAGGTGTCGCCGGTGAACAGGTAGCCGCTGTGCGCGTCCAGGATGCACCCATGATGGTTGGCGTGCCCCGGGGTATGGATGAACCGCAGTGGTCGGCTACCGAGGGAGAAGGACTGCCCGTCCTCGGCCGCGATGCAGCGCGCCTCCGGGATGGGCTCGAGATCGCCGAAGTCGCGCGCAAAGGCCGCCTCGCCATAGACCGCGGTGGCCCCCGCCTGCAGGCGCGAGGGGTCGATCATATGCGGCACGCCCTTGGGGTGGGTGACCAGGGTGGCATTGACGCACCGCTGCATCAGCCGGCCGGCACCCCCGGCGTGATCGAGATGGACATGGGTGGGGATGATCCAGCGGACCTGCTCGGGCGCTGCGCCGCTATCCTCGATGGCACCGAGGATCTGCGGAATGCTGTGGTTCGTGCCGCAATCGATCAGCGCCAGTTCCTCTCCGTCCCGGACCAGGTAGCAGGCGGCCAGCGCAGGACGGTGGAGCAGGCAGTCGATCAGGGTGGTGCCCTGGCCAATATCCTGATGCAAGGGGGTCGACATGGGATCTCCTCAGGATTTTTCGACGCGTGCCTTCAAGGCCTTCAGCCCGGCGTCGTAGCTGGGTCCGAGCATCCGGTCGAGGAACAGGCCGACATAGCGGCTGAAGATGTCCCAGCCGAAGTCGGTCTCGAACTCCCAGGTCACGCGGGTCCTGTCCTGATCGAACTCGACCGGCTCGATGCGGAAGCGGGCCAGGCCATCACCCTTGTCGCCGAACTGGAGGCGGAACTCCACCAGGCGAGGCGGTTCGGTGCGCGTGATCTGCATGCTGCCCAGTTCCTCCGACTGGTCCTGCGAGAGCCAGCTCATGCGTGCCCCCACGCCCGTGCTCGGGTCGCTGAATCGCCAGCCGCCATATTGGTTGCTCTGGCGCCAGGGCGACCAGGCATGGAAGGCGCGCAGGTCAGCGATCTGTGCATAGATGCGCTCAGGCGGGGCGGCGATCTCGATCTGCCGCTGCAGGCGTGCATGGTCCGGCAAAAAGAGTCCCACCAGGACGAAGGCGATGGCGAGTACCAGCAGGGTCTTGAACAGTTTGCGGGCGAAGGGCATGGGGGCTCCTCGGTCAATCGATCTCGGGTAGCCAGTTGTGCCAGACCAGGCGGCGATCCTGGTCCACCTGGGCGAAGCGACTGACTGCGGCGTTGTCCACCGCCGCACGATACCAGTTTGCGGGCGGCGCCTGCAGTACGTGTCCCAGGGTGGCGCGGATCACCCCGGCATGCGCCACCACCAACAGATGCTCACCTTGATGGTCCCTGGCCAGACGCTCGAAGACCCCGGCCACCCGGGCGCCGAAGGCCGCCAGCGGTTCGGCGCCGGGCGGCCGGTTGTGTACCGGATCGGCGTAGAAGGCGTGATATTCCTCCGCAGAGTCCTCCAGCAGCTGGGCGCGTGTCTTGCCCTCCCAGCTGCCGAAACCGACCTCGCGCAGGTCGTTCTCCACAGAAAACGGGATGCCCTGTTCACCGGCGAGGGTCTGCGCAAAGTCGGCGCAGCGCCGTAGCGGCGAGGTGACGATCCGGTCCCAGGGGGTGCCGAGCGCCGTGACGGTGCGCCGCATCTGGGTCCAGCCCTGCTCGCTCAGGGGGTCGTCCACCCCATGGCCGCGATAACGGCTGCCCCCTTCCGGCACGCCGTGGCGTAGATAGTCGAGATGCGTATGCATGGTCAGAATCTCTTGCGCAACAGCAGCAGTACCACCAGGACCAGTCCCAGTGCCCCCGCCAGGATCAATACCTGGGTCCAGTCGCCGTTTTCCGCCGCCTTGCCCACCAACATGCCGGGCAGCAGGTAGGCAGGGGCCCAGGCGAGCGCCGAGAGTATATTGGCGAGATAGAAGCGTCCGGGGGGCATGTCCATCAGGCCGGCGATCAGGGGCACGATGGCGCGGATCGGGCCGAAGAAGCGCCCCAGGGCGACACTGACATCGCCCCATTTCTGGAAGAACTCGTGCCCCTTGCGCAGGTGGTCGGGGTGCAGGCGGAACCAGCGCCAGCGCTCGGTCAGATAGTCGAAGTGGCGCCCGAGGAGGAAGCTCAGGCCGTCGCCGATCACCGCCCCGGCCACGGCCCAGGCGCAACTGCTCCAGAAATCGAGCACGCCGGCGCCGATCAGGGTGCCCGCGCCGAACAGAATCACCACCCCCGGAATCAACATGCCGACGATGGCCAGGGACTCGGCCAGCGACATGCCGAAGATCACCAGCCCGGCATATTCCGGGTGAGCGGTGATCCAGTCGAGCAGCGGCTGAAGCGATTCGATCAAGGGAGGCTGGCGAAGGCGCGCCCGGCCGCCTCGATGGTCTCTTGCAGATCCGCGTCGGTGTGTGCCGCCGAGACGAATCCCGCCTCGAAGGCGGACGGGGCCAGGTAGACGCCTTCGTCGAGCATGGCGTGATAGAAGCGCCGGAAGGCCTCCTGGTCGCAGGCGGTGGCACCGGCAAAGTCGGTGACCTTCTCTGCATCGGTGAAGAACAGTCCGAACATGCCGCCGACATGGTTCTCGGTGAGCGCGATGCCGGCATCGCGCGCCGCTTGCACGACGCCATTCACCAGGGTTTCGACCTTGGCGCCGAGGCTGTCATAGAAGCCGGGTTGGCTGACCAGTTCCAGGGTCTTGAGGCCGGCCGCCATGGCCACCGGGTTCCCCGACAGGGTGCCGGCCTGATAGACCGGCCCCAGCGGGGCGATTTGTTCCATGATCTCACGCCGGCCGCCGAAGGCGCCCACCGGCATGCCGCCGCCGATGACCTTGCCCAGGGTGGTGAGGTCGGGCTGGGCGCCATACAGGCCCTGGGCGCCGGCAGGGCCGACCCGGAAGCCGGTCATCACCTCGTCGAATATCAGCACACTGCCGTGCCGGTTGCATACCTCGCGCAGGCTCTCGAGAAAACCGGGGACCGGCGGGATGCAATTCATGTTGCCCGCCACCGGCTCGACGATGACACAGGCGATCTGGTCACCCATGGTCGAGAAGACCTCGCGCACCTGTTCGGCGTCGTTGTACCGCAGGGTCAGGGTGAGTTCGGCGAGGCAGGCGGGCACGCCGGGCGAGGAGGGTTCGCCCAGGGTGAGGGCCCCGGAGCCTGCCTTCACCAGCAGGGAGTCGGAATGCCCGTGGTAGCAGCCCTCGAACTTCACGATGCGGTCGCGCCGGGTGAAGCCGCGGGCCAGGCGAATCGCCGACATGGTGGCCTCGGTGCCCGAGGAGACCATGCGCACCAGGTCCATCGAGGGGACCAGCTCACACACCTTGTCCGCCATCGCGGTCTCGATCTCGGTGGGTGCGCCGAAGGAGAGGCCCTTGCGCGCCGTCTCGGTGACCGTATCGATGACCTCGGGATGGGCGTGACCGAGGATCATCGGCCCCCAGGAGCCCACGTAGTCGATGTAGCGCCGGCCATCGGGGTCGAAGATGTAGGCGCCGCTGGCGTGATCGACGAACACCGGTTCGCCGCCGACGCCCTTGAAGGCGCGAACCGGCGAGTTGACGCCGCCGGGAATGTGCTCCTGGGCATGTTGGAAACGCGGGTTCGACTGGCTCATGGTGCGGTCTCCGGATCGTTGAACAGCTGGGCGATAAGGCGCGCGGCGGCGGCGATGTCCGGTGCGGCAAAAACACCCCGAATCACCGCCAGCATGTCGGCGCCGGCCTCGATCAGTGGGCGGCCATTCTCCGCAGTAATCCCGCCTATCGCAACCAGCGGGCAACTCAGCTCGCGTCTGGCTGCAACCAACATATCTGGACTTGCCTGCACTGCGCCGGGCTTGGTGTCCGAAGGAAAGAAGCGGCCGAAGGCGACATAGTCGGCGCCCTCTGCCGCGGCCCGCTGTGCCAGCGCCAGGCGGTTGTAACAGGACACGCCGATGATGGCCTCGGCGCCCAGTTGCGCCCGCGCATCGGCGAGCGCGCTATCGTCCCGACCGATGTGCACGCCCTGGGCGCCGATGCGCGCGGCGAGGGACACGTCGTCGTTGATCAGGAGCGGGACGGCGTGACGCTCGCACACCGCCAGCACCGCGCGCGCCTCCGCCTCGCGGCGCCGGGCATCGCCTCCCTTGTCGCGGTACTGGATCACGCGCGCGCCACCGGCGATGGCCTGTTCCACCTGCTCTGACAGGTCATCGCTCGCGAGCGAGGCATCGGTAATGGCATAGAGCCCCCGAAACGGATAGCGACCGAGCCGTCTCATGCGGGAATCTCGGTGCGGCGGTTCGGCAACCACTGCCCTCGGCCGAGGGGAATGCCCTGTTCCAGACACCGCCAGGTCCAGTCCTGGGCATGTTTTACCGCCGTCTCGATCGGCTCACCATACGCCAGCCGGCAGGCGCATGCCGCGGCCAGGGTGCAGCCCGAGCCGTGATAGGGGTGGGGCAGCAGCGGGTAATCGAAGGTCTTACTGAAGTCCCTGCCCAGCAGCCGGTTGCGCACCCGTTCTCCTTCGGCCTCGTCCGCCCCGGTGAGCAACACCTGGCGTGCCCCCAGGTCCAGCAGCTTGCGAACGGCCAATTCCGGTTCGGCGGCATCGCCGAGGAGGCGCGCTTCCCTGCGGTTTGGCGTGACCAGGGTACAGAGGGGAAGGAGCTCGCCGCGGATGGCCTCGATCAACGCCCGGTCTGCCATGGCGCGCCCGCCTCCCGCTGCGAGCACCGGATCGAGGAGCACCGGTGCACCCAGGGTCGCCAGTCGGGACCCCAGGAGCTGCGCGAGGGCGGTATCGCCCAGTAGTCCGATCTTGACCAGGTCTGGCTGGATATCGGCCAACAACAGGTCCAGCTGCCGTGAAAACGCCTCCACCGGCTGGGGATAAACCACCTCGACATTGCGGGTATCCTGGGCGGTCAGGCAGGTGACCAGGCTGGCTGCCCGGCAGTCATGGCCCAGCGCCGTCTCCAGATCGGCCTGAAGGCCAGCACCGCCGCTGGGATCGTGGCCGCCGATAAACAACAAGGTGGGTGTGTTCATCCTTCTTATGCTAACCGACCGGCCCCGCAACCGCGTCCCGCTCTGGCAGAATGTCGCGCCTCAGATAGGGAAGGAGTGATCGATGAAGGTCTATATGTGTGTGATCTGCGGCTATATCTACGACGAGGCTAAGGGAGCGCCGGATGATGGCATTCCACCGGGAACGCGCTGGGAGGAGGTGCCGATCAACTGGAAATGCCCGGAATGCGGGGCAGGCAAGGAAGACTTCGAGATGATGGAGATCTGAGTCTGACGCAGATGCCGGAACGGGGGTCGCAACCTGGCGACACGACAGGGTCCGACAGGTCCGGATTGTGGTCTACACTGAATGAAGCCAGCCGTCTGCCCGGCTAGCAGCGGGGAGGGGCGGCGCGTCTCCTGACCAGTCCAGGGAAGGCCTGTCCAGGGCGGTTTCTGAGCGTCGAGTGGCCCCGGTCGAGCCGGGAGGGAGGTCCTATGTCTCCATTACAGCCGGCGGGCGAATTTGCCCGTGTTGCCCGGGCGTATTGCGAATTCATCGAGTCGTTCGATGCGGCCGAGGAACGTGACTCGACGCAGTTCCTTAGCGGACTCTCGGGCCTGCTTCCGCGCCTGCATCTGGCTGCTGAGGCCGTGTCGGACGCGGAATTTACCGACGATCTGCTGGCCGAGATAGATCCGGAGCGCCGGTTTGCGCTGTTTTCCAGGCTCCGTCAGGCGCTGGGTGAGTTGGATGGCTATTGGACCGAATTCGATGTGGGGCGCGACTTGCAGGAGCGCAGCGGCAGCCTGGCGGACGATCTCGCAGACATCTACTGGGAGCTCAGGGCAGGGTTGGAGCGGCTGGAGCAGGACCAGCGGCCACTCTCCATACTGCGCTGCTGGGGGGCCGGTTACCGCCTGCATTGGGGGCAGCATCTGGTGGACGCCGAACGCCATCTGTATGGCCTGAGGGCGCGGCGCATGCTCTGAGCCATGCTTTTTGCCTTCCCGGAGCGGGTTTTTTACCGGTTCCCAGATGCTACAATGCATCAATTCCACAGGATCCATAGAGGTAATAGCCAGATGAATGCAGCCGCATTGACCGATTCCGAACTGAGCCTGACCCCGCCGGCCCAGGGCAAGATGGCCGAACTGATGGGGCAGGTGGAGGACAATATCGAGGGCATCCGCGTGTTTGCCACCCCCGGCGGTTGCAGTGGGGTGAGCTTCGGCATGACCTTCACCGATCAGCTCAACGAGGACGATCGCATCCGCGAGTACGATGGGATCAAGGTGATCGTCGACCCGGGCACGCTGGAGCACGTCCGTGGCGTCGAGATCGACTTCGTCGGCGATGGGCAGGATGCGCGGTTCGTATTCAACAACCTCCAGCCTGCCGGCGGCGGTTGCGGCACCTGCGGCTCCCAGGGTGGGTGCTCCTGAAGGGTCCGGTTTGCCGATCCGAGAAAGAACCGCCCTTGTGGCGGTTTTTTCTTGTCTGTCAAAAGGGTTTGAGTACTGCCAGCAGGACGATGGCCACCAGGGCCAGCACCGGGATCTCGTTGAACCAGCGGTACCAGACATGAGAGTGGCGGTTACGGCCGTCGCGGAAGTCCTTGAGCAGCCTGCCACAGTAGAGGTGGTAGGCGACCAGGCCCGCGATCAATACCAGCTTGATACGTAGCCACCACTGGTCGCCCCACGCCGCCCAGGCGTAGTCGTAGAGCATCCACAGCCCGAAGAAAAGGGTGAAGATGCCCGCCGGCGTCATGATCCCATAGTAGAGCTTGCGCTCCATTACCTTGAAACGCTCGATCGATGTCCTGTCGTCGGACATGGCGTGGTAAACGAACAGCCGCGGCAGATAGAAGATGCCGGCGAACCAGGTCACCATGCCGATCAGATGCCAGGCCTTGAGCCACATGGGGCGATGCTCCTTAGTCTTTGTCTGCCAGTGCGTCTATTCTGGCCAGCAGTTGCTGTGGATTCAGTGGGCCATGGTGCCGGCCGGTCACCCGGCCGGTGCTGTCGATGAACACCAGGGTAGGGGTAATGTGCACCACGCCCACCGCCCGGTTCAACTCCCCGCGCGGGTCCAGTGCCAGCGGCCAGGGTACATCCAGCCGCCGTGCCATGGCGATGGCTGCCGGTGGCGGATCCTCGGGGACGCTGACCCCGATCAGGGTCGCGCCACGTCGCTGAATCTCCGGATACAGGGCGCGCAGGCGTGGCATGTCCGCCAGACAGGCCGGGCAGTCCACCGACCAGAAATCCAGCACCAATGGATGCCCGCGGTAGTCGGCCAGCCGGGCAAGTGTCCCGTCCGTAAAGGTGAGCTGCACATCGGACAGCACCGGGGTCGGTCTGGCCAGCCAGGCTACTGCGCTGCCGGCGAGGATCAATAGCAGGAGCAGCCAGGCCCGATGGGCTCGACTCATGAACTGTCCTTGCCGGTGCCGTCATAGAGCTCCTTGAGCACATCACGGCGGCGTTGTTCGAACTCTTCGGCGGCAGTGTGGGTCGGCTTGTCTTCCGGCGATCCGCTGATCCAGCGGCGAACCGCGCGGGACACCCGTTTGATGCCCCGCCAGATCTTGGGCAACAACCAGGCGACCAGGACCAGGAACAGCGCCAGGGCGGCGAGGAAGAAGTAGGGGTGATTGAGGGATGCCCAGAGGCCCCCGATCACCGCCAGGTCTTCAGCAATTGAGGCGGTCCAGTTGGTGACGGGCTCAGGGGAGGTGTTGATCAAGACCCGGGTGCCCGCCTTGGTGGCGTGGCTGGTGGCGGACAGGGCCCCGCCGAGCAACAGCGCAGTGAGCTCCGCGGCAGGGCCGATATCCAGTCCTTGGGCGGCGCCGGCGGCCATAATCGCGCCCGCAGGAATACGGATGAAGGTGTGAATGGCGTCCCAGCCGGTGTCCACGCCGGGGACCTTGTCGGCAAAGAACTCGACGCAATACATCAGGCCGGCGGCGAACATCACCGAGGGGTCGGTGAGGATCTCCAGGGCCGGGGGCAGGTCAACCTGGCCGGTGCTGCCCATCCAGCCCAGAACCAGGACTGTCGCATAAAGATTGATACCCGAGGCCCAGGCAGTGCCCATCATCAGGGCGATGGTTTGCACGGCTTCCATGACGTTAACTCCTTGATTTATCGTCAGTCTTTGTCTTTGACCCCGCTGCTGCCTCAGAAGTTCGGGGCTTGGGGCGATTGTCCACGAAGGCCATCGCCAGGGTATGGTAGAGCGGACGTGGATTCACCAGGTGCGAGGCACCATAGGCGAGGAAGGAGGTGGCCAGCAGCGGGAGCAGCATATTCCGTTCCGCGGTCATCTCCATAACGATCACGAACGCGGTCAACGGCGACTGCACCACGCCGCAAAAATAGCCGAGCATGCCGAGAAGAATCATCATCGACAGGGGGGCGACGGGCAGCCAGTGACCGAGATCGGCGCCGACGCCGGCGCCGGCGGCCAGCGACGGGGCGAAGATGCCGCCAGGAATTCCGGTGAGGTAGGAGGCAAGGGTCGCCATGAACTTGGAAAGGCTGTACCAGGGGTCGTATTCGGCGGTGCCCGCCAGAATGGCTTTCGCCTCCGCGTAGCCGGTACCACTGGCGCTGTAGTCGGAAAGCCAGGCGATGCAGGCCAGCGCCAGTCCGAAGAAGAAGGCCAGGCGCAATGGGAAGCGGCGTGCGAACGGTGCAAACCGTTGGCTTCCGGTTACCAGCAGCGCGCCAAACAGGCCGCCTGCCAATCCGCCGCCGATGCCGCAGACCAGGACAGCAAGCCAGGTCTCGATGGCGGGCGCGGGGCTTGGCTCCACCACGCCGAAATAATGGTAAGGCCCGAGCACCGCCAGCGCAGTCACGCCGGCCAGCACCACCGCCACGGTGACGATGCCGCTGGTCCGGTTCTCGAAACTGCGGCTCATCTCCTCGATGGCGAACATGATACCCGCCAGGGGGGTATTGAAGGCCGCGGCCACGCCGGCCGCGCCTCCGGCCAGGATCAGCCCGCGCTCCATATAGTGTGGCGGAAAGCGCACCAGCCGGCCCAGGCTGAACATGATGGAGGCGCCGATGTGCACCGACGGGCCTTCGCGGCCGATGGACCCGCCGCCGAGCAAGCCCAACAACACCAGCACGAACTTGCCGATCGCGATTCGCAGGGAAAGGATGGCGGCCTTGCCCGGGATCTGTAGCGCGGCGATGGCCTGAGGGATGCCGCTTCCCTGCGAGCCGGGAAACCAGCGCAGCGTCAGCCAGGCGATCAGGGTCATGGCCAGCGGCGTTACCACCAGGGGTGCCAGAGGATAGGCTCGGGCCAAGGCGAGGAAGGCGGCATTGGCATACTCGGCCAGGGTTGCCAGCAATGCGCAGACCAGACCGATGAGGACCGCGCCCGTCCAAAACACGAGCCTGACCTTCCACGCCTTGGGTGAGAGAAACTTGCGTCTGGATCGACGAAGGTGGCGTCGCATCGATGTTTACCTGCACGAAAAGCAGGCATGTTATCAGCCTGTCGGACTCGACGCTGTCCGGCTGCAAATCCGCGGATAGCGATCAACTGAACTGATCGAATTCGTCAAATAGGCCGGCTATTCTCCTCATTCGATAAGCTCATTTGATTCGCTCCCGCAAATTTGACTCCGGCCCTCCCTGGCCTTCGCCCCTGCGGGGGCAGCTGAGCTGCTCAATCCGCTCCTGCGGATTAGTCGCTTCGAACGGCCGAGTCCGACAGGCTGTCAACCCATCGAAACCAGCGCTCGCGCGCTGATACGCCGCAGGTTGTAGAATGGCGCGCCTGCATCCCTGTACGAGAGGATCGGCAAGCAAGATGATCAAGGTGGGAATCGTTGGAGGTACCGGTTATACCGGGGTGGAGCTGTTGCGCCTGTTGGCAACGCACCCTCGCGTCGAGTTGCACGCCATCACCTCGCGCTCCGAGGCCGGTCGGCCGGTCAGCGAGCTGTTCGAGAGCCTGCGGGGGCACGTCGAGCTGGTCTTCAGCGAGCCCGATGCGGCGCGCCTGGCAGCATGCGACCTGGTGTTCTTCGCCACCCCCAATGGTACTGCCATGCAGATGGTGCCGGCTTTGCTGGAGTCTGGCACCCGGGTCATCGACCTGGCAGCCGACTTCCGTCTGCGCGATCCGGCATTGTGGGAGCAATGGTACGGTATGCCGCATGCCTGCCCGGAATTGCTGGAGGAAGCGGTCTACGGTTTGCCCGAACTGAACCGGGAAAAGATCCTTGGCGCACGGCTGGTGGCCAATCCCGGCTGTTACCCGACAGCCAGCGCCCTGGGTCTGCTGCCGTTGGTCGAAGCCGGGGTCGTCGATACCTCGACGCTGCTGGCCGACTGCAAGTCGGGCGTGAGCGGTGCCGGTCGTGGCGCCAACGCAGCCATGCTGATGGGGGAGGTGGGCGAGAGCTTCAAGGCGTATGCGGTGCCCGGACATCGTCACCTGCCCGAGATTCGCCAGACCCTGGGTTGGGTAACCGAGAAGAACATCGGGCTTACCTTCGTTCCGCACCTGGTACCGATGATTCGCGGCATCCATGCCACCCTTTATGGCCGCTTGAATGAGGAACTGGATCTGCAGTCACTATACGGGCAGCGGTATCGGGACGAGCCGTTCGTGGATGTAATGCCGGCGGGGTCTCATCCGGAGACCCGCAGTGTTCGCGGGACGAATCGATGCCGGATTGCGGTCCACCGTCCGCAGGGAGGCGATACGGTGGTGGTTCTGTCGGTAATCGACAATCTCACCAAGGGGGCGGCAGGGCAGGCCGTGCAGAACATGAATCTGATGTTCGGGCTGCCCGAGACGGCCGGGCTGGAGCAGGTGGCACTTTCCCCCTGAGTGAGGAGCCCGCAGGATGTCGCGCAAGACCTTCAAAACCCCAAAGATCGTCTCGCCCGGCCGGCGGCCGGTTTGGCCCTGGGTCGTGGTCCTGGCGCTGGTGGCCGGTACGGGTTGGTTCGCCTATGACTACGGGCGGCGCAATGCGGGATATTTCGCGGATGCATCGGATCGGCAGGTTCGGGTGCTGGAGCAGCGTATCTCGACCCTCGAGAAGGAATGCAAGCAGCAGCGCGAGCTGGCGGCCCGCTTCCAGCGGGCGAGCCAGATCGACCGGGCTGCGGCTCAGGCGGTACAGGCGACCATCAAGGATCTCGAGGCTGAGCGCGCCGAGCTGCGCCAAAAGGTAGCGGTGCTCAACACCCTGATATCGGGAAAGGTGACGGCGCTCGAGGTTTCGAAGGTGAAGCTGGCGCGCAACGGCCAATCCAACGAATATGCGGTGGAGTTTATCATCTCCAAGCGTGACAAGGGTGGGGAGCGGGTGACCGGGCAGCTCGAGTTGCGTGTGGCTGGCCACCAGGGCGGCAAGGAGGCGGTATTGAAGGACACACAGCTGGGCTTGGAAGAGCCTTTCAAGATGGGGTTCAAGCACTTTCAACGCTTCGAGGGAAAACTGAAACTTCCGAAGGGGTTCACTCCCGGTCAGATTGTCATCAAGGGGAAGCCCGCCGGCAAGAAGTTCAAGAAGTTCGAGAAGCGCCTCAAGTGGTCGGTGGCCCTGGGCTGACCCCTTCACGCCAGGAGAGAATCAATGGCAAGAAAACGGTTTAAGGCACCAAAGGTGTCCACGGTAATCGGGAAGGACACGGAGATCACCGGCGATGTCTCCTTCGAGGGGGGGCTGCATCTGGACGGCAAGGTGGTCGGTAACGTCAGCGGTCGCGTAGAGGGGAAGTCTTCCGTTACTGTCAGCGAGCAGGGGGTGGTAGAGGGTGACGTGCAGGTTGATGTGCTTATCCTGAATGGTACGGTGGTGGGGGATGTCTATGCCGGCGAACGGGTCGAGCTTGCCTCGCAGGCCCGGGTGACAGGGACGGTCTACTACCGTCTCCTGGAAATGGCCATGGGGGCCGAGGTCAACGGCCAGCTCGTCCACAGTGAGGACAAGGAGCCCCGTATGCTGGGCTATGACGGGGAAGGAGACGAGCAACGGGACGAGCCGGGCAAGGACTGACGGCCGCTAAACCCTGAGGAGCTGATTGTTGACCAATTTGGTCGGAATAAGCATACTCGATTGCGTGAACAGGTCTCTGTGACCTGCAACTGGACAGGAATATTTGTCATGAGCGAAGCAGCACAACAATCCGAAACCCCACTGGCCTTTACCTCGGCGGCAGCCAAGAAGGTTGCCGATCTGATCGCCGAGGAGGGCAACCCCGATCTGATGCTGCGCATTTATGTGCAGGGTGGCGGCTGTTCCGGGTTTCAATACGGATTTACCTTCGACGAGAACATCAACGAAGGGGATGAAGTGGTAGAGACCGATGGCGTGAAGCTGTTGGTCGACCCCATGAGTGTCCAATACCTGATGGGCGCAGAGGTGGACTATACCGAGGGGTTGCAGGGTGCCCAGTTCGTGATTCGCAATCCCAATGCGGCCACGACCTGCGGCTGCGGTTCCTCGTTCTCGGTCTGAAGGCGACCCCAGGCCGGTGTGCCAAGGGCCCTGATTGGATGTCGATCCGGGTCCTTGGCGGTTCAGCCAGGGTAGATTGCGCCAAGAATGCGCGGTCCACGCGCGCCGGTCACCGTCGGCAGATTGCCGGGTAATCGCTCGAGTGTGCGAAACGCCAGCCAGGCAAAAGCCACCGCTTCGATCCAGTCCGGATCCATTTCCACCCTGCCAGTCGAGTGGACCGGGCATACGAGTTGGTCTTGCAGCAGTGCCATCAGTACTGCATTGTGCACGCCGCCGCCGCAGATCAGCACCTCCTGAACCTGTGGAAGTGCTTCATTGAGCGCGCCTGCGATGCTCGTGGCCGTGAGGAGCGCAAGTGTTGCCTGGATATCACCGGCGTCGCGAGGTGTTCCGGCGAGATGTCGCTGCAACCATTCCAGAGAGAAATAATCTGTGCCGGTGCTCTTGGGTGGGGGGGCCGTAAAATAGGGGTCTGCCAGAAGACGCTCCAATAGCGAGCGATCTGCTGTGCCGGTCGCCGCGAGTCGGCCTGCCTCGTCGAACGGCAATCCTTTGCAATCTCTTATCCAGGCGTCCATGAGGCAGTTGCCCGGCCCGGTGTCGAAACCTCGCACGGCCTGCGCGGGATCGGCAGGCAGCAGTGTAATGTTGGCGATGCCGCCGATATTGATCACGGCGCGATTGATGCTTGGATCTCGAAATACCGCCTCATGGAAGGCCGGCACCAATGGGGCGCCCTGGCCGCCCGCAGCGATATCTCGGCGCCGGAAGTCGGCGACGGTGGTGATGCCGGTACGCTCGGCGATGACGGCGGGGTTCCCCAGCTGCAGGGTCGCCGGGTAGGGTCCATTCGGACTGTGGGCTATCGTCTGACCATGGCTGCCGACACCGGCGATGGCCTCTCGATGATCGGATGCAACAGAAAGCGCGGCCTGCGCAAGGATCTCCCCCGCCTCGGTGTCCAATGCGGCGAGCGTCGCGCTGTTCACTGGATCACCTGCTGCCACTGCCTGGAGTCGCTTCAGCGTGTCTCGAGGCCACGGGTGCGTATGGGTAGCCAACACTACAGGAGATCGGTCCATAGGGAATTGGACCAGCACGGCATCGATACCATCCATGCTGGTCCCTGACATCAGGCCGATAAAGGCCTTTGCCTGTGGCATTTCAGTTGGCGGAACTGGCCACCATGCTCTTGGCGCGGATCGAGGCAAGCTGACGCACCAGCGGAGCAGTCTGACGCTTGAATGAAGCGAGCTGGCGTTTCGGCAGCGGCAGCGAGCGCGGCAGTTTCACGGTCAGCGGGTTGCGTTGCACATTGTTCACCCGGAACTCGTAATGCAGATGGGGTCCAGTGGCCCAGCCGCTGCTGCCCACATAGCCGATGACCTGCCCCTGGCGTACCCGGCTGCCTTTCTTGACCTTCGACCGGAACTTGGACAGGTGGGCATAGACGGTGCGGTACTTGCGGCTGTGCCGCACGATGACAACGCGGCCGTAGCCGCGTTTCCATCCGCGGAAGATCACCCGTCCGTCACCGGTGACCTTGGCCGGTGTACCCCGGGGGGCGGCGTAGTCCACTCCCTTGTGAGACTTCCACTTCTTCAGGATGGGGTGCCAGCGCCGCGGCTGGAAGCGCGAGCTGATGCGCGCGAAACGAATCGGGGTCCGAATGAAGGCGCGGCGCTTGCTGCGACCCTTGGCGTCGTAATATCCGAGTTGGCCATCATGCTCGAAGCGGAAGGCCTGGTAGGTCTTGCCGCGGTTGACGAACTCTGCGGCCAGGATGGGGCCGTTGCGGTACTTCTTGCCGTCGACCAGTTGCTCCTCATACACCACCCGAAACTGGTCGCCAGGCTGGAGTTCCAGGGCGAAGTCGATATCCCAGCCAAAGATCTCGGCCAACTCCATCACTTGGGCGTCTGTCAGGCCCGCCTTGTGCCCGTCGGCGAACAACGAGCTGCGGATCACCCCTTCGACGTTGGCAAGACGCCGTTCGACGGCCTTCTTCTCCAGCTGCGCTCGGTAGCCATTCGCACCGCGACTGACGGTTAGTTTTTCCACCGGGCTTTTCCTGAAGGCGAGCGCCAGCAGGTCACCGTCCGGATCGAATGAAAGTTCGAGCTCCTGGCCCGGGCGGATCCGGGAAAGACTGCGCGCCGCCTTACCGGAGTGCAGCACCTGATAGACCTTTGCCGGCGTCAGTCCGTACTGTTTGAAGATGCTCGCCAGCGTCTCGCCCTTCTTGATCCTGTGGCTGCGGGCACGGAAGCCCGAAGGCATCGTCGAGCCCACTGCGGCTGCAGCAGCCGCATCGCTCGCGGGTGCCGGTGAAGATGGGTTGTGGCCGATCTCAGCAGCCTGCGCGGTGGGTTCGTCCTTCGGTGAAGGTGGGACCAGGGCCGGCTTCTTGTTCTCGGGTGCGGCCTTTGCCAGCGCCGGTGGCTTCGAGACGATGGGCAGAGGCACCACCGGGGCGGGCGCTATTCTCACGCTGACCCCCTCAGCGCCCTTGCGCTCCAGATTCAATGCCAGCAGCTGACCATCAGACTTGTTCAATTCCAATGTGAGATATTGGCCGGGCTTTAGGCGTGCCAGGGATCGGGCCTTTTTCTTGTTCTTGTCGAGCACCTTCTGCAGGGTGCGCGCGGAAAGCCCGTGGCGCTTGAAGATGCTGCTCAGGGTCTCGCCTTTTCTGACCCTGTGGCGCACAAGGCGTACCGCGACCTGTGTTTTGTTCGAGCCGGACGGGGCAGAACTGCTGGAGGGCAGAGCGGCGCTGATCAAAGCCCGGTTCTTGTCTTTCAATGTCAGGCGTACGAGCTGGCCGGTGGCCTGCGCCCGTTCGATCACGAGAACCTGGCCCGGACGGATTCGTGCGAGCGCTCGGGCGGTGCGTTGGCCGGTATCGAGCACCCGTTGCAGCGTCTTTGCCGACAGGCCCTGGCGCTTGAAGATGCCGGCAAGGGTATCGCCCTTCCTGATGACGTACCTTGTGCGTCGAGACTCGATTGGCGTGCCTTCCTGAGCCCTGCCAGTGGTGGACTCCTTTGCACGCAGGGGGGTGGCCCGGGAATCCTGTTCAGCATCGGAGAAGGGCAGCTTGGCCAGGAATTGGTCTTTGTGGGAAGAGGGTGACTTCGATGGCGTGTCCAAGCGCGCCAGGAGTGACGGGCGGTCTGCTTCGGCCGGTTTGGCGTTTTGCGCAAGGGGCAGAGCCAGTTGGCGCACGATGCGCGCCGCTCTTGATTCGGTGGTGGTCGGTTTTGACAGATCGACCACCGGGGCAGCCCGTTCCGGCGGTGGCGCATCCTGTTGGGCGAGGGTCTGACCGCTGCAAGTCATAAACAGCAGCCAGGAGAGACAGGTCGGGAGCAAAGGCTTGGGAAGGCTTTTTTTCGATTTGGTTTCCGGATGGAAGCGAAACTTGTCGTAGCCGGTCATGAATGTTCCCTAACTTCCCAAAAATTTTCGCAATTATGGCAGAAAGGGGAAAAACTGTAAGGGTGGTGATTCACGTTTCTGCAATTTGATCCCGCAAATCCGAAATCTGGTAAATTCGCGCCTCCCACCGTGAGGGGTCCAACTCTGATGAACAACCTGGAAAAATCGCTGGAACTCATTCGCCGCGGAAGCGATGAGATCCTTCTGGAAGAGGAGCTACGCAAGAAGCTGGCACGCGGCGAGCCGCTACGCGTGAAGGCGGGTTTCGACCCCACGGCGCCAGACCTGCACCTGGGGCATACCGTCCTGATCAACAAGCTGCGTCAGTTCCAGGAACTCGGACATGAGATCTATTTTCTGATCGGGGATTTCACCGGCATGATCGGCGACCCCACCGGCAAGAGCAAGACCCGCCCAACCCTCACGCGGGAGGACGTCCAGCGCAATGCGGAAACGTACAAGGAGCAGGTCTTCAAGATTCTCGATCCGGATCGCACGCAGGTCGTATTCAACAGTGAATGGATGAATGAGCTGGGGGCTGCCGGCATGGTGCAGCTAGCCTCACGGCAAACGGTGGCACGCATGCTGGAACGAGACGATTTCAGCAAGCGTTACAAGTCTGGCGAACCGATCGCCATTCATGAATTCCTCTATCCCCTGATCCAGGGTTGGGACTCGGTCGCCTTGCGCGCAGATGTCGAGCTAGGGGGGACCGACCAGAAGTTCAATCTTCTGATGGGGCGGCAGCTCCAGGAACAGGAAGGCATGGAGCCCCAGGTCGTCCTGACCATGCCCATACTGGAAGGGCTCGACGGCGTGCAGAAGATGTCGAAGTCGCTGGGCAACTACATTGGGGTGTCCGAGCCTCCGGACGAGATGTTCGGCAAGATCATGTCGATATCGGACGATCTGATGTGGCGCTACTTCGAATTGCTCAGTTTCAGGACCCTGGCCGAGATCGAGGCTTTCAGGCAGGAGGTGGCCGAGGGACGTAACCCGCGGGATATCAAATTCCTCCTAGGGGAGGAGCTGGTCGCGCGTTTCCATGACCAGGCCGCGGCCCAGCGTGCCCGTGAAAATTTCATTGCGCGCTTCCAGAGGGGCAATGTCCCGGATGAGATGCCCGAATTCACCTTTGCCCCCGAACCGCCGGCAGAAGGCATCCCGATTGGCCGGGTGCTGAAAGCGGCCGGCCTGGTCTCCAGCACCTCCGAGGCCTTTCGGATGATCAAGCAGGGTGCCGTCCGCGTCGATGGCGAGCGAGTTAGCGATCGAGCGCTTGAACTTGGTCCGGGCGGACCCTACATATGTCAGGTCGGAAAACGCAAGTTTGCGCGAGTCACCATCGAGCCGAAATAGTAGGGCCCAGGTGAGCGTCCGCTGGCTTTCCCTATTCGAATCCGCCCCCCATCGAGATCAATTTTGGCAAAGGGGGTTGACGATCCGAAAACGGGCCCTATAATGCGCGCTCTCGGTTGCCCAAAGCGGGTTGCCGAAAGCAGCTAAAAGTCTTTTTTAACCAAAGTCTTACGACGCTGCTTCGCATGTTTCGGCATGCACGCCCCGAGGTCTGGATTGGCGTCCGGCCCGTTGGCTCCAAACTCCGAAGGGGGTTTGCAGAAAATAGGGGTTGACAAGGACTGCGGCGCCGCTAGAATACGCCGCCTCGATTGAGTCCTTCGGGTCGAAATCGAGCGGGTTAAGCCGAACGCGCTTGACCTTTAAGAGGCAGACAGGTTAACCTTGTCCGTCTCGCTGCCTGGAAAAGGCGGCCGCTCTTTAACAAGTTGATCAAGTAATTTGTGTGGGTGCTCCGTTGATGGGCCGCGATGGCCAAAAATATCAACGAGGCATCTTCAACCGAAGATTCTGAGTTGAGCCAAGATTGGTCGCCTAAAGCGACCACCTTAAGATTGAACTGAAGAGTTTGATCCTGGCTCAGATTGAACGCTGGCGGCATGCCTAACACATGCAAGTCGAACGCGAAAGCTCCTTCGGGAGCGAGTAGAGTGGCGGACGGGTGAGTAACGCGTGGGAATCTGCCCAGTAGTGGGGGACAACTCGGGGAAACTCGAGCTAATACCGCATACGCCCTACGGGGGAAAGGCTTCGGCCGCTATTGGATGAGCCCGCGTCAGATTAGCTTGTTGGTAGGGTAACGGCCTACCAAGGCAACGATCTGTAGCTGGTCTGAGAGGACGAACAGCCACACTGGGACTGAGACACGGCCCAGACTCCTACGGGAGGCAGCAGTGGGGAATATTGGACAATGGGCGAAAGCCTGATCCAGCAAT
>JANTHJ010000005.1 GCA_024762475.1 Chromatiales bacterium | reverse complement strand
CCGGGCTCCAGGTCGAACCAGGCCTGGATGCCTTCGTCTTCGATCCGCTCGGCCACCTCTTCGATCAGGCGCTCGGTGTCCGGATGCAGCTCACCGGTCTCGCGGTGGACGAAGAAGGCAATGGGCACGCCCCAGGTCCGCTGACGCGAGATACACCAGTCCGGGCGGTTGGCCACCATGCCGTGGATGCGCGCCTTGCCCCAGTCGGGGATCCACTGTACCCGTTCGATCTCGCCCAGCGCGGCGGTACGCAGCCCGTGCTTGTCCATGCCGATGAACCACTGCGGGGTCGCACGGAAGATGATCGGCGACTTGTGGCGCCAGCAGCAGGGATAACTATGGGTAAGCTTTTCGGCGTGCAGCAGGGCACCCCGCTCGCGGAGGATCTCGAGGACCTTGTCGTTGGCCTTGAAGACGTGCTCCCCGGCCAGCAGCTCGGTGCCCTCGACGAAGACGCCATTGCCCGCCACCGGGTTGTCCACCGGCAGGCCGTACTGTTGCCCCACCGCGAAGTCCTCGACGCCGTGACCGGGCGCCGTATGCACCGCGCCGGTACCGGCGTCCAGGGTGACGTGTTCCCCCAGGATGATGGGCACCTCACGGTCGTAGAAGGGGTGGCGCAGCTTGAGGTGTTCGAGTTCGGCCCCGCGGGTGATGCCCAGCACCTCCCAGTCCTCAATGCCATAGCGGGCCAGCGCCGACTCCAGCATGCCCTCGGCCAGCACCAGGCGCTCTTCGCCCGCCTGGATCAGGACATATTCCAGGTCGGCGTTCAGCGCCACTGCCTGGTTGGCCGGCAGGGTCCAGGGCGTGGTGGTCCAGATCACCACCGATACCGGGCCCTCACCGGGGTTCTCGGGATCGAAACGCGCCACCAGCCCGTCCGGGTCGACCGCGGCGAAGCGCACGTCGATGGCCCAGGATTCCTTGTCCTTGTACTCCACCTCCGCCTCGGCCAGCGCAGAACCACAATCGATGCACCAGTGCACCGGCTTGGCACCCTGCACGATATGTCCCCGCGCGGCGATCTTTCCCAGGGAGCGAATGATGTCCGCCTCCTGGCGGAAGTTCATGGTGAGATAGGGATCGTCCCAATCGCCCAGCACCCCCAGTCGTTTGAAGTCGGTCCGCTGCCGGTCCACCTGCTTGAAGGCGTAGTCACGGCAGGCCTGACGAAACTCCGCCGCACTGACCTTCTGCCCCGGCTTGCCCACCTTCTTCTCCACCTGCAGTTCGATCGGCAGGCCGTGGCAGTCCCAGCCGGGGACATAGGGCGCATCGAAGCCGTCCAGGGTACGGCACTTCACGATCATGTCCTTGAGCAGCTTGTTGACCGCATGCCCGATATGGATGTCACCGTTCGCGTAGGGAGGACCGTCGTGCAGGATGAACTTCGGCCGTGCCTCGAACGCCTGCCGGATCTTGTGATACAGCCCCTCAGACTCCCAGCGCTGCAGCATCTGCGGCTCGCGCTGGGCCAGGTTGGCCTTCATTGGAAAGGCAGTTTTGGGGAGGTTGAGGGTGTCTTTGTAATCGCTCACGGTGTCGCCTGATGGGTAATGCAATGGGATACGTCACGAGCCAGTACCGCACTGGCCTGCTCTGCGTCGTGCTGGATCTGCTCACGGAGTGCGTCGAATGATTCGAATTTCTTTTCGTCCCGGATACGCTGGATGAAATGGACCTTCACCTGCTCGCCATAGACCTCGCGATCGAAGTCGAACAAGTGAACCTCGAGCAGGAAACGGTCGTCGCCCGCCAGGGTCGGACGGTTCCCGACATTGGCCACACCAGGGCGCAACTCCGGGCCCAGTCCTTCGACCCGCACCGCAAACACGCCCCGGATCGGGCTGCGACGCCGCGCCAGCCCCACGTTCATGGTCGGAAAGCCGATGCTCCTGCCGCGTCGATGGCCGTGCGCCACCCGGCCACTGACGCTGAAATCACGCCCCAGACAGCAACGTGCGGTAGCCAGATCACCGGCCGCCAGCGCCTCACGGATGCGCGTACTGCTGATCCGGCCGCAGGTGTCGCTCACCGTTTCCAGGCTTTCCACCTGAAACCCCAACTGCTGGCCCTGATCACGCAGCAGCTCGACGTCTCCCCGCCGGTCGCGACCGAAGCGAAAATCGTCCCCGACGTAGAGATGACGTATCCCCAGTGCCTCCACCAGATATTCGCGGATGAAATCCTGCGCGGTCATCAGGGCCAGATCCTGGTCGAATCTCAGCAACAATACGCGGTCGATGCCGGCCCGTTCGATGCATTCCAGCTTCTCCCGCGCCCGCATCAGGCGCGGCGGGGCCTCGTCGGGACGGAAATACTCCAGCGGCTGCGGCTCGAAAGTGATGACCAGAGAGGGCAGCTGGTACTCCGTGGCGCGTTCCTTGAGCGCCTCGAAGACCGCCTGGTGGCCGAGGTGGACACCGTCGAAGTTACCGATGGTGGCGACACAACCCCGGTGGTTCTCGCGCAGATTGTGCTGGCCGCGAATCAGTAACACGCCGCTCCCCCAATAGAAACAAGCGCGTGATTATATCGTGGAAAGGTAATGTGGATTCAGAAAGCAGAGGCAACGCGGACGGCAGGCACCAAAAAAGCCCGCCCCCCATCCGTGGGAGCGGGCTTACACCGCCGGTCTATTCAATCCTTTGAAGAGTGCCTCCTTGGCTGCCGGACCTCCTGTCCGGTCTCCATCCCTGCAGCGGTGGAGAGAGTATGCCCAGCCACTTTAGACCGCGGTATCGGACAATGCCGATACAATTTGTAGGATTTATCTGACATTACCCTGTTTGCGCGACTCTCCGCGTAGTGCATCCAGCAACAGCAGCACGACACCCAGCGTAATGGCGCTATCCGCGAGGTTGAAGGAAGGAAAGTAGTGCGCCTCCCAGTGCCACTGCAGGAAATCCACCACCTGGCCGCGCAACAGGCGATCGACGAGGTTGCCCAGGGCACCGCCCAGGATCAGCGCCAGCCCCCAGGCCTCGAGCAGACGCCCTTTCGGCAGGCGCCATAGCCAGATCACCAGGAACAGCGAGACCAACACCGCCAGCCCCACGAACAGATAGTGCTGCCAGCCGCCCGCATCCGCCAGAAAACTGAAGGCGGCCCCCTTGTTGAAGGCCAGGGTGAGATTGAAGACGGGCCAGACCACCAACACCTCGTGTTCGTGGAAGTGCTGCAGTATCCACCACTTGCTGAGTTGATCGAGGATCAATACGATCAGACTGACCAGCAGGAACCCCGGCATCAAACACCTCCTGAGCGGCGCAGCATGGCCGGCCGCAGCCCTGTCGCAATGAGTATCCCGAAGTAGGCGCTGCCACCAGCAAGAATCCAGCCGCCCAGACGCAGGGCGCGACTGCCGTGTCCCGCCTCGAACCAGCTGTCCAGCTCGCCGGCGCCCCAGGACAGCACCAGCGCCATACCCGCGCAGGCAAGCAACACCTTCGCGACAAGCCCCGACCAGCCCTGCATCGCGGTGTAGCGCCCCGCCTTCACCAACCCCCGCCACAGCAACCACGCGTTCAGGTAGGCCGCGAGGCTGGTCGCCAGCGCCAGGCCGGCATGTTTCAGGGGGAAGATCAGGACCAGATTGAGGACCATATTGGCCACCATGGCGATCACGCCGATACGTACCGGCGTGCGGGTGTCCTGGCGGGCATAGTAGCCGGGCGCAAGCACCTTGATAAAGATGAATGCCAACAGGCCGCTGGCGTAGGCCATCAGACTCAGCCGCGCCATGCCGACATCATGAGGGGTGAACACCTCCGACTGGAACAGGGTGCTGATGATGGGCCCGGCCAGCACTCCCAGCCCCACCGCAGCGGGCAAGCCGAAGACCAACGCCATGCGCAGCCCCCAATCGAGGGTGCGATCGAATTCGCCCGGATCCTGTTCCGCCTGCTCGCGAGACAGCCGGGGGAGAAGCACGGTGCCCAGTCCCACACCCAGCACACCAAGGGGGAACTCCATCAGGCGATCCGAATAATAGAGCCAGGAGATACTGCCGCTGACCAACGTAGAGGCGAGCACCGTGTCCAATAGCAGATTGATCTGGGTGACCGAAACCGCAAAAAGCGCGGGCACCATGAGTTTGAGAATCCGTCGCACGCCCGGATCGCCCAGGTGAGGGCGCGGGCGCGGCAACAGGTCCAGGCGGTGCAGAAAGGGCAGCTGGAACACGAACTGGGTGATACCCGCGATCAATACGCCCCAGGCCAGGGCCGTCACCGGCTGCTCCATCAGGGGCGCCAGCCATAGGGCACACCCGATCAATGACAAGTTGAGCAACACAGGGGTAAAGGCCGGCACCGCGAAGCGGTTCCACGCATTCATGATGCCGCCGGCGAAGGCAGTCAACGAGATGAAGAGCAGGTAGGGAAAGGTCAGGCGCAGCATCTGCGTGGCCAGATCCAGCTTCTCGGTCGCGCCGTCCATGACCCAGCCGAAGGCGAACAGCCCCACCACCAGCGGTGCAGCCACCATCCCCAGCAGCGACACGACCAGCAGGACAAGCCCCAGGGTCCCGGCCACGTGATCGATGAATTCGCGCAGTTCACGCGGATCCCGGTTGGATTTGTACTCGGTCAGCACCGGCACGAAGGCGGTGGCAAAGGCGCCCTCCGCGAACAGGCGGCGCAGGAAGTTGGGTATCTTGAAGGCCACGAAGAAGGCGTCGGTCATGGCGTTGGCGCCAAACACATGCGCCAACACCAGGTCGCGCACGAAGCCGAGAATGCGCGAGCCGAGGGTGAAGACACCTACCGTGGACAGAGAGCGGAACAGGGACAGGGGACGGTTCTCCGGAACAGGGATGCGGGCCGGCATTATCCCGAATATGCCCGTCCGGCAACAACAACCGCCAACCGCGCGACAGGGCCGCGCGCGGCCACCAATTTCGCCTTGACAAGCATTGCCCGCCTCCCCATAATTCGCCGTCTTTTTACAAAGCCGAACGAATTCAGGAGCAACTGAAGTGGCCAATTCCCCCCAAGCACGCAAGCGCGCCCGTCAGGCGGAAAAGCACCGTCAGCAAAATGCGAGCCGTCGCAGCATGATGCGCACTGAGCTCAAGAAGACGATCAACGCCATCGCTGCGGGTGACAAGGAAGGTGCCCAGGAGGCCTACAAGAAGGCCGTGCCACTGCTCGACCGCCTCGCCTGCAAGGGCCTGATCCACAAGAACAAGGCCGCGCGCCACAAGAGTCGCCTGAGCGCCCGGATCAAGTCTCTGTGACGGCGATCTGAGAGACGCTCTGGAGAACCGGCCCAGTGGCCGGTTTCTTTTTGCCCGCAGGTTCAGATAATTCCTACAAGCAATTGCGCCCTTGGCCTAATGGCAAGGCAATCTCCGTGGCCCACACTTCCACTGTCGCCAGCAGGAAGTCAGGGACGAGACCGAGCCAGGGACTGGCCAGGGATGAAGGTTTGCCAAACCGTACCGCATCGGGCGACACAGACCCCGCAGCATGGACCGCCGCGGGGTCATTTTTTTGCTCCTAGCCCGGATATTTCACCCGGGGACGCGATGCTCGTGCCGAGATGGGTGTTCTCGAGTGGATTTCCGACCGAATAATAGCCAGCCTATTGATGAGGAAGGAAATACCGCTCGAGGGCGGCCAGATCGGTGCGAGGGCGCGTCCAGCGTTGGCCTGGTAACATTTCGTTCCCTGCTGATAGACGAAGAATGTCTTTGGCGACCAGCGAGTTATCAGTATTTTCCAGCGACCGGGTGAAATATTCGGGCTAGACTCAGACGAGCACCAGGTTGTCCCGGTGGATCAGCTCCTCCTCGTCCACATAGCCGAGAATGGCCGCGATCTCCGAGGAGGAGTGCCCCATGATGCGCCGGGTCTCTGCCGCCGAGTAGTTCACCAGACCCCGGGCAACCTCCCGCCCCCCTTCGTCCACACAGGCGACCAGCTCGCCGCGCCGAAAGTCTCCCTCCACCCCGCGCACGCCCACGGCCAACAGACTGCGCCCGGCCTTTCGCAGGACCTCCACTGCGCCGGGGTCGAGGACCAACCGGCCCTTGACCCGCAGATGCCCGGCCAGCCAGCGCTTGCGCGCCGCGTCCGGTTCCTGTGCCGCCACCAACAGGGTACCCACCTGCTCGCCACGGGCCAGCCTGGCGAGGACGTCGGGCTCGGTACCGCCGGCGATCACCGTCGCCGTCCCCGAACGGCTGGCCAGGCGCGCGGCGCGCAGCTTGGTGGACATCCCGCCGCTGCCCAGGGCGCCACGACTCTCTCCGGCCATCGTATCCAGCTCCGGGGCACAGGCATCGGCCACCGAGATCAGCTTCGCATCCGGCCATAGCCGCGGATCGGCCTCGTACAGCCCTGCCTGATCGGTGAGCAGGACCATCAGGTCCGCCTCCACCAGATTGGACACCAGGGCCGCCAGGGAGTCGTTATCACCGAAGCGCAGCTCCTCGTTGGCCACCACGTCGTTTTCGTTCACCACCGGCACCACACCCAGGTCCAGCAGGGTCCGCAGGGTGCTGCGGGCGTTCAGGTAGCGCTGCCGGTTGGACAGGTCGTCGTGGGTCAGCAGCACCTGCGCAGTGTGCCGCTCGCGCCGCTGAAAGCAACTCTCCCAGGCCTGCACCAGCCCCATCTGGCCGATCGCGGCCGCTGCCTGCAAGGCATGCAAGGAGCGCGGCCGCTCGTGCCAGCCCATGCGTGCCATGCCCTCGGCCACGGCACCGGAAGAGACCAGCACCACCTGGTGCCCCTGCGCCATCAGGTCGGCCAGCTGATCGACCCAGCTGCGCAGGCGCTCGCGCTCAAGTCCCTGGCCATCGGCGGTGATCAGTGCACTGCCGATCTTGACAACCCAGCGGCGGGCCTTTACCAAATCAGCATGCATCTTCATGCGCGGGTCGGATCATAGGGTTTCTGATCCTCCTGTTCCGGGGCTTCGGCCTTCTGTTCGGCACGCCGGGCGTGCAGGTGCGCGACCACCGCATCCTCCAGCGCCTGCAGGCCCTGCCGGGTGACCGACGAGACGGCGAACACCGGCCCCTGCCAGTCCAGCGCCTCCACCAGCCGTCGACGCGCCTGCTCCAGCGACTCCGCGTCCAGCAGGTCGGCCTTGCTCAAAACCAGCCAGCGCTCGCGCTGGGCCAGTGCCGGATCGTATTTCTCCAGCTCGGCGACGATCTCGCGCACCTGCTCGGCGGGATCGACCCGCTCGTCCATAGGGGCGATGTCCACCAGGTGCAACAGCAATCGGGTGCGCGAGAGGTGTTTGAGGAACTGCAGACCCAGCCCCGCCCCCTCGGCCGCCCCCTGGATAACCCCCGGGATATCGGCAATGACGAAGCTGCGATCCGAGCCCGCACCGACCACCCCCAGGTTGGGATAGAGGGTGGTGAAAGGATAGTCCGCCACCCGCGGGCGGGCGCTGGACAGGGCCGCAATGAGGCTCGACTTGCCGGCATTCGGCAGTCCCAGCAGGCCCACGTCGGCCAGCACGATCAGTTCCAGCAACAGATTGCGGCGCTCGCCCGGGGTGCCCGGGGTGGACTGACGCGGCGCCCGGTTGGTGCTGCTTTTGAAATGGATATTGCCCAGACCATGCTTTCCGCCCTCGGCCACCAACAGTCGCTGGCCATGCCCGAGTACCTCGCCGACCAGCTCCTCGGTGTCGGCGTCGATCACCCGCGTGCCCACTGGCACCGGGATCAGCAGGTCCTGGCCCTTGCGCCCGGTCATCTGCCGCCCCATGCCGTTCTGCCCCCGCTCGGCACGGTGGCGCCGCTGGTGGCGGAAATCGACCAGGGTGTTCAGCCCGCTGTCGCCAATCAGCCAGACGCTGCCGCCATCACCCCCGTCACCGCCATCCGGTCCGCCCTTGGGGATGTATTTCTCGCGACGAAAACTGACACAGCCGTTGCCGCCGTCTCCCGCCTCTACCCGGATTGTTGCCTCGTCGACGAATTTCATCGGTCCATTCTATCCACAAACAAAAAGGCCCCGTCCGATGACGGGGCCCCTTGCAGGTGCGTTGCGGTCGGCCGCTCAGGCGGGCATCACGCTCACGTACTTGCGGTTCTTGGGACCCTTGGTCTCGAACCTGACCACCCCGTCGACCTTGGCGAACAGGGTATGATCACGCCCACAGCCTACGTTCACACCGGGATGCACCCGCGTGCCGCGCTGACGAATGATGATGCTGCCCGCGCTCACCTGCTGGCCGCCGAAACGCTTGACGCCCAGACGTTTGGATTCAGAATCGCGACCGTTACGGGAACTGCCGCCTGCCTTCTTGTGTGCCATTTCTGCTCTCTCCTCAGCCCGCGCTGATGCCGGTCACTTCAAGCTCGGTGTAGGCCTGGCGATGGCCCTGGCGCTTGAGGTGATGCTTGCGGCGCTTGAATTTGATGATCTGCACCTTCTTGCCGCGGCCCTGCGCCTTCACGGTCGCAGTGACCTTGCCGCCCTCGACGTAAGGGGCGCCCACCTTGACGTCGTCCCCATCGGCAACCAACAGCACCTTGTCGATCTCGACGCTGTCGCCTTCGTCGGCGGCGATCTTCTCCACCCGCAGGGTGGACCCTTCGGACACGCGGTATTGCTTGCCCCCAGTCTGGATAACGGCGTACATGTCTGCACACTCTCCGGTTCAGAATTCGATGCGGAGCAGCCCCGTCGAAACAACGGACAGCTGCGGAAAGAGGCGAAATTCTATAGATGGCCGAGCCCGCCGTCAACCATTGGGGAACAGCCCACCTTGACAGGCACTTCCGGCGGATTCTAGGATGCCCGCCGTTTCCATCCAACCCGGCAATCCATGGATCTCGACAGCATCCGCGAGCTGATTGCGGACGATCTCAAGGCCACCAACCAGCTGATCCTCGATCGCCTCAGCTCGGACGTGGTCCTGATCAACCAGGTCGGCCACTACATCGTGGGCAGCGGCGGCAAGCGCCTGCGCCCCATGATCGTGCTGCTGTCCGCGCGCGCGCTCGGCTATACCGGCGACACCCATGTAGACCTCGCCGCCATCGTGGAGTTCATCCACACCGCCACCCTGTTGCACGACGACGTGGTGGACGGCTCGGAACTGCGACGCAACCGCGATACCGCCAACGCGGTCTGGGGCAATGCCGCCAGCGTGCTGGTCGGGGACTTCCTGTATTCCCGCTCCTTTGAAATGATGGTCGCGGTGGACAGCATGCGGGTGATGGAGATCCTTTCCACTGCCACCAATCAGATTGCCGAGGGCGAGGTGCTGCAGTTGCTCAACTGCAACGATCCGGACACCGATGAGGCCCGTTACCGCGAGGTGGTGCTGCGCAAGACCGCCACCCTGTTCGAGGCCGGCGCCCGCCTCGGCGCCCTGATCGCCGGCGCCTGCGAGACCGAGGAGCGGGCCATGGCCGCCTATGGACTGCACCTGGGCATGGCCTTCCAGATGATCGACGACGCCCTGGACTACGGTTCGTCGGATGCCGACATCGGCAAGAACATCGGTGACGACCTGGCCGAGGGCAAGCCCACCCTGCCCCTGATCCGCGCCATGGAAGTGGCCGATCCCGACGCCCGCGCCATGCTGCGTGAGGTGATCGAGCAGGGGGGTGCCGACCGGGTGGAAGCGGTCCGCCGGGCGATTGAATCGACCGATGGGATCGCGTACACTGCCCGCCTTGCCAGGGAAGAGGCGGACTGCGCCAAGCAGGCCATCGCGGACCTGCCCGCCAGCGCCTTCAAGAGCGCGCTTCTGGCGCTGGCCGACTTTGCCGTCGACCGCCCCTTCTGACAGTATTTCGGAGTGTAGCTCAGCTTGGTAGAGCACTGCCTTCGGGAGGCAGGGGCCGGAGGTTCGAATCCTCTCACTCCGACCAATTCAAGAAAAATGGGTTAGCGATAGTTCGCTAACCCATTTTTTGTGTGTCCGTAATAGGACCTGTTCGATTGCGCCGTGGTCAGGAGGCCCGGCCAGCACGCTTGCGCTCGTGCTCTTTCAGCAGCTTTTTGCGCAGGCGAATCGCGCCGGGGGTGACCTCCACCAGCTCGTCGTCCTCGATGAACTCCAGCGCCATCTCCAGGGTCAACGGAATCGGTGGCGTGAGCGCGATCGCATCGTCCTTGCCGGAGGCGCGCACATTGGTCAGCTGCTTGCCCTTGAGCGGGTTGACCACCAGGTCGTTGTCACGCGAATGGATACCGATGATCTGACCCTCGTACACCTCGTCTCCGGGCGAGGTGAACAAGCGCCCGCGCTCCTGCAGGTTGAACAGCGCATAGCCGAGGGCCTTGCCCTGGCCGTTGGAGATCAGCACACCGTTCTTGCGCTTGGCGATACCGCCGCCCTGGGCCGGGCCATAGTGATCGAAGACGTGATACAGCAATCCGGTACCGGAGGTCATGGTCATGAAGTCGGTCTGAAATCCAATCAATCCTCGCGAGGGCATGATGTAGTCCAGACGCACCCGTCCCTTGCCGTCCGGCACCATATCGCGCAGGTCGCCGCGACGCTCGCCCAGCGCCTCCATGATCGCGCCCTGGTGCTGTTCCTCGACATCCACTGTGACCTGCTCATAGGGTTCGCAGACCTCGCCGTCGATCTCGCGGAAGATCACCTCGGGCCGCGAGACCGCCAGTTCGAAACCCTCGCGGCGCATGTTCTCGATCAGCACCGACAGATGCAACTCGCCGCGACCGGAAACCTTGAATTTTTCCGGATCGGTGCCTTCTTCCACCCGCAACGCCACATTGTGGATCAGCTCGCGCTCCAGACGATCCTTGAGCTGGCGCGAGGTGAGGTACTTGCCCTCGCGCCCGGCGAAGGGCGAACTGTTGACCAGGAAGGTCATGGAGACCGTCGGCTCATCGACACTCAGCGGAGGCAGGGCCTCGACATGTTCCGGGTCGCACAGGGTATCGGAGACATTGGGCGCCTCGATGCCGGTGATCGCCACGATGTCACCGGCGCGGGCCTCGGCCACCTCGTGCCGCTCCAGTCCCAGATAGCCGTAGACCAGGCCGATCTTTGCCTTGTGGGTGCTGCCGTCGTATTTCACTACCATTACCTGCTGGTTGGGCCGCACCCGCCCGCGGGTGATGCGCCCGACACCGATGGCCCCGACATAGCTGTTGTAGTCGAGGTTGGAGATCTGCATCTGGAAGGGGCCTTCCGGGTCCACCGTCGGTGGCGGACAGTGTTCGACTATGGCCTCGAACAGCGGCGTCATGTCGCCTTCCCGCACATCGTCCTCCTGAGAGGCATAGCCGTTGATGGCCGAGGCATAGATGATGGGGAAATCGAGCTGCTCGTCGCTGGCGCCCAGGTTGTCGAACAGTTCGAATACCTGGTCGATTACCCAGTCGGGACGCGCCCCCGGCTTGTCGATCTTGTTCACCACCACGATCGGCCGCAGGCCATGGCGGAAGGCCTTTTGGGTGACAAAGCGCGTCTGCGGCATGGGGCCTTCCTGGGCATCCACCAGCAGCAGCACCGAATCGACCATGGACAGCACCCGCTCGACCTCGCCGCCGAAATCGGCGTGTCCCGGGGTATCCACGATGTTGATGCGGTAGTCACCCCAGTCGATGGCGGTGTTCTTGGACAGGATGGTGATACCCCGCTCCCGCTCCTGGTCGTTGGAGTCCATCACCCGCTCCACCTCGCCGAAACGCTCACCCAGGGTACCGGACTGCTTGAGCAGCTCGTCCACCAGGGTGGTCTTGCCATGGTCGACGTGGGCGATGATGGCGATGTTGCGGAGATTCTCTATCACGGGGGCATCCAGTTCAGGCAGGAAAAGGGGCGCGATTATAGCGGGCCCGGCCGGCGGGGTATATCAGAAGTTTCTAATCGAGTTGTGACAGGTATTGCGCGGCGTCGGCCTGGCCGCCGACGACGGCCTTCTGCAACCAGTGGCGCGCCTGCGCTCGATCGACGTCCCCGCCCAGGCCTTCCGCGAGCATCACACCCAGGAGAAACTGCGCATCGGCCATGCCCTGCTCTGCCGCGCGACGCATCCAGATGCGGGCTTGCCTGGCATCGACGCCACCATCGCATCCCACCACCAGGCAGTGCGCCAGGTTGAACTGGGCCTTGGCGAGCCCCTGCTCCGCCGCCTTTCGATACCACCGAAGCGCCCGCGAAGAATCGCGCGGGACACCGGCCATCCCGTGATCATAGGCCGCCCCCAGATTGAGCTGGGCCCAGGGGTCACCGGCATGGGCGGACCGCTGCAACTCGGCGAGCGTCGGCGGACCGGCAGCGACAGCCTGGCACGCTGGCAGGGTCGTCGAAAGGGACACCAGAAACATCGGAAGCGCAAGTCGGATTATGTCCACGGGCCTGTGGATAACTCTGTGGAAGGATTAGGCAATAAATGTGTAATACATTGTATCGGCCACCGGCCAGCAGCCTCGAAATCACGGTAAGTTTTTATAATACAGCAACCTATATGCCGCTATCGAAGCCCAGGGAAAACTCGGCGATATGCCTGAACTCCGGCACCCGGATATGCCGTTGTGTATAAGACGGCGGCATACCGGCCAGAAAGCCAACGATTTCCCGCTCCCACGGCGCGGACCGCTCGGATCCCGAGACCCGATAACCGTCGCCGGGACAGCGAGCTCAGGTCTTCGGGAACACCTGACGCAGGGTCGATTCCCACTCAGGGTTTGGCGTTCCTCTGCCCAGTGCGATATACCGCCCCACCTCATTCTCATACCAGTGGTCGTGGGCGGCGAGCGGCTCCACCGAATAGCCCCACCAGGCGCCGTCGGCGTCCTGCGCTATCCAGCGCACCCAGGGCGGTAGCGTATCGGGCGGTCGGGCCAAGCCAGCCTCAGGTTTTGAAGGTCGCCACCAGATGCTGCAGGTTTGCGGAAGCCGTGTCCAGGGCCTGGACGTTGCTTTCGAGTTCGCCCGCACCCGCGTCGGTGCTCTGCGCCACCTCGCTGATGGAGCGGACATTCCGGTCGATCTGTTCTATGGAGGCGACCTGTTGGGTGGCGGCGGTGGCCATCTGGTCGATGGCCGAGGCGATCTGCTGTACCTGCTTGATGATCTGCTCCAGCGATTCGCCGGTGGCCCGCGCATGCTCGACCGTCTGATGGGCCTGCTCGCGTCCGCCCTGCATGGCCGCGGCCGCCTCTCGGGCCGACAACTGCAGACGCTCGATCATGCCGTGGATCTCCTCGGTGGATTGCTGGGTACGGCTGGCAAGGGTTCGCACCTCGTCTGCGACCACCGCAAAACCGCGCCCCTGCTCGCCTGCCCGTGCAGCCTCGATGGCAGCATTGAGGGCAAGCAGATTGGTCTGCTCAGCAATACCGCGGATCACGTCCAGAACCCCGCCGATGCGCTCACTGTCCCCTTCCAGGCCCTGCACCACCTCGGCGGCCCGCTCGACCCCTGAAGCCAGTTGCTCCAGCGCCTCCTGGGTGACCCCCAAGGCCTGACCGCCCTGGTTCGCACAGCCGAGCGCGGCGTGGGCAGCGTCGCGACCCTGGTCCGACACCTGCTGGACATCACGTGCCGATTGTGTGAGCTGGGTCGTTGAAGCGGCCACCTCCGTGGTCTGCCGCTGCTGTTCATGTGTGCCCTGGCGCGCCTGCTCGCTCACCTCAGCCATCCGGCGGGTCGCCTGGGACATGCTGTCGACTGCCTCGGAAACGGCCGCGATGGTGTTCCTCACACGCCCGACGAAGCGATTGAATGCGCCGCCCAGCTGGGCCATCTCGTCACGCCCTTCCAGGTGGAGAGTACGGCTCAGGTCGCCATCCCCTTCGGCGATCTCCTGCATGGCAAGCACAGCGCGGTTGATCTTGCAGGTGATCGAACGGGTCAACAGAATACCCAGCAGCGACGCAATGAGGAGTCCGGCCAGCGCCAGGCCCATCAACCAGTGCCGCGCCTGGCCGACCTCGGCGGCCAGATTCTGGCTGGCCGCTGTCGCCTCGCGGTTCAGCCGCTCGAGCAATCCGGAGACCTCGTCAGAGAGCCTTTGGGCCAATGGACCGATGGTCGTGCGCATCAGGTAGACGTCTTCGTAGGCGCGGTCACTGCCATGTGCTGCCAGCACCTTGTCCAAGGCTGCCGCATAGGCCTCGCGCGCCGCCACCAGACGCTCCAGGGCATCGGCCTGCTCGAAGGTCAGCAGATCCTCCGCCGCCTGCAGGCGCTCGATGGCCGCGCCGTTCTGTTCCAGGTACAGCTTGAGATTTTCCACGAAGCTCTGATCGCGATAGGCCAGAAAACCGCGCAGCCCGTTGATGACTTGGGACCAGGCGTCGCGCGCCTCATGAATACCATTCAATACCGGCAATCGCTGTGCGAGCTCCTGCGCCGGTCCGGGCTCGCCGGCCAGCTCCCATTTTCCTGGCGAGGCCTCGACGAACTTGGGGCTGTGCTGAGCCAGTTGGTCGACCAGTTCTGCCTCGGCCTCCTCTTCAGAGTTGAGCATTTCGGCCTGGGCCTGCAGGATTATCTGGTTCTGTGGGTTGAGGCTTTCGGCGGCCAGGGCCATGGCCGGGACATTCTTATCGGTAGAGCCGGCAAGTTCGAGTATCCGCGATTCATAGCCGGTGAACCGGGCGGTCAGTCTGGCGAGCTCCTGATAGTTGTCCATCAGCTCCACCTCTCCCAGCACCGAGAGCGCCTTCTGCAATACCCGCAAGCGCTGTTCCACCGCCTTGTTCGCGACCGTGTAGGCCTGCTGGTGTTCGGGCTCCCGGGTTTTCAGATACAGGCCCATGGCGGCCATCGCCTGATACAGCTGGCGTGACAGCGCCTCCGCCGCCCGGCTCGCCGGCTGGATCTGGTCGACCACCCGGTGAACCTGCACCTCGGTTGCCGACAGGCCGCGAAAGCCCACGGCGGCCACCGCCAGCACGCCGGCGAGCAGCACCCCGAAGGCGATATAGAGACGCTGGCTGATGGTCCAGCGCGAAAGGAAACGATTCATGCCACTGCCCTCTTTTAGTGGTCGGCGCGTGTTGGGCACCACCTCGGTGACAGAGGGCATAACGGCAGAATCGGGGGCTTCTTTACGAAAACCCCGAGACGAGAGCGGGTAGGCGCGTCTGAGAGTCCGTTGGCCTCAGGAGTTCTCGGCCGGACGGTAGCTGATCCCCTTCGAGCCGGTAAGATCCCAGGAGAAGGTGCAATCGAGCTCGGACAGCACCGCAATCATGCCACCCTCTCCTCCTTCGAGAATGATCGAAAGGGGCGAGCGGCGACCAAAACGACGGTGTCCCTGCTTGATCCAGCGCCCGGACATACGCGGATTGCGCGGATAGGTGGTGCGCAGGGCATCGGCGATGCGCAGCAGATAGCCGGCGCGACGCAACACTTCCGTCTCGTCCGGCAACACCTCCTTGCCGTCGCGGAACTTCTGGAAGGCGCGGGCACGCACCGTGGGTGGCAGCGTCAGCAGAGCCTGCATCTGGCGGGTATCCAGTTCCCACGCATCCATCAGGCGCATCACGGCCTGCGTGATCTGCATCAGGGCCTCGCGCTTGTCGTGCGCCGCTTGTTTGTCTTCACTCATCGTCGCTGTCCTCACTGCGCCGCGGGGCAGATCGCCCTGCTGGATCATTATAGACGTTAATAGTTGAGCATTTTACTAGGATTCCACGATCACTGCATCCTGCGGTCGCAGGGTCGCGGTTTCGTCCCGGCATCTGCCTGGCTCCCCTATAATCCCACCATTCGCCTGTCCTGAGAGCCCCTATGTCCGCCGTGTATGAATCCGATATCCCCGGCCTGCAACGCCTTCACCGCGGAAAGGTGCGGGACATCTATGCCGTGGATGACCAGCACCTGTTGATCGTCACCACCGATCGCCTGTCCGCTTTCGACGTGGTGCTGCCCCAGCCGATTCCAGGCAAGGGAGAAGTACTGACCCGGGTCGCCCGCTTCTGGTTCCATCGCACCGAACCCCTGATCCCCAATCACCTGGCGAACCTGCCCGTCGCGGATATCGTGCCGGACCCCGCGCTGCGCGAGCGACTCGGTGACCGTCTGATGGTGGTCAAGCGCCTGAAGCCGCTGCCCATAGAGGCCATTGTGCGAGGATATCTGATTGGCTCAGGATGGAAAGACTATCAACACACCGGCGCGGTCTGCGGCATCAAGCTCCCTCCCGGCCTGCAACTTGCCGATCGTCTGCCGCAACCGATCTTCACCCCGTCCACCAAGGCCGCCGTGGGCGACCACGACCAGAACATCGATTTCGACAGTACGGTCGAGCTGTTGGGACGGGAGCTGGCCGAGCAGGTGCGGGAGATCAGCCTGCGCATCTATTGCGAGGCGGCAAGCTATGCCCTGAAACGCGGCATCATCATCGCGGACACCAAGTTCGAATTCGGGCTCGACGAGGCCGGGAGATTGCACCTCATCGACGAGGTACTGACGCCGGACTCCTCACGGTTTTGGCCCGCCGACCGGTATCGGCCCGGTATCAGTCCTCCCAGCTTCGACAAGCAGTTCGTGCGCGATTATCTGGAGAGCCTGGACTGGGACAAGACGCCTCCCGGCCCTGTGCTGCCGCAAGAGATCATCGACAAGACCGCGGAGAAATACCGCGAGGCAGAGCGCCTGCTGACCGGGAGCTGATCGCGCCATGGCCCGGTCTACCCGCAAGGCGCCGCGCATCACCCTCTACAGCACACGCCGCTGCAGCCATTGCCGCCAGCTCAAGCAGTGGCTGACCCGCCACGGCCACCGGTTCCAGGAATTCGATATCGAATCCAATCCCCGCGCCCTCAAGGCCTTCCAACGCCTCGGTGCCCGCGGGGTGCCGATGCTGCTCGTCGGTGATGAGCGAGTCGACGGTTTCGACCCCGAACGCCTGAAACAGCTGCTCGGATGAGCCACCCCTACGATCGGCTTCAGCCGGACCTCATCCTGGACGCGATCGAATCTGCCGGCTTTGTGCCGAGCGGTCATGTGCTCGCCCTCAACAGCTACGAGAACCGTGTCTATCAGATCGGGCTGGAAGAGGCCGCCCCTCTGGTGGCGAAGTTCTACCGGCCCGGGCGTTGGTCGGATCAGACCATCCTGGAGGAACATGCCTTCAGCCAGGCATTGACGGCCACAGAGATTCCCGTGGTGGCCCCTTTGGCCAGGGACGGCAAGACCCTGTTCGCCCACGAGGGATTTCGGTTCGCCCTGTTTCCCCGGCAGGGCGGTCGGGCACCCGAGAGCGGGGATCTCGACCAGCTCGAATGGATTGGCCGCTTCCTCGGGCGTATCCACCTCGCCGGGCAGGACCGGCCCTTTCGCTACCGCCCCCATCTCCGGGTGGATACCCTGGGACATCCGGCGCGAGAGGCGGTCCTTGGCAGTCCGCTGCTGCCGGCCGAGTGGCGAGAGCGCTATGCCCAGCTGTCCCGGTCGCTGCTCGACGCGGTGGAACGGCACCTGCAGGAAACCACCTCAGCGGGCATTCGTCTGCATGGCGACTGCCATCCTGGCAACATATTGTGGACCGATGCCGGGCCGCACTTCGTCGACATGGATGACTGCCTACAGGGGCCGGCCATCCAGGATCTGTGGATGTTGCTGGCAGGCGATCGGCACGAAATGACCCTGCAGCTGGACGCCCTGCTGGAGGGCTATCGTACCTTTCGCGACTTCGACCTCAGGGAACTCTCGCTGATCGAACCGCTGCGCAGTCTACGTCTGGTCCACTACACCGGCTGGCTTTGCCGGCGCTGGGACGACCCCGCCTTCCCGCGGGCCTTTCCCTGGCTGGCCGAGGCGGGCTGGTGGGAAGGCCATATCGCGGACCTGGAGCAGCAGCTGTTGCGTATGGAAGAGCCGCCCTTGCAGCTGTACTGAGGCCCTGCTGCCAGGCTGCCCGATGGGTTGTGTCTGCCGGGCCAGCGCACGGACGCGATGCAGGGGAAGTGTCGGGTTACAGAGGGTCGGTTGCCCGGCGCGGCAGGGATCACGAGCAACAAAAAGGGGCGCCGAAGCGCCCCTTTTGCATATGCCACAAAAGAACCGGTCAGCTGACCTTCGGGTCCAGCTCGCCGCTCTCGTAGCGCTTGGTCATCTCTTCGAGGTTGATCGCCTTGATCTTCGAAGCATTTCCGGCGGTACCGAAGGCCTCGTAACGGTCCTTGCAGATCTGCTTCATAGCCTTCGTGGCCGCGTCCAGGAACTTGCGCGGGTCGAAGTTGGAGGGATTGTCTTTCAGGTGCTTGCGAATCGCCCCCGTGGAGGCCATGCGCAGGTCGGTATCGATGTTGACCTTACGCACGCCGTGCTTGATGCCCTCGGCGATCTCCTCGACCGGCACACCGTAGGTCTCGCCCATGTCACCGCCATATTCGTTGATGATCTTCAGCCATTCCTGCGGTACCGAGGAGGAGCCATGCATCACCAGGTGGGTGTCGGGGATGCGGGCATGAATCTCCTTGATGCGATCGATGGCCAGGATGTCACCTGTCGGCGGACGGGTGAACTTGTAGGCGCCGTGGGAGGTGCCGATGGCGATGGCCAGGGCGTCTACCCCGGTCTTCTTCACGAAGTCGGCGGCCTCTTCCGGATCGGTCAGGAGCTGGCTGTGGTCCAGCTTACCCTCGGCGCCGATACCGTCCTCTTCGCCGGCCATACCGGTTTCCAGCGATCCCAGGCAGCCCAACTCGCCCTCGACCGAGACACCGCCGGCGTGGGCCATCTCCACTACCTTGGCAGTCACATCCACGTTGTATTCGTAGGTGGTGGGGGTCTTGCCGTCCTCGCCCAGGGAGCCGTCCATCATGACAGAGGAGAAGCCCAGCTGGATGGAGCGCAGGCAAACCGCAGGAGAGGTTCCGTGGTCCTGGTGCACGCACACCGGAATGTCCGGCCATTCCTCAATGGCAGCCTGCATCAGGTGACGCAGGAAGGGCGCACCGGCGTACTTACGGGCTCCGGCCGAGGCCTGCACGATGACAGGAGAATCGGTTTCGGCGGCAGCCTCCATGATGGCGCGCATCTGCTCGAGGTTGTTGACGTTGAAGGCCGGCACGCCATAGCCGTGTTCAGCGGCGTGGTCCAGCATCTGACGAAGTGAAATCAGTGCCATCTGTAGCTCCTTTTATGATCTAGCTGGTTGGTAAAGAATCGTTCAGTTGTTAATGACGTGCTCGCCCACGCGGACAATCTTCATCACGTTGGTCCCACCTGATACGCCATTGAGATCGCCCTTGGTAATGATCACCAGATCGTCGTCACGCACCGCGCCACGGCGCTGCAACTCCTCGATCACCTCCACATTGGCCTGTTGCGAATCCACCCCGGTGCCCAATTCGAAACTTACCGGGTAAACACCGCGGAATATCGTCACTCTTCGCCGGGTAGATACCCGGCTCGAGAGCGCATAGACCGGAATGCCAGAGGAGATGCGCGACATCCACTTGGGTGTCGAGCCCGACTCGGTCAGGCAAGCGATGGCCGCCACACCAAGATGGTTGGCGGTATACATGGTGGCCATGGCGATGGCCTCGTCGATCCGGCCGAACACCGAATGGAGACGGTGATCGGATTTGCGCGCCTTGGACTGTTTTTCCGCCTCCTTGCACACCCGGTCCATGGCCTCAACGGCCTTCACGGGATATTTGCCCGCAGCCGTCTCGGCCGAGAGCATTACCGCGTCGGTCCCATCCAGCACCGCGTTGGCCACATCGAACACCTCGGCACGGGTCGGTATGGGATTCTGGATCATGGATTCCATCATCTGGGTAGCGGTGATCACCACGCAGTTCTTCGAACGCGCAGTGTGAATCAGCTGTTTTTGCACCGCCGGCAGCTCTGCATCGCCGATCTCCACGCCGAGGTCGCCGCGCGCCACCATGATGACATCGGAGACCTCCACGATCTCCTCGGCGTTGTCGAGGGCCTCGGCCCGCTCCATCTTGGCCACCACCCCACCATGCCCCCCCGCCTCTCGCAGGAGATTCCGGGCAATGTTGACGTCGTCTGCCAGACGCACGAACGATACCGCAATATAGTCGGCCTCAATGCGTGCGGCGAAGCGGATATCCTCTTTGTCCTTGTCAGTCAGGGCCGGCGCCGACAGCCCACCGCCCTGCTTGTTGATGCCCTTGTTATTGGATAGCGTGCCTCCAACCACCACCTTGCAGCGAATCTCGGTACCGACGACCTCTTCCACCCACAGCACGATCATGCCGTCGTTGAGCAGCAGGGTGTCGCCCCGGGCGCATTCCTCGTGCAGGGTCGGATAGGTAACGCCCACACGTTCCCGGTTGCCTGTATTGAGATCCCAACTGGTATCGAGGATGAAGCGGTCGCCCGGCTCCAGTTCGATCTGGCCCTCGCTGAAACGACCGATCCGGATCTTGGGCCCCTGCAGGTCCACCAGTACCCCGATCTGGCGACCGCTGGCGCGGGCCCGGTTGCGCACCAGGTTGCTCCGCTGCTCATGATCCTCGTAGCTGCCGTGGGACATATTGAGCCGCACCACGTCCACGCCCGCCGAGATCAGCTCGTCGAGGATCTTGGCGTCATCTGTTGCCGGCCCGAGGGTGGCAACTATCTTGGTTCGTCTTTGCATGCTTTCTCTAATCGCCGCGTGGCCGGTCTCTGGTCACCACATCTGCTGGCGCCCGGACTCTAACGACCGGGGCAGCCTCCGCAGGCCGCCCCGATTGGTTACTTATGGATGCGCTTCGCCGCCTCTTCGAGCATCGCAACCGCGGGCAAGGTCTTGCCCTCGAGATACTCGAGGAAGGCGCCACCCGCTGTGGAAATATAGGAGACCTTGTCATAGATGTCGTATTTCTGGATGGCCGCGATGGTATCGCCGCCGCCGGCAAGGCTGAACCCCTTGGCCTCGGCAATCGCCATGGCAACGGTCTTGGTGCCTTCACCGAACTGATCGAATTCGAACACACCCACCGGGCCATTCCAGACGATGGTACCGGCCTCTTTGATAATGTCTGCGAGCACCTTGGCCGATTCGGGCCCAATGTCGAAGATCATATCGTCGTCGGCCACCTGGTCCACGGGCTTGAGGGTCGCTTCGGCGTCCTCGGAGAACTCCTTGGCACAGACCACGTCGGTGGGAACGGGAATATTCGCTCCACGCTGTTTCATCTTTTCCATCAGCATCTTGGCGGTATCGACCAGGTCGTCCTCGCACAGGGACTTCCCGACATTGTAGCCAGCCGCCTTGATGAAGGTATTGGCGATGCCGCCACCCACCACCAGCTGATCCACCTTCTCGGACAATGCCTCGAGCACTGTGAGTTTGGTGGAGACCTTGGAGCCGCCGACGATCGCGACCATCGGGCGCGCGGGATCGGCCAGGGCCTTGCCGAGGGCCTCCAACTCCTGGGTCAACAGCAGGCCGGCGCAGGCCACGGGCGCGAACTTGCCCACGCCATGGGTGGATGCCTGCGCACGGTGGGCGGTGCCGAAGGCGTCCATGACGAACACATCGCACAGCGCCGCATACTTCTTGGCCAAGGCCTCGTCGTCCTTCTTTTCCCCCACGTTGAAGCGAACATTTTCCAGAAGGGCCACCTCGCCCTCACCCACTTCGAAGCCGCCATCGAGATAATCCTTGATCAGCGGCACCGGCTTGCCCAGCTTCTCGCCGAGGTCCTCGGCGATGGGCGCAAGGGAGTTTTCCTCGTCCCACTTACCCTCTTCAGGACGGCCCCGGTGGGACATGACCATCACCCGCGCCCCGGCATCCATGCAGTGCTTGATAGTGGGCAGCGAGGCGACGATGCGCGCGTCCGAGGTGACCTTGCCATCCTTCACCGGGACATTCAGATCAGCGCGGATCAACACCCGCTTGCCGGCAAGGTCCAGATCGGTCAGCTTGATGAAACCCATGTTGAACTCTCCTGCTAGTCTCTCGATTTCCGAAAAATCCTCAGGCCAGGCACACGCCTGGCCAAAGGACTCTTGTTCGCTGCGTGACCACAGAGGCACAGAGCCGGCACAAGGGCGAACTGCCCTATGCGTGCTCCGTGCCCCGGTGGGCGATGCCTTGCCTCAGCCGGCAACGACCTTTGCAAAACGCAGCATGTTGCAGGTGTAGCCATATTCGTTGTCGTACCAGGCCACCACCTTGATGAAGGTGTCGTCCAGGGCGATGCCGGCACCGGCATCGAAGATCGACGAATAGCCCACGCCGCGGAAGTCGGTCGAGACCACCTTCTCGTCGGTATAGCTCAGGGTATCGCCAATGCCGGCAGCCTCGGAGGCGGCCTTCATGGCGGCACAGATGTCGTCATAACTTGCGGGCTTGTTCAGCTCGACGGTCAGGTCGACAACCGAGACATCGGACGTCGGCACGCGGAAGGCCATGCCGGTCAGCTTGCCATTCAGCTCGGGCAGTACCACCCCGACGGCCTTGGCCGCACCGGTGGAAGACGGAATGATGTTTTCCAAAATGCCGCGACCGCCACGCCAGTCCTTCATCGACGGGCCGTCGACGGTCTTCTGGGTTGCGGTGGCCGCATGCACAGTGGTCATGAGACCACGCTTGATGCCCCAGTTGTCGTGCAGCACCTTGGCCACCGGCGCGAGACAGTTGGTGGTGCAGGAAGCGGCCGACACGATCTGCTGCCCCGCGTAGCTCTCATGGTTGACCCCGTAAACAAACATCGGTGTGCCATCCTTTGAGGGCGCGGACATCACCACCTTGGGTGCACCGGCCTGGACGTGCTTCTGACAGGTCTCCTCGGTAAGGAAGAAACCGGTGCACTCCAGGACCAGGTCGACGTTGATGTCGCCCCAGGCCAGGTTGGCTGGATCACGCTCGGCAGTCAGGCGGATGGTCTTGCCATTGACGACCAGGTTGCTGCCATCGACACCGACGTCACCCTTGAAGCGACCATGGACCGAGTCGTACTTGAGCATGTAGGCCAGGTAGTCTGCATCCAGCAGGTCGTTGATACCCACCACTTCCATCTCGTCAGAGAAGTCCTGGGCGATTGCGCGGAAAGCCATGCGGCCGATGCGGCCGAAGCCATTGATGCCTACTTTGATCGTCATGTTGTTGCTCCTCAACTAGTAATCAGTCTTGGTTTGAAGTCTTATTGATAACAGAACACCGGCTCCGCTGGAGCCAGCGTCATCACTGGGTCAGCTGCAGACCTCGTCGATGGCCTTGACCACGTTGTCCACGGTAAAGCCGAACTCTTCGAAAAGCTGATTGGCCGGGGCCGACTCTCCGAAGGTATCGATGCCGATGATCTTGCCGTTGCAACCGGCGTATTTCCACCAGCCATCAGTGCAGGCGGCCTCGACCACAACCCGGTTCGCTACCGAGGACGGCAGCACCGACTCACGGTAGGCGTCGTCCTGCTGGTCGAATACGTTCGTCGACGGCATGGAGACGACACGTACCTTCTTGCCGGTCGCATCGGCCGCCTGCATGGCCAGGTCCACCTCAGAACCGGTCGCGATCACGATGCAGTCCGGCGTACCTTCGCAGTCCTTCAACACGTAACCGCCACGCGCGATGTTGGCGACCTGTTCCGGCGTGCGGTCCTGGAAAGGCAGCCCCTGGCGGGAAAATGCCAGGCTGGTCGGGCCTTCGGTATATTCGATGGCCGCGCGCCAGGCGACTGCCGTCTCCACGGTGTCGCACGGCCGCCATGTGTGCATACGCGGCACCATCCGCAGGGTGGGCAGCTGCTCCACGGGTTGGTGGGTCGGGCCGTCCTCGCCCAGACCGATGGAGTCATGGGTGAACACGAAGATCGAGCGGATCTTCATCAGCGCCGCCATGCGGAGGGCATTGCGCGCATACTCGGAGAACATCAGGAAGGTCGCGCCGAAGGGGATCCAGCCGCCATGCAGGGCGATGCCATTGATGATGGCAGCCATGCCAAACTCGCGCACGCCATAGTTGACGTAATTGGCGTGAGGACTGCCCTTGCGCATCGGGCGGTGACCCGACCACTCGGTCAGGTTGGAGCAGCCCAGGTCGGCCGAACCGCCGAACAACTCGGGCAGCGCACCTGCAAAGGCCTCGATCGAAGCCAGCGAGGCCTGACGGGTCGCCTTCTTCTCTTTTTTCTCGTTGCACTCGGCAATGTATGCCTCGGCCTTCTCGGACCAGTCGGCCGGCAACTCGCCCGCCATGCGGCGCTTGAACTCCGCCGCCAACTCGGGATAGGCGGCCTCGTACGCGGCCAGCTTCTCGTTCCAGGCCGATTCGGCAGCCGCACCCTTTTCGCGTGCATCCCAGCCCTTGTAGATCTCTTCCGGAATCTCAAAGGGGCCGTACTTCCAGCCCAGTGCCTCTTTGGTCAGGGCCACCTCGTCCTCACCCAGCGGCGCGCCATGGCAGGCATGAGAGCCGGCCTTGTTGGGCGAACCGTAGCCAATGGTGGTCTTGCAGCAGATCATCGACGGCTTGTCGGTAACCGACTTGGCCTCTTCGATGGCCCGGTTGATAGCCTCGGCATCGTGACCATCGACATCGCGCACCACATGCCAATTGTAGGCCTCGAAGCGACCCGGGGTGTCATCGGCGAACCAGCCCTCAACGTGACCGTCGATGGAAATACCGTTGTCATCCCAGAAGCAGATGAGCTTGCCCAGCCCCAGGGTCCCGGCCAGCGAGCAGGACTCGTGGGAGATGCCTTCCATCAAGCAGCCATCGCCCAGGAACACGTAGGTGTGGTGATCCACGATCTCGTGACCCTCGCGGTTGAACTCGGCGGCCAGAGTAGCCTCGGCGATCGCCATGCCCACGGCATTGGTAATCCCCTGTCCCAACGGCCCGGTGGTGGTCTCTACCCCGGGGGCGTAGCCGTATTCCGGGTGGCCGGGGGTCTTCGAATGCAGTTGGCGGAAGTTCTTCAGGTCCTCGATGCTCAGGTCGTAGCCGGTCAGGTGCAGCAGCGAGTAGATCAGCATGGAGCCGTGCCCGTTCGACAGCACGAAACGGTCGCGGTCGGGCCATTTCGGATCATTGGGGTTGTGCGTCAGATGATCGTTCCACAACACCTCGGCAATGTCCGCCATGCCCATCGGGGCACCGGGGTGACCGGAGTTGGCTTTTTGAACGGCATCCATACTCAACGCGCGAATGGCGTTGGCTAACTCTCTGCGTGAGGACATGGGTCTCTCCTGTCAAAGACGAAAAAAACTCTTTGCCCGGCCTCGGGAAGGGCCGAAGATTGAAAAATTCAATTGCCGCCTGGTCCCAGCACATCGCGACCTCGGACAACGCGAATATCGTTCACCAGGCGAAAAATGGTGCGGTATTCTCTCTCAGGGCCGATAGGGGAGCAAGACAGGATTCCCCGAATATTCCAATGCACCTATAAGAGCGGCGGGAAGACGACCTATTGCCACGCGGCAACCTTATGATTTGCGGGTGGTTTCACGCGCCGAAGGCCAACTATTCGTCGCGCCATTTTATGGAGCAGCCCATGCTCGGAATCTGCTCTGCGGGCCCGTTGCCGGTCTGCGCCACCCCCTTCATCGCCTCAAACAGGTCGCGCCGGACATCCGGCGCCGCTGCCTGCTTGCGACTCGCATCCAGGCGGCCGCGGTACTGCAGCTCGCCCTGCGCGTTATAGCCAAAGAAATCCGGCGTACAGACGGCGCCGTATGCCTTGGCGACCGCCTGGGTCTCGTCGAGCAGGTAAGGAAAGGGGAACTGCATACGCTCGGCGATGGCCTTCATCCGGGCGAAGGAATCCTCCTCGTACTGGGTCGGGTCGTTCGACATGATGGCAACACTGCCGATGCCGTGCGCCTTCAATTCACGCGTGTCGCGCACAATCCGGTCCAACACTGCCTTGACATAGGGACAATGGTTGCAGATGAACATCACCAGCAGGCCGTTCTCAGCCATGCAATCGGCCAGGGCCCACTCCTGACCATCCACGCCGGGCAGCCGGAAGTCCGGCGCCGGCTTGCCAAACTCGCAAATGGGCGTTTCCAGGGAAACCATGAGCACCTCAACTGTGGTCGCGATTGATGGGCCGGCATTCTTTCAGATCGCCGAGAGGCGAACAACGGTGTAGAATCCGCGCGTTTTCATCTTCAATATGAGTTGCAGGCAGGGAAATCGCATGGCCAATGAATTCATCTTTACCTCCGAATCCGTGTCGGAAGGCCACCCGGACAAGATGGCCGACCAGGTCTCGGACGCAGTCCTCGACGCCATCCTGGCGGAAGACCCTCACGCACGCGTGGCCTGCGAGACCCTGTTCAAGACCGGAATGTGCCTGATCGCCGGCGAGATCACCACCACCGCCAAGCCGGATTACGAGCACATCATTCGCGAGACCATCCGCGACATCGGCTACAACAGTTCCGACATGGGTTTCGACTGGGAGAGCTGTGCGGCCATGACCGCACTCGGCGTCCAGTCGCCCGACATCAACCAGGGCGTTGATCGTGAGCGTCCCGAAGACCAGGGAGCAGGTGACCAGGGCCTGATGTTCGGCTATGCGACCAACGAGACCGAGGTGCTGATGCCCGCCCCCATCCTGTATGCCCACCGGCTGGTGCAGCGCCAGGCAGAGGTGCGCAAGCGGGGTGAACTGGACTGGCTGCGCCCGGATGCCAAGAGCCAGGTGAGCTTCCACTACAAGGACGGAAAACCGGTCTCCATCGACGCGGTCGTGTTGTCCACCCAGCACGCAGACACCCTCAGCGAGGAGGCACTGCGCGACGCGGTGATGGACGCCATCATCAAACCCGTTCTAGAGTCGACCGGCCTGCTTACCGCCAACACCAAGATCCACATCAACCCGACCGGCAAATTCGTGATCGGCGGTCCCATGGGAGATGCCGGGCTGACTGGTCGCAAGATCATCGTCGACACCTACGGCGGCTCGGCGCGCCATGGCGGTGGCGCCTTCTCCGGCAAAGATCCGTCCAAGGTGGATCGATCGGCCGCCTATGCCGGTCGCTACGTGGCCAAGAACATCGTGGCCGCAGGTCTGGCCGAACGCTGCGAGATTCAGGTTTCTTATGCCATCGGCGTGGCCGAACCGACCTCCATCATGGTCGAGACCTTTGGCACCGGCCAGGTGTCGGACGAGAAGATCGTCGAGTTGGTGCGTGAACACTTCGATCTGCGCCCGTTCGGCATCCTGCGCATGCTCGACCTGCTGAGTGCCGACCTGATCAAGTACCGCAAGACCGCAGCCTACGGGCACTTTGGCCGCGAGGACGAGGGCTTCACCTGGGAGGAAACCGACAAGGCCGAGGCATTGAAGGCCGCCGCAGAGCGGTGACGAATACCCGAGGGACCCTGCTGCACCGCACGCTTCATGAGGGATACGGGGCGGGGCGATCAAGACCTGCTCAGGGAACAGTAGACGCGGCCTATTCCCTGGCCGTCTGCCCCGATGTCTCCGGGATCTGCACCGTCTCGCGGTAGGCGTGCCAGCTGGCATGCCCCAGCAGCGGCAGGACCAGCGCCATCCCCAGCAGGGCGGTGGCGAATCCGAGCAGCATCAACAACCCGATCAACAGCGCCCATAACAGCATCGGCCCCTTGTTGTTGAGCACGGCATTGATGCTGGTCAAGGCCGCTGTGATGGCATCGGTGCCGCGATCGAGCATCATGGGCAACGACACCACACTCATCGAAAATACCATCGCCGCGAATATCGAGCCGACGGCACTGCCGATGAGCAGGAACTCCACCACGCCCAGCCAGCCATCCTCTTCGTTGATGGGCGCGAAGACATTGACCATGGTCGCGGCACGCGCCCAGATCAGCAACACGACCAGCAGCGCGAGGGCGAACAGCAACTCGTTGCGCAGATGGTTGTGGCTCTCTCGCAGGCACACCCCGAGGCGGGGTTCCTGGCCGCGCTCCAGCTGTCGGCTGATGGAATAGAGCCCGAAGGCCAGTACCGGGCCAGCCAGGATAAAGGCGACGACCAGCGAAAAGAGCGCTACCGTATTGCCACCATCCCAGGCGAGCCACACCAGCAGGTCGAAAAAGATCACCAGTGAAAAGCCGTAGACCAGGCTCGGACCCGGCGCCCGCCGCAGATCCTGCCACCCCTTTCGCAGCCAGCGCAGCGGCGCCGCCATCTCGAGCCGGCTGCTCGGATAGAACAGCGGCTCGATCGGCTTCTGATCCTTGTCGCCGTCGTGCTCGACGGCATGTGTCTCCGACATGCTTCTCTCCTCCTTATGATGGGTCTCCGGGGTCGCTGCAAGACCCGCCCCTATTGTGATGTCTGTCTCGTACCTGCACCCCTCTGGCGGGGGCTGCTCCTCAATATAGACCACTGGTCGCGAATTCCCAGCCCTGCAAGTGGAGACTTGCGGGGCGCATTGTGTAGAATTGCCCGCTCGGGACGGTTGACCCAGCCGCCCGCCACAACGCCGATCCGAGGAGCGCTGCAACCCGAAGGGGCCAGGCTCGGATCCATGCCACAGACGATTTCAACGGCGCTCACTCACGTTTTGACCAGGGAGTGAAACCATGAGTGAGTTCACCGACTACAAGGTAGCCGACCTGTCCCTCGCCGACTGGGGCCGCAAGGAAATCGAAATCGCCGAGACCGAGATGCCCGGCCTGATGGCCTTGCGCGACAAATACGGCAAGGACAAGCCCCTCGCCGGCGCGCGCATCACCGGCTCGTTGCATATGACCATCCAGACCGCGGTGTTGATCGAGACACTGGTGGAATTGGGCGCCCAGGTGCGCTGGTGCTCGTGCAACATCTTCTCCACCCAGGACCACGCCGCTGCGGCCATCGCTGCCGTCGGCATCCCGGTCTATGCATGGAAGGGCGAGACCCTAGAGGAATACTGGTGGTGCACCGAGCAGGTGCTCAACTGGCCCGACGGCCAGGGCCCCAACATGATCCTCGATGACGGGGGTGACGCCACCCTGCTGGTGCACAAGGGCGTGGAGTTCGCCGAGAGCGGCGTACCGGACGCGAAGGAAGACGATCCGGAGGAATGGCAGATCATCCTCGACACCCTGCGCCGTGGCCTGGCCGAAGACGCCGACCGTTACAAGCGCATGGCCGAACGTATCCGCGGTGTGACCGAGGAGACCACCACCGGGGTGCATCGTCTGTACCAGATGATGGAAGAGGGCAAGCTGCTGTTCCCGGCGATGAACGTCAACGACTCGGTAACCAAGTCCAAGTTCGACAACCTCTATGGCTGCCGTGAATCGCTGGTGGACGGCATCAAGCGCGCCACCGACGTGATGATCGCCGGCAAGATCGCGGTGGTCTGCGGTTATGGCGACGTGGGCAAGGGCTCGGCCCAGTCCCTGCGCGGCCTGGGTGCCACCGTCTGGATCACCGAGATCGACCCCATCTGTGCCCTGCAGGCAGCTATGGAAGGCTACCGGGTGGTCACCATGGTGGACGCCGCGCCGCTGGCCGATATCTTCGTCACCACCACCGGCAACAAGGACATTATCACGCACGATCACATGGCGGCCATGAAGGACCAGGCCATCGTGTGCAACATCGGCCACTTCGACAACGAGATCCAGGTCGATTCGCTGCGCCAGTACGAATGGATCAACATCAAGCCGCAGGTGGACCAGATCGTGTTCCCCGACGGCCACCGCATCACCCTGCTCGCGGAGGGGCGCCTGGTGAACCTGGGCTGTGCCACCGGCCATCCCAGCTTCGTGATGTCCAACTCCTTCACCAACCAGGTGCTGGCCCAGATCGAGCTGTTCAGCAAGACCGACCAGTATCCGATCGGTGTCTACATCCTGCCCAAAAAGCTGGACGAAGAAGTCGCCCGCCTGCACCTGGACAAGATCGGCGCCAAGCTCACCCAGCTGACGCCGGAACAGGCCGAGTACCTGGGCGTACCCGTGGAAGGCCCCTACAAGCCCGACCACTACCGCTACTGATTGGGGCAAACCACAAAGAACACGAAGCGCACGAAGAAACTGACTTTGGGCAGCTCCGCCGGATGCGAGGACTCTCGGGGTCTGTCCCGCGGCATTTTGATTGGCTGACCTGGTTATCGATGCTTCGTGTTCTTTGTGTTCTTCGTGGTGAATAGGACATGAATACAGACAAGACCTTCAGCTTCGAGCTGTTTCCGCCCAAGACCGAAAAGGGTATGACCAACCTGCAGGAGACGGTACGGCGCCTGAACGAGCGCCATCCGGCTTTTTTCTCCTGCACCTACGGGGCCGGTGGTTCCACCCGCGACCGCACCTTCGCCACCGTCGACTGGCTGGTCTCGCAGGGCATCGATACGGCCCCGCATCTGACCTGCATCGGGCTCTCGGTGGACGAGGCGCTGGAGATATTGGATCGCTACCGCGACCAGGGCATCCGGCGCATCGTGGCCCTGCGCGGTGATCCGCCCTCCGGGACCGGCCTGGCGGGGGGCGAACTCACCCATGCCAGCGAATTGGTGGCCCTGATACGGGAGCACCATGGCGAGCATTTCCACATCGAGGTCGCGGCCTACCCCGAGATGCACCCGCAGGCGCCCAACTTCTTTACCGACCTCGATCACTTCAAGGCCAAGGTCGAGGCGGGCGCGCACTCTGCCATCACCCAGTATTTCTACAACGCCGACGCCTATACCCACTTCATCGATCAATGCATCGCGCGCCACATCGATACGCCCATCGTCCCCGGCATCATGCCGATCACCAACTATGGCAACCTGGCGCGTTTCTCGGATGCCTGCGGCGCCGAGATTCCGCGTTGGATCCGCAAGCGGCTGGAGGCCTATGCCGACGACGTGGACAGCATCCGCGCCTTTGGCCTGGACGTGGTGAGCGAGCTGTGCGGTAAACTGCTCGAGGTGGGTGCACCCGGCCTACACTTCTACACCATGAACCAGGCCGGGCCTACCCTCGCCATCTGGGACCGCCTGGGTCTCTGAGATAGATGCGACTCCACCGGGTATTCAGCCCAACTCCCCTGGAAGAGGGCAGGACGGTCCAGCTGGACGCGCGCGCGAGCCGACATCTGCTGCAGTCCCTGCGACTCGAATCGGGCGCAGACTTCGTACTCTTCGACAACAGTGGTCATGAGTTCTCGGCCCGACTCCTCTCCAAAGGCAGGCAGGATGCCTGGGCCGAGGTGGGTACGGTGCTGCGCACCGAATCTCCCCCCGCGCTGCGCCTGCGGCTGGCCATTGGCATCTCACGTGGCGAGCGCATGGACTTCGCTCTACAGAAGGCGGTCGAACTGGGAATCTGGGAGATCGATCCCCTGTTCACCGAGCGCACCCTGGTGCGGCTCAAGGGCGATCGCGTCGAGGCCCGCATGACGCATTGGCAGGGCGTCATTCGCCATGCCTGCGAGCAGTCGGGTAGGACGCTGGTTCCACAGCTGTCGGCGCCCCGTTCGTTAAGCCGCTGGCTTAGCGGTTTCGAGGGACGGGGATTGTTGCTGGATCACCGCGCCCAGCGTTCGCTCGGCGAAATCGAACCGCCCAGCGGGGAATTGTCCCTATTGGTCGGCCCGGAGGGCGGATTGTCAGAGGCGGAGCGGCACGCCGCTCGCGAGGCCGGACTGGAGGGGGTACGTCTGGGTCCACGCATCCTGCGCACCGAGACCGCGCCCCTGGCTGCTCTTGCGGCGATTCAGGTGTTGTGGGGAGACTTCCGTTAGGGAAGCCCTGATAGAAACCCCGTTGGCTCTATCAGGACACGCTGCGCCCGAAATGCAGTTTGCGGCTTGCTTCAAAATCAGTTGCTTACCGCGACCGAATTTGGCGACCCATCCATGGGCCGTAGGAGCTCCGAATTTTTCAAAGCCTCCTACTAGCACCCGGTCGCTGAAAGATGCCGATAACTCACTGGCTACCTGCGATAGTCTTCGTATATAAGCGGGCAACGAAGTGTCACGCGGCCGACGCTGGACGCGCCCTCGCACCGATCTGGCCGTTCTCAAGCGGTATTTACTTCCTCATCAATAGGCTGACTATTGACTCGGTCGGAAATCCGCTCGAGAACGCCCATCTCGGCACGATCATCGCGTCCCCGGGTGAAATATCCGGGCTAGGAGATTGCCGCAACCTCCGCCAGACGCTCCTCCAGGGCGGGCAGGTCGGGGATCAGCGCCGGCTGGCCGTCGACACGCAATGCGGCGCACAATGGCAGAGCCTTCCACTCGTCCTGCAGTACCTCACCTGCCAGGGACTCCTCGCGTAAGCGCACCAGGCGTGGAATAGCGGAGGCGGCGATACCGATAAAGGGCCGCCTCGCCTCCGGGTTGAGCGTATGGCAGACCACGATCCGCTGGCGCTGGCTGACGGCCACCTCCTGTCCCAGGAATGGCTCGAAACGCACCACCGGCAACCGGCGCTGGCGCCAGTCGGTGACGCCCGCCACCCACTCAGGGGCGTCCGGAACCGGCACCAGCCTATGGAAGTCGATGATCTCGGCGACTGCCGCGTTCGGCAACAGCAGCGAGCGCCCGTTCAACGGCAACAGCAACCCCCGGATCTCTGCGGGGACCTCGACCGCGGCGCTCAAGGCGTCACCTCTGCGAGCACAGTGTAGATGTTCTCCAGCAGGTCCGACTCCTGGTAAGGCTTGCCGAGATAGCGCCGCACCCCCAGGTCCAGGGCGTGTTCACGATGCTTCTCCCCGGTTCTGGAGGTGATCATGATGATCGGAATGTCCTTCAATCCCTCGGTACTGCGCATATGGCGGGCCAGCTCGAAACCGTCCATGCGCGGCATTTCGATGTCCAGGAGCATGATATCGGGACGCTCTTCCTGGAGCAGCGTGACCGCATCCACGCCATCGCGGGCAGTGACCACCCGCATGTTATGGCGCTCCAGCAGGCGACTGGTGACCTTGCGCACGGTGATTGAATCGTCGACCACCATGACCTTGACCCCACCGGACTGCTGCTTGGCCGTCAGCTCCGGCTCGACGGCTGTCTGATGGGCCGTATCGCTGCGCACCAGGGCAGCCATGTCGAGTATCAGGGCGACATTCCCGTCGGCGAGGATGGTGCCACCGGTGAACCAGCGCACGCTGGCCAACTGGGTGCCCATGGACTTCACCACGATCTGGCGATTGCCCAGCACCCGGTCGACCTGGACCGCCAGCCGATGCTCCCCGGAGCGAACCAGCATTGCCGGCACCCAGCGCTCGCCTTCCCCGATCTGCGGCGCTCCGGTCGCCAGGAGGCGGCCCAGGTAGCGTACCGGGTACTGATGACCGCCACGGGAGATTCCGGGCTTGTCCCCCCGGTAGCAGGCCTCCAGCTCGTCCCGCGGAATCCGAACAATCCCTTCTGTGCCCCCGTGTGGCACCGCATAGACCTCTTCACCGGCAGCGACCAGCAGCGCCTCGGTGATCGCCAGGGTGAACGGCAGGCGAATGGTGAAGCGGGTACCCTTGCCGGGCCCCGAATCGATGTGCAGCGTGCCACCCAGCTGCTTGATCTCGTTGATCACCACGTCCATGCCCACGCCGCGGCCCGCGACCTGGGTGATTTCCTCGCTGGTGGACAGGCCCGGCTCCAGGATAAAGGCGTCCAGGTCCTCCCCGTCGACGTGCGCCCCCGCATCCAGCAGCCCGCGCTCGATGGCCTTGCGGCGAATCGCCTCGCGGTCCAGCCCCCTGCCGTCGTCCGCGATCTCCAGCAACACGTCCGAGCCCTCGCGGCCGAATACCAGCGACACGTTGCCGGTGACCGGCTTTGCCGCTGCCTGGCGCTCTTCGGGATCCTCGACGCCGTGTGCCACCGCGTTGCGGAACAGGTGTTCGAGTGGCCCCATCATGCGCTCCAGGATGACCCGGTCCATTTCGCCGGCTGCGCCGCTAATGGTCAACTCTGCCTGCTTGCCCAGGGAATGAGCGGTCTGGCGCACCACCCGTTGCAGGCGCGATGCACGCGAACCGATGGGCACCATCCGGGTACGCAACAGCCCGTCCTGCAGGTCGTTCACCACCCGCCCCTGCTGCTGCAGCAGCGTATCGGTGTCCCGGGAGAGATCCTGCAGGGAGCCCCCCAGGTTATTGAGGTCGTCGGTGGTCTCCGCCAAGGCCCGCGACAGCTGCTGGATGGTCGAATAGCGATCCATCTCCAGCGGATCGAAGCCGGCCGGCAGACTGCCCTCGTGTTCGCGCTCATGACGTGCCAGGATCTGCGCCTCGGTTTCGTTCTCCAGCTGACGCAACTGATCGCGCAGACGCCGTATGGTCTGCGTCAACTCATCCAGATTACGCCCCAGGCCACGGTTCTGCTGCTCGAGACGTGCCCCGTAGATACTCACCTCGCCCGCGTGATTGACCAATTGATCCAGCAGCTCTCCGCGCACCCTTACCCGCTCGCGCGAGACTGGCTTCTTCTCTTTCTCCGGTGGTGGGGGGGGCTCGCGAAGTTCCTCCCCACCTTCCAAATGCCGGCCGCGTGCCGGGAACTGGATGATGCGCGAGTCGGCGTGCAGCCCACTCGCATCACCATCGCCCGGCACCAGCGCAGAAGTGGTCGCCAGGTCCGATTCGGCCAGCAGCTCGGAATCGGTCAGCAACTGGGAATCAGAAAGAAGGGTCGAGCGGTCGAGCACCGAACTGGCCATCTCCATCGACTCGAGTTCGCCGTCCATCAGCATTTCGCTGGAATCGCCGACACCGGCGACCACCGAGGCGGTGCCCTCCGCACCCACGTCGGTCTCGACCAGCGGCTGCTCGGCCGCTGGCACCGCCAGGCTCCAGGCCTCGCCCCGCGCCGCGAGCTGAATCGCCTCCACCAAATCGGCCTCTTCGGCAGGCGTCTCCTTGCCTTCCAGGGCCTCGACCTGCCCGGCCAACCTGTCCAATGCATGTCGGCACAGCCCCAGCTCCCGGCTGCCGATCTGGATCCGCTGCTCCACGACGCTTTGGAACAACGATTCGAGCGCGTGCCCCAGATCGCCCACCGCACGCACATCGGCCAGGCGGGCGCCCCCCTTGATGGTATGCAGCCCGCGCTGCAGATGGGCCACGGGCAACAGATCGTCGGGTCGAGCACGCCACGCGGCAAACGCGGTTTCCAGTTGCTCCAGCAACTCACGGGCCTCTTCGACGAAGATCCCGGCAAGTTCGTCGTCCATCTCGCTGCCGGCCGCCAGTTCGCCTTCCGGCATTTCTCCCGCCTCGCCGGTCGCCTCTGATTCCAGGGGCTTGCGAACGGCCTCGACCTCATGCACCAGGGCCTGCCAGGAAGGCAGGCTGGCACCCGGAACATTGATCACATCCAGCAGGGCCTTGATCACGAAATGACCCCGCTCCAGCAGATCGATGCCGGCCTGGTCGGTACGGCGGCCGAGCATGCTGAGCAGATTGACCCAGTCCTCCAGGGCGCCAGCGAGTTGCGCGACGGGCTCCACCTCTGCCATGTGCGCGCTGCCGCGCAGGGTGTGCAGGGCACGCCGCAGGTCTTCGTCGTACAGGCATCCGTTGGCCAGTCCCCGGCAGCGATCGACGAACAGCTCGAGAGCCTCCAGATGACCGCCCGCCTCGCGCGCAAAGATCTCATGCAGGGTCGATTCGAGTCGGATCGGGGCCTGTCCTTCCGCGGCGGGCGTCAGGATCGATTCCTGTTCGTGTAGCGTCGACTCCACCGCCAGCAGCGACTCATCCGCAAGTGCCTCCGCGGCAAGGGTCTCTTCTTCGTCCAGTTCGAGAATCAGGGGCTGGGTGTCTTCCTCGACACTTGGAATCGCTTCGATCCCCTCCTGCTCGAGGATGGATTCAAGATCGACTGCGTCGATCTCCAGCGCCAGCTCTTCAGCCTCGGACACGTCAGGCAGAGTCTCGCCGGGGATCTCAGCAACCGTCGCCGCTGCTGCCACGTCGACTTTCTCGACTTCCGCAACTTCTGCCCCGGCGGGTATCGGCGGTTCCTCGACCGCCTGCGGCATTGTCTCCTGCATAGCCGCCTCGGCCACCGCCGGGGGCGGCGCTTGGAGCGGCAACTCCCCGGCTGCCAGTCCCTCGGCCCTGGCCTGCAGGGGAAGAGGATCCACGACTGAGGCCTGTCCGGTCTCGCGCGCATCGATCAGTGCCGGGAGCGAGTCGATCGCCTCGGAAACCAGTTCGAACACGGCCGGAGAAGCCTCGATCGTGCGGTCGATGATCCGGTTGAGCATGTTCTCCACCGCCCAGGCAAACTCACCGATCTCCAGTGCACCCACGAGGCGACCGCTGCCCTTGAGGGTATGAAATGCCCGGCGCACCTCCGCCAGGGCCGAATCATCGTCGGCCGCGGCGTGCCAGCGGGGAAACTGTTCGCGCAGGGTGTCGAGCGCCTCCCGCGCCTCCTCGATGAAGATCGCCAAGATCTCCGAATCCAGCTCCGAATTCACCTCCTCGACCGCGGTCGCGTCCATGGACCCCGCCGCTGGCCCAGGGGCGGCCACGGGTGGCTCAGCGGAGATGCCATCGACCGGCGGCATCCCGGTTTCGGGCAGTTCCTGCACGCCAGTGGCGGCCGTCTCCGCCTCTTCCACCGTCGCTGAAAGCTCCAGCGCATCCGCGGCCGCCACCGCCGCCTGCAGTGCGCGACGGCTTTCCGGCGTCGGCTCGAGCAGGCCACCGAGGTGGATCTCGACCCCGCTGATCAGGTCACCCAGCCGCTCCTTGTGGGCCTCGTCCGGCAGTTCACGGCCGCCGAGACGCAGCGCGGAGAGATAGCGCCCCAGGCGCTCCAGTAACTCCGCCACCTCATTCTCGCCGATCACCGAGATCACACCGGAGAGGGCATGCAGCCGCTGTGGCGCCTGATTCAGGGAGGCGGGCTCGTCTTTCGCCAGACATTCGCCCACCGCCTCACGCACATGGGCCAGTTCGACAAAGGCCTGCTCCAGTGCGGACCGCAGATGTTCCCGATATTCCCCCTCGGAGAGATCGGGCGCCCCCCCTGCCCGGGCCGCTGCCTCATCGGAGGCGTCCGGCGTAATACGTTCCGGCTCGCCCAGGGATTTCAACGCGGACTCCACCGCCAGCAGGTCCCAGGCAAGGCTCATCAGCTCCTCTTCGCCGGGCGGCTGGCCACCCTCCACTGCCGCGCGGATCTCGTCTGCGCGCGGTGCCAGGCGGCTGCGGAGTCTCCCCTGCCCGACCATGCCAAGGGTATCGGCCATGCGCTGGATGGGTTCGGCCAGGGAACCGATCCGCTCGAGTTCCAGCCGGTCTCCGCGCATGTAGAGATCAAGCTGGTCTTTGATGCCGGCCAGATCTCCCGACAACACCCCCGCCACCGTCTCGAACAACTCGCGCCCAGGCCCTACTGCAGCGCCTGCCGACGCATGCTCTTGTGCACCCACCGGAAAGGAATTGGCCTGCTCGACCGCGCGCCGCACCGCCTCGATGGCCGGATCTGAGGAACTGGAGCGCGAGATGTAATACAGCAATTCCCGATACAGGGGCGTGGGAAAGTCGTGCGCTACCGCCTCTTCACCACGTGCTGCCAATTCCTTGAGGACACGATCGAGACGCCCGAACAACAGCTTGAGCGGCCCCTGCCCCTTCACCTCCCCATCGAGACAGGCGAGCAACAGGGCATCGGCGGTATCCAGCAGTCGTCGCAGGCGTGCCGTGCCCGCCATCGAGGAAAGCCGGTCGATTACACCGCGCAGGGTCTTGATCGCGAGCTGTTCGTCCTTGCCACGCAACCAGCCGGCCAGGCCGCGATGGAACTGGGGGCGTAGTTCGTTGATCAGCGCAGGCAGTCCCTCACTGCCACTCCCCGGTGCTACCGGCTCGCTCGCGAGCTGTGCCGCCAGCCGCGGTGCAAACAGCGACGCCTGCGAGATCTCCGGCGCGCCGCGCGCGCCCCGCAGCTCGTTGATCAATGGCAGCAGCACCACCGGAATATCAGGCTGCCCGGCCTCGATACGCTCGAGATAGCCGGGCAACTGGGCGATGCCCAGCATGAGCGATTCCGCGGCGAGATCGCGATCACCGGCCTTTCCCTCATCGAGGGCCCGCGCCAGACGTTCGAGTTCGTCCGCAAGCATGGCGCCCCCATGGACCTGGGTCAGCGTGAGGGCACCCTTGATCTGGTGCAACCAGCGAACCGCCGGTTCGAGGCTGTCGGCCTCACCCTCGGCAAAATCCTCGAGCACCAGCCGGGATTGCCGCAGGTTCTCCTCGATTTCCCTGCGGATCCAGCGCAGGCCGCTGAGGTCTTGATCGGCTTCTGTCGTCATCGGCTCTTCGTCCGGATCCTTACGTGTTCCTGTCAGGCCGCCCGCGAGGCATCGTCGTGGGGCAGCTTGAAGCGGGCCACCGTCTCGCGTAGCTGTTCTGCCATGCGTGCCAACGCCTCGATGGATCGGGCCGTCTGCCCCGTTCCCTCGGAGGTCTGGCCGGTGATCTCCTGAATTACATTCATGGTGTCGTTGATCGACTTGGCGTCATCCGACTGGGCTATCGCGCTGGAGGCAATGCGTTCGATCTCCTCGGCAATCTGGCGCGAGACCTCCTCGATACGCTTCAGCGCCTCGCCTGCCTCCTCCGCGCGCTCCGCGCCGGAGACCACCTCGGTGGTACTGGCCTCCATGGAAATGACCGCCTCGTTGGTGTCCGCCTGGATGGTCTTGACCAGCGCCTCGATCTGCTTGGTTGCATTGGTCGCGCGTTCGGCCAGGCGCTGCACCTCGTCTGCCACCACCGCAAAGCCGCGTCCTGACTCCCCCGCCATGGCCGCCTGCATGGCGGCATTCAGCGCAAGAATATTGGTCTGGTCTGCGATATCCTCGATCAGTTCGACGATATTGCCGATCTCCTGGGACGATTCACCCAGGCGCTTGATCCGTTTGGAGGTCTCCTGGATCTGGTCACGGATCCGATCCATACCCTCGATCGTGCGCCGCACCCGCTCCCCGCCCTCATGGGCGATATCGAGGGACTCACGTGCCACACTCACTGAATGACTCGCCTTGGTCGCCATTTCGTCCATGGTGCTCGACATCTTGCGCACGATATCGGAGGCATTGACGATTTGATCCCGCTGGTGCTCGGATGCCTCGGACAGATGCATCGCGGTGGCCCGGGTCTCCTGGGCAGAGCTCGACACCTGCACCGAGGTCTCGTTGATGGTGGCCACCAGACTGCGCATCTCCTCCACCGCCTGGTTCACCGAGTCTGCGATGGCGCCGGTGATGTCCTCGGTTACCGTGGCCTCGATGGTAAGATCTCCGTCCGCAAGGTCCACCATCTCGTTGAGCAGTCGCCGGATGGCCTCCTGATTGCGCTGGTTTTGCGCCTCGGCCTCCGCCTCGCGGGCCCGCGCGCTACGCAGTAGCGCAACCCCCAGCAGGATGAGCAACAGCAACGACAGTGCACCGAGCACTGTCACCAGGGTTGGTCCCACGGTGACCGGCCCAACCCTGGTGCCCGTGCTGATCCCACGATAGGCCTTGACCAGATCGGTGGTCACACCGTCGAGACGTTCAGACGCCGGTCCGATCTCGGCACGCGCCTCCAGAGCAGGGAGCACCTTGGGCGTGGCATCGATGATCTCACCGGCGTGGTCGTTGACCGTGGCGAACAACAGCACGACCTGCTTGAGGGCCTCCCGCCCCTGCGGGTCGGCGACCTTGGCGATATTCAGCCGGTCGTCACCCTTGAGCATGCCGTCGAGCACCCGGCCGAACAGGTCCGCGTCCTGGGCAAACTGATCGATCGCCGCAGCCGTCTCGGCGCCGCCCTCGAGCACCTTGCCGACATTGTTGTCGATCCGCTGGGCCAGCATCAGCTGGCGAGTCGCCACATATACCTGGCGGGGACTCGCCTTGGCGCGTACCAGCTGCCGAACCACCTGGTCCGAACTCTCCTGCAGCTGCGGAACGAGGTCATTGATCACCTTCACGAATTCGTCGATCGAAAGAATAGTCTCCTGATTGCGGAGGATCTCGTCCGCGTATGAGCGCAGCTCCAGCCAGGCGCTCTCCACTGCCCTCAAGGGCGCCTTCACCTGCGGTGGTGATGGCGGCAGTGCGATCTCAGGCACGCCATTCTTGAGCTCGTCCATCAGTTGCGAGAAGCGATCGCGCACCCCCTGCAGGGCTTCGAAGGAGGCCTTGTCTCCACGCATGGCCTCGAGAGAGAATTTGGCGATCTTCTGGCCGAGCACCTGCTGTTCGGCAGATCTCAGCAGGTATTGCTCCTGATGTTCTTCCTGCTTCTGGGTGAACAAAAACGCTGCCAGCGTGGCAATAATCGCCAGCAGCAGCGCCACCGCCAGCAGCGGGATGCTCTTATCAGTCGTTCCTGGCTTTGCGGGTCTCTTTTTCATCAGTCTGGACGTCCCTTGAAATCGTCTTGCCATCGCACAGCTGGCGACGGCCTGTTGATCGGCACCTCAATCTCTCCTCACAGGGTAGCCGAACGGAAGGCCGGATCTGCCGTCAGGGCAGACATACTGAATACCGGCCATACGCCGTCCCCAACCGAGAAGGCATCGAATACGTATTGCCCCAGCACACCCTTCATGCGCGCATTGCGCAGACGGTGCTGCTCCTCGAAGTGCCGCATGCCCTGCACCGAAGGCACGAGCAGGCCGCACTCCAGGCCGCGCATGCGGACGATAAGCATCCTCGCGGCCTTCCCGGAGACCACGGCCTTGGCCCCCAGAAACAGCTGCAGGTCGACCACCGGCAGCAGATTGCCACGCACGTTAGCCAGCCCACGCATCCACTCCTGGACACCAGGAACCCGCGTGAACCGGTCCGGGTAGGGCAGCATTTCCCGCACCTCGTCCATCGCGGTCACCACCCTCACACCGGCGATGCTGTAGGCCAGGCCATCCCACAGCGCCTCTGTCTGCTCCATCACCGGAAGCCCGAGACCGCCGGCCTGGCTCCGCTGCTCTATCTCCGCCAGCATTTTCATCAGCTCGCCGGGGGTCGGTATTTCTGGGCTGCCTGTCGTCATCGTCTCAGCCGAGGACCTCGTCTACGGCACTGAGCAACTGCGTTTCCGAAACCGGCTTGACCAGGTAGGCACGCGCACCCTGGCGCATACCCCACTCGCGGTCGGTATCCTGATCCTTGGTGGTGATCATCACGACCGGGATGCCGCTGGTGGCCGGGTCGCGGCTGATCTTGCGCGTGGCCTGGAAACCATTGAGTCCCGGCATCACCACATCCATGAGAATCAGGTCGGGTAACTCGCTGCGGGCAGTGGCCAGCCCTTCCTCCCCATCAGCGGCGGTCAGGGTCTGATGTCCGCCTGCCTCGAGGTATTTGGTCAACAGATGCAGTTCCGTGGGTGAATCGTCCACCACCAGCACTTTCGCCATAATGTCACGCCGCCTTGCTTGCATAGGAGCGGACCGCCTCGAGCAGTTCGTCCCGGGAAAAGGGCTTGGTCAGGTATTGATCCGAGCCGACGATGCGGCCACGCGCCCGATCGAAGAGGCCATCCTTGCTGGACAACATGATCACCGGGACGTCGCGAAACATCTCGTTGTGCTTGATCAGCGCGCACGTCTGGTAGCCGTCCAGCCGGGGCATCATGATGTCGACAAAAATGAGGTCTGGCCGATTATCGGCGATCACGGACAGGGCCTCGAACCCATCGGTTGCCGTCAACACCTCACAACCGGCTTTCGCCAGCAGGGTCTCGGCGGTGCGCCGGATGGTCTTGCTGTCGTCGATGACCAGCACCTTCAGGCCATCGAACCGCGTCTCTTCTAGTTCTGCCACCATCGCCCTCTCTCGCCCTTGCGGGCGCCTTCCCTAATCATTCGGTACCACCGTGGTAAGACCCCACAGCTGCCAGATCTGCATGCCACCGCGATAGTAGCGGATCTTGTCGGCGGGATACCCCACCTTCAGCAGCCCGCGGATCGCACGGGGTGATTGGCCACACTCCGGCCCGTTGCACCAGAGCACGAGATTCTTGGCCTGGGAAAAGTCCCACTTGCCGGTCACATCGGGGGCCTCGCTCAGCCCGAGCCTGTCCATCCACCTATCCACCAGGCCGGGCTCCTCACGCTCCTTCGCCCCGAACAGCTCGAGCGCTTCCAGCATCTCCGGAGCATCGTCGGTCTTGGTCAGGTGGGTAAACGCGATATTGATCGATCCGGGAATAGTCCCCCTTTTGTGCCAGGCGGGCGTGCGCGCGTCGACCAACAGTCCGGTCCCGTCACGCAGCTCGGTCTCCATGAAGTCGAACAGCTCCACCTCCCCAATGGTCTGGACGCCGGGTGCCGGAGATACCGGCTGCAGGCAGAAGGGCGGGCACTTGCGCGCCGTCCTGGCGAAATAGCCCTTCAGCTGATAGTCGGGATCCTGCACCCGCTGGACGCGGATCGAACGCCCATCGTGAATGACGTAGATGTACGGCTTGTCCTTGCTCAGCGGGATGAAATCCTTGCCCACCGTCAACTGGTCTGCCCAGGCCCCGCAGGCAAGCAGCATGGCGGCCAACAGGAGGCCCCAAAGATTTGGACGACCGGAACGATTCATACTTCTCCAACCTCTCGCTTGTCAGCGTATCGGCGCATCATGGGGATTCTTTAACAGGCGCCCGCGGATCTTCGTCCCGCTCAGTCCTGCAGCAGGCGGGACACAATCTTGTTTCGAATCACGCCGATATCCGCCCCGCCCCTGTACTGTTCGAAGATTTCTTCACGGCTGCGCTCCGGCAGCTTCTTGTAGAAGCGGTAGGTGCCGAGATAGTGTTTTTTGAGCAGCCCCTCGAAGGCCACACGATCGATCGACCGTACCGGAACAACCGGCGCGGCGGCTTCCCCGACCGGCGGCGTGGCGACCTCTACCTTCCCCGCTGAGGGATCGATCCCGCGCGCCTCTACCTTGGCCGCCTCAGAGTCCAGTTCCGAGAGATAGTCGTCCGCTGACAAGGCCGGCGAGGAGGCCACCCACAGCGCGCACCCTCCGAGCAGGAAAAGGCCCCGTTTGCGAAACCGGCCCGAGCCGACGCCCGCGCTCCAGGCGGCAGCCCTAGTGGCCATCGAATGCATAAAACCTCCAGGTAACTTGCCGGGCTGGCATTGTCCCATACCATACCCATCGTCCTAATCTGCGACCGATCTTGAAGGAAGCTCTGAACGGGCCCATCCCGGGGTCCTCAGAACACGCCAGCACGTCCCTGGTGTCGGCGGAAGGCCCGGATTTTTCAGGCCTTCGTTGATGAGCCTTTACTGATCGAAGTTAAGGCGACGTGCTCAAAATAGCAGGCAAGTGCCTGCATCTCAAGAATTATCGAGACGAACGTGACGCTGTTGGCAAACCACTTGTGCGCGGTAATTTCTTCCCATGCGGCACCGGCACCGGTATCTTGTCAGCCCCGACAAATGCAGGCCCCGCGTCGATGAGCCCATCTCTGCTGGTTATCATGGATCCCGTCGAGGGCATCAAGCCCTACAAGGACAGCACCTTCGCCATGCTGTTGGAGGCCCAGGCACGGGGGTGGTCCCTTGCCTATGCCCAACAGACCGCACTCTCGCAGCGTGATGGGCGGAGCCTGGTGCACGCGAGCGAACTGGAGGTTCGCGATCAGGACAGCGGCTGGTTTACGCTGGGAGAGACGCGGACGCGCCCGATCGACAGCTTCCCCTTGGTCCTGATGCGCAAGGATCCGCCGTTCGATATCGACTACGTCTATACCACCTACCTGCTGGACCAGCCGGCGGCCGCCGGATCGCTGGTGGTGAACCACCCGGCGGCACTGCGCAACGCGAACGAGAAACTGGCCGCCACGCGCTTTCCCCAATTCTGCCCACCGGTACTGGTCTCGTGCGATGCGAACGAGCTGAATGGCTTCATAGAGGAACAGGGGGATGCCATCCTCAAGCCGCTGGAAGGCATGGGTGGAACCTCCGTCTTCCGGGTGCGGCCCCACGATCCGAACCGGAGCGTCATCATCGAGACGCTGACTCATCATGGCAAACACCTGATCATGGCCCAGCGCTTCGTCCCCGAGATCTCCCAGGGGGACAAGCGCATCCTGGTCATCGACGGTGAACCGGTCCCCTGGGCGCTGGCGCGTATCCCTGCCGAGGGAGAAACCCGCGGAAATCTCGCGGCCGGAGGAAAGGGAACCGGCGTATCCTTGAGCGATCGCGATCGCGAAATCGTTGCGGGAGTGACGCCGATGCTGCGGGACATGGGCATCCTGTTCGCCGGACTGGATGTGATCGGCGATTACCTGACTGAAATCAATGTCACCAGTCCCACCTGCATCCGTGAGCTGGATAGACTCTACTCCCTCAACATCGCTGGAACCCTCTTCGACCGTATCGAGCAGATTCTCGCCGTATGAACACCCGCCTCTCTCTCAGCCGCCGACCAGCGGCCCTCGCTGCTATCTCCGCCGCCCTCGTCCTGCTGGCAAGCAGCGGCTGCTCTCGCCAGCTCCCGTCGCAATATTTCCGCCTGCTCAGCTTCGGCACCCTGGTGGAGCTGGAGATCATCGGCGTCGACCAAAAAAAGGCGCGCGAGGCCTACCAGTCCCTGCAGGAAGACTTCGACTTCATGCATCGCACCTGGCACGCCTGGGAGCCTGGTCCGCTTGGCCGCGTCAATCAGGCGATCGCCGCAGGGCGCGCCATCGCAGCACCGCCGTCGGTGTTGCCCTTGATACGCATCTCCCAGGATCTGGCGCGCAAGAGCGATTACCTGTTCGACCCTGGAATCGGCAAGCTGGTCGAACTCTGGGGCTTTCATAACAGCGACCTCAAACCCCACGCCCCGCCTTCGGCGGAGGCAATCGCGGCAATCGTCGGGCAGCATCCCAGTATTCGGGATGTGCATCTCGATGGTTTTCACCTCTCCTGCGACAATCCGGCCGTGAAACTGGATTTCGGTGCCATTGGCAAGGGTTACGGCATCGACCGTGCCATCGAACGGCTCAAGGCATTGGGCATCACCGATGCCATCGTCAATGCCGGCGGGGACCTGCGCGCAATTGGCTCGCGCGCAGGCAATCCCTGGCGCATCGCCATTCGCGATCCCGACGGCGGTGGCATCTTCGCCCTGCTCTCGGTCACTGGAGACGAGTCCGTCTTTACCTCAGGCAACTATGAACGGAACTTCACCTGGGAAGGCAAGTTCTTTCACCACATCATCGACCCGCGGACCGGTTACCCCGCGGTCGGCACCGCCTCGGTCACCGTGTTACACCCCGATGCCACCACCGCGGACGCCGCCGCCACGGCGCTGTTCGTCGCGGGCCCGAAGGACTGGTACCGAATCGCTCGCCAGATGGGGATAAAATTCGTTCTCCTGATCGATACCGAAGGCGAGGCCTACATGAACCCTGCCATGCAGAAGCGGGTCGAACTGCAGAAACCCGTCCCCAAGATCCATGTCAGCAAGCCGCTGTAGGGATGAGAGAACCGGAAACGCACCTTTGCAATTGATCGGACGACTGCCCACCAAGATCTCCAGGGACCCGCTCTGGCTCGCCCTGCTGGGCGCCATTGCGGTGCATGCCTTTATTCTCCTGGGCATCAGTTTCGATCTGCCACGCGACAACCCGCCGACGCCAGAACGCACTCTTGACCTGACGTTGGTGAAACCGGCAAAGAAGCCACCCAAGGTCGAAAAACCGGACTTCCTCGCCCAGGCCAGCCAGGAAGGCGGCGGGGAAAAGATCATCAAGCACCGACCGAGTAACCCGCTCGGGAACCCCGCGGCCCTGCGCAAGCAGACCAAACCGGCGCCCGAAATGGTACGCGCCGGCACACCCCGCCCCGAACCAGCGCAAAAAAAGCGCGTCATAACCGCCACCCAGGCGCCGAGGAAGGAGGCTGCGCGCACGCCAAAACCCACGGTACAGACCACGCCTCGGCCCAAGGTGGCGCAACTGCTCGCCAGCACCCAGCGGGAGATCGACCGCCTCACGGCCGAGCTCGATCGCCACAATCGCGCGGCCTCGATGCAAAAGCGCCGCAAGGTGCTCAACGCCAGCACCCAGGAATACAAGTACGCCAGCTATCTCGAGGCCTGGCGCAAGAAGGTGGAGCGCATCGGAAACCTCAACTACCCGGACGAGGCCAAGCGCCGGCGCCTTTACGGTTCGCTCATCCTGCACGTGGCAGTACGCGCCGACGGCAGCATCGAGCAAATCCGCCTGCTTCGATCCTCCGGACACAAGATCCTGGACGACGCGGCGATTCGAATTGTGCGCCTGGGCGCTCCCTACGCCCCCTTCCCCCCCGATATCCGCAAGGACGTGGATGTCCTGGACATCACCCGAACCTGGCAGTTCCGCAGCGGTAACCGATTGTTTTCGCGTCCCTGAGCCCGCATTTTCTTGCTGAGATACCCAAAGCGGCCGATACTGGGATCATGGAACAGAGCAACCTGACAAATCACCTGCTGATCGCGATGCCCAACCTGGCAGACCCCAACTTCTCGCACACCGTCACCTATATCTGCGAGCACAATGAGAACGGGGCCATGGGCCTGGTCATCAACCGGCCGATCGATATTAATGTTGCCGAGGTCCTGGAACAGATGGAGATCCCTGTCGACGAGCCGTCCGCGGGGGCGGCACAGGTCTATCTCGGGGGTCCGGTGGAGGAACAGCGGGGCTTTGTGCTGCACAGTTCTGACAGTGAATGGGATTCTACGCTGCGCATCAACGACCAGGTCAGCGTCACCACCTCACGGGATATCCTCGAGGCCATGGCTCGCGGAGAAGGCCCGGAACATGCCCTTGTGGCGCTCGGGTATGCGGGCTGGGGGCCCGGTCAACTGGAGCAGGAGATCCTGGACAACAGCTGGCTGAGCGCCCCCGCCGATCAGGCCATCCTGTTCACCCTGCCGCCGGCGCGCCGCTGGGAGGCGGCAGCGGAACTGCTGGGGGTCGATCTCAACCGGTTGAGCAGCGAAAGCGGCCACGCCTGATGCCGACCCTCCTGGGCTTCGACTACGGAAGCCACAAGATCGGCGTGGCGGTCGGCCAGACCGTCACCGCCAGCGCCAACCCCCTGGGCACCTTGAGCAATCCCCGTGGCAGGCCTGACTGGGACCGTATTGGGCGTCTGATAGAGGAATGGGAACCGGATGCGTTGGTGGTCGGCCATCCCTTCGAAATGAATGGCCGCGAGGCCAACAATGCCGAGCCCGCGAAACGCTTCGCCCGGCAGCTGGCGGGGCGTTACCATCTGCCGGTCCACCTGATCGACGAACGCCTGACCACCCGCGCAGCCTGGCTGGACCTGGGGGCAGAGGCCGCGCGGAATCCGCTGCAGGTCGATGCCTGGGCCGCCAAGCTGATTCTCGAAACCTGGTTGAGGGAACAATGAAGACGCCACATATTTTCATGCAGCACGATGCCATCATCGACCTGATCGACGGCATGGTCCATCTGTTGCGCCATCAGCTCGACGATCGCGAGATCACCGACCCGGCCCTGATCGGCATCCATACCGGCGGCGCCTGGATTGCGCGCGAGCTGCACGGCCGGCTCGCCTGCCCCGATCCGCTGGGCCTGCTGGACATCAGTTTCTACCGCGACGACTTCACCCGCATCGGGGTCAACCCCCAGGTGCGGCCCTCGCAGATCGACTTCGATGTGGAAGGCCGGGATATCGTTCTGGTCGATGACGTGATCCAGAGTGGACGTACCATTCGCGCTGCGATGAATGAGATCTTCGATTTCGGCCGCCCCGCCAGCATCCTGCTGGTCAACCTGATCGAGCGCAGCGGCCGCCAGCTGCCCATCCAGCCCGACGTGGTCGGCCTGCGGGTGCCGCTGCAGCCCCATGAGCACATCCGCCTGCAGGGGCCGGAGCAACTGACCCTCGAGGTCACCCATCGGGACAGCGTCGACTGAAAGCGATTTCGACCCACCCCTTTTCCCCGCCTGCTACAATCGCGCCCGATGGCGCGGCATGAGCACAACAACATCCAACTGGACGCCGAAGGGCGGCTGCGTCATTTCCTTTCCATCGAAGGCCTGGATCGTGAACTCCTGACCCGCATCCTCGATACCGCCGAATCCTTCGCGGCACTGCCCGGCCGGCCTGTCAAGAAGGTGCCGGCACTGCGCGGACGGGTGATCACCAATCTGTTCTTCGAGACCAGCACCCGCACCCGGACAACCTTCGAGCTGGCGGCCAAGCGCCTGTCGGCCGATGTCCTCAATTTCAATGTCAGCACCTCGGCCACCGCCAAGGGCGAGACCCTGCTCGATACCCTGCGCAATATCGAGGCCATGCACAGCGAGATGTTCATCGTACGCCACAGCCAGTCGGGCGCCGCACACTTCATCGCGCGCCATGCCGCGCCTGGCGTGAGCGTCATCAACGCAGGTGACGGGCGGCATGCCCATCCCACCCAGGCGATGCTGGACATGTTCACCATTCGGAGACACAAGGGCGATTTCACGCCCCTCCGCGTGGCTATCGTGGGTGACGTCCTGCATTCGCGCGTCGCGCGCTCGCAGATCCTCGCGCTCAACACCCTCGGCGTGACCGAGGTCCGGGTGATCGGGCCGCACACCCTGATTCCCACCGAGGCCCGCACCCTGGGCGTCCATGTCTACCACGACCTCGACGAGGGTCTGCGGGAGGTCGACGTCGTGATCATGCTGCGGCTCCAGAAAGAACGCATGGACGGGGCCCTGCTGCCCAGTGAGGAGGAATACTTCCGTCTCTACGGTCTGACCAATGAACGACTGGAGCGCGCCAGGCCCGACGCCATCGTGATGCATCCTGGGCCCATGAACCGCGGAGTGGAGATGGACTCGGAAGTGGCAGACGGACCGCGCTCGGTGATCCTTCAGCAGGTCAGTTATGGCATTGCGGTGCGCATGGCGGTGATGTCCATGTGCATCCAGACCCACGCGGAATCGCCCGCGTGAACATCAGCATCGTCAACGGTCGTCTCATCGACCCGGCCAACGACCGGGACGAACCGCTGGACCTGCATATCTACGGCCAGCAGATCGTCGCCATCGGCGAGCCCCCGGAGGGCTTCGAGCCCCACGAGACCATCGATGCGGCAGGCAAGATCGTCTGCCCGGGGCTGGTGGACATCTCCGCCTCGCTGCGCGATCCGGGCTCGGGCGTGAAGGGCGATATCGACAGCGAGACCAGGGCCGCGGCACGCGGGGGCATTACCACGCTGGTCTGCACCCCGGATACCGACCCGGTCATCGACACGCCTGCGGTGATCGAGCTGATCCACCGTACCGCACGCAAGCTGCGCCGCACCCGGGTGCTCACCACGGCCGCACTCACTCAAGGACTGAAGGGAGAACAGCTTTCCAATATGGCGGCCCTGCAGGCCGCTGGCGCCGTGGCCCTGAGCAACGGCAGTTGGCCCCTCGCCAACACGCTGGTGGAGCGTCGCGCCCTGGAGTACGCCAGCACCTTCGGCATGACCGTGATGTTGCGGCCGGAGGATCAGCACCTGCGTGCCGGCGGCTGCGCGCATGAGGGCGCGGTGGCTACCCGCCTCGGTCTGCCCGGCATCCCGGCGGCAGCCGAGACCGTGGCGGTGGCCAGGGACCTGGCGCTGGCGGAACACACCGGGGCGCGGGTGCATTTCCACGCCCTCTCCGCGGCGGGTTCGGTGCGCCAGCTGCGCGAGGCACGCTCGAGCCGGTTGGATGTGAGCGCCGACGTGGCCGCCCACCAGCTGCACCTCACCGAAATGGATATCGAAGACTTCGACGCGAACTGCCACGTCTCCCCGCCGCTGCGAACCCTCGCCGACCGGGATGCCCTGCGCCAGGCCGTCGCGGACGGGACCATCCCCGCCATCTGCTCGGACCACCAGCCACACGAACAGGATGCCAAGGAAGCCCCCTTCCCCGAGACGGCACCGGGCATCTCCGGGCTCGAGACCTTGCTGGCCCTAACACTGCGGCTGGTGGACGAGGGCGTGTTGCCGCTACGCGAGGCTATTGCGCGAATCACCTGCGGGCCGGCCGACCTGCTGGGGCTGCCACAAGGACGTTTCGAGGTGGGCGGTGGCGCCGACGTCTGCATCTTCGACCCGCAGGCCGATTGGACAATGAGCCGGGACGCCATGCAAAGCGAAGGGCACAACAGCCCTTTCGACGGATGGGACTTCAGCGGCCCGGTCACACATACCCTGTTCAATGGCCGCCTGGTCTACCGGCGCGACTGAAGACTCCAAAGGCTTTTGCCCCCGTTTTTGATCTGGGGCAAAGACAAACCGAGCGAATGGGCCAATACTAAAGACTCGAAGTCGATTCCGGCATTATCTCTCTCCGCCGCAACTTCGATGCTTATCTCACTCTTATGACTGACCTTGCCCGCCTCTCCCGGCGGGCGTTTTTTTGCCTTCCGGCTCACCCCACGAGGTAACGGCCCGCGCTTGCGATCGCGATGGTCAGCAGGCCGATCACGGTATTGATCCCCACCAGCACCCGGATCTGCGCCAGCGCCTTGCCCCCTGTTGGCCAGTCTTCGGCGGCCACCGCCCGTTTCAGGCGCCCGTAGGGGGCAAAGAAGACGTGCATGAAGATCAGCATCATCACCACACCGAGCCCGAACATGGCGTGAATGTAGAGAGCAATGCCGGCAAAACCACCGAAGACATGGAATATCATCCACAGGCCGGTAGCCAGAATGGTCAGGATGCAGGCCCACACCCAGGGAAAGAAACGGCCGAACACGCCGACCCACAGGCTCAGGCGGGCGGGGGGTTCCAACTGGGACGCAGCCACCGGCCGCAGCGCCATATAGGCGAAGAACATACCGCCGACCCAGATGACGACCGCAAGAACATGCAGGGGAACCGACAGACTCATGACTCAACCTCCTGATTCGGGGACAAAGGCCACTGGCTGACGCCATTATCGGTGAAGGGAGGTTCCGGCGCAGCCTGTTTCGGAGATCAATGACCGTAGGTCGCGAGCAGTTGTCTGGCCGGCATGGCCTTGCCCAGCAGAAAGCCCTGGATGCGCGGACAGGCCGCGCGCTTGAGGAACTCCCGCTGGACCTCGTTCTCCACCCCCTCGGCGACCACGTCCAGGCCCAGTTCGCGGGCCATGGCGATCATACCGGTCACGATGGAATGACGTTCGTTGAGAGACTGGATCTCGGCGATGAAGCTGCGATCGATCTTGAGCGTATCGAGCGGCAGGGTCTGCAGATAGCTGAGAGAGGAATAGCCAGTGCCGAAGTCGTCCATTGCGATGCGGATACCCGCCCGCGACAAGGTCTTGAGCTGGCGGGTCGCCATCTCCAGGTCCTGCATCAGCATGTTCTCCGTGATCTCCAGCTCGAGGCGCGAACCGGGCACCTGGTAGTCGTCCAGGATCTCCAGCACCCGCTCGGCGAACTCGGGCTGCAGCACCTGACGCGCGGAAACGTTGACCGAGATCACCAGGCCCTCACATTCCCCGCCGCGAATCCGTTCGCTGATGAGTCGACAGGTCTCACGTAACACCCATTCGCCGAGTTCGACGATCAGACCCGATTCCTCGGCAAATGGAATGAACTCACAGGGCAGCACCAGACCCTTTTCCGGATGGTGCCAACGCACCAGGGCCTCGGCCCCGGCCAGGCGCCCGGTGGCGGCATACTGCTGGGGCTGCAGCATCACCTCGAGACGGTGCTCGTCGAGCGCATGGCGCAGTTCCGACTCCAACGCTGGGTGGCCATTGTGGCCGACCTCCATCGAGGGCTCGTAGACCGCATAGCCGCGCCGGCTGCGCCGCTTCACATGGTACATCGCGGTATCGGCATGCCGGATCAGGTCCTCGCCCGTGGTACCGTGATCGGGATAGACCGCGATGCCGATACTGAAACTGATGTAGAGCTCGTGTCCCTCGATCTCGATGGGTTCGCGCAGGTGATCCAGGATCTTGCGCGCAATGCCCACTGCGTCCTCGACATGGGCCACCTCCGGCAGCAGCAGGGTGAACTCGTCACCGCCCAGGCGCGCGAGGGTGTCGCTGTCGCGCACATGATTGCGCATGATGTTCGCCACCGCCTGCAGCAGGGCATCGCCCACCAGATGACCGTAAGAGTCATTGATCGACTTGAAGCGGTCCATGTCGAGGAACATCAGCGCAAAGCCGTTCTTGTCCCGGCGGGCCCGCGATATCGCCTGCTTCAGCCGATCCTGAAAAAGGGCCCGATTGGGCAGGCCGGTCAACAGGTCATGGTAAAGCTGATAGTTGATCACGGCCTCGGAGCGCTTGCGCGCACTGATGTCCCGGATAACACCGTAGGTGCCCAAGAAGCGGCTGCGCTCGTCGCCCTTCGCCTCGTCGTAGACACCCATCGCATTGAGCTCCACGGGCACGGTATTTGCCTGCCCAGGACCGGTCAGAAAACCGCTGCTCTTATGGACCAGCCGCAACTCCAGCTCATGGGTTGCCCGCTTCCCGGTACGGCGCTCGTTGAAGGCATAACCGATCCGCTCCTGGTCTTCGGGCGGAACCAGCTCGAGAAAGTGCCGTCCCACGATCTCGTCCCGCTGATAGCCCAGTACCTGGGTAATGCGCTCGTTGACCAAGGTGAAGCGCCCCGCCGTATCGAGCATGTAGATGATGTCCGGCGAGTTCTCGATGATGAACCGGTGCCGCTGCTCGGATATGGCCAGGCGGGCATTCATGGCGTCGACCGCCTGCTGCAGGCATCGCTTGTGTAGCACACTGTCGATGGAGCACAACAGGTCGGCAGGCGAATAGGGCTTGCGCAGGAAATCGGCGGCGCCCAGGCGCATGGCCCGGGTGGCGTTCTCGAAAGAGGTCTCACCACTGACCATGATGACCGAGAGATCCGGATGTTCGGCCGCCAGTTCCTTGAGCAGATCGACACCGCTCATACCCGGCATGTTGATATCCAGCAGTACCAGGTCGAACACCTGCCGGGCAAGCAGATCCAGGGCCTGCCTGGCACCTGCAGCCATTTCGCAACTGTGGCCATGCATGGACAGCAGATCGCGCACGCTCTCGCGCATCCGCACGTCGTCGTCGACGATGAGTATTCGGGCCGGCCCCCCTGCCTCTGGCAACCGTTCGTTGGCCGAATCGTTGCCTGTGCCCAGTATGTTGTCTTCCCTTTCGATGTGTTGGCTTATAGCTCGCTTACGCTCATTCATCCGGAAGCTCTCGGGGGAGCAGGATCTCGAATCGAGTGCCACTTTCCGGTGTGGAGAAAACGACGATGCTTCCGTTCATTTCCGAAAGGAGATTCTTCACGATCACCAGCCCCAGTCCCGAATGAGACCCACCCTTCTGGCTGACGACCGGTGTAAAGATATGCTCGAGTATATCATCAGGCAAGCCGGGGCCATTGTCGGCAATCAATATCTGAACATGTTTGCGGCCATCGAGGATGACACTATCACGGGTTTCGATATGTACCCTGTCGCCGGAAGACAACGCCTCGGCCGCATTCTTCAACAGGTTGGTCAACACCTGTTTCAGATGATTGCGGTTGCCGAGTATCGGCGGAAGACGCTCGTCCAGTGACAACTCGATGCCGATCTGGCGCGTGGCGAACAACGACCCCTCGAACACGCTCGCCAGGTCCTCGACCAGGGTGTTGATGTCGACCGTGTTGCCGCTCGGTTCCGGCTCGTTGCCGATATCGCGCAACCGGCCCAGGATATCGGTCACCCGATCGATCTCCTGATCGATGACCTCCAGCTGGCCGTGCTTTTCCTGGTCGCCCTGGAGACGGCTTGCCAGTACCTGCAGATAGTTCTTGATCACCCCGAGCGGATTGTTCGCCTCATGGACCAGCTTGCTGGTATGCGATTGCAGACCGTGCAGCTGTTCCTCGAGCGCGGCAACCCGCTCTTCCAGGCCGAACACGTCGCGCTCGAGCTGCTGCACCGCAATGTCCCGGTATTGCTCCAACAGGTCCGCCTGTTGTCGGAGGTGATGCGCCTGCACCTCGTCCAGCCCCCCCACCAGCACGCCCAGCGGTCGCCCCTCGTGGCCGATCAGTGGCAGGGCCATCAGCTGCGGCGCGCCCATCAGGCGCCGCAGCTGGCGGTCCACCCCGGATGCCATATCCGGGAGATCCGCATCGGTACTGAATAGCAGGGTCTCCTCCAGGCAGGCCTCGGCCGGAAGGGTGCGGCCGCGTTCCAGCGGCAGCTGCAGGCGACGGATGGCCTGCATCCCACGAACACCCCGTGATTCGCGTCCGCGCAGGGACCGACTGTCTTCGTCGTATTCGAATACGGCAACCGAAGCGGGTTCGAACAACAGCGAGAAGTTGTCCAGTACCGCCTGCCATGCCGATTTGTCGGTGACCTGGATCAGCATCCCGGTCAGGGCCGCGTCGCGCACGTGGCGACCCAGATCGATACGTGCCCGCTCGTCATCCACCCGGGGCGCGGGCTCATCGCCCTCGAACCCGTAGTTGATCAGGACATCGCGCACATCCCGCTGCGCGAGCTGCCACAGCTCCAAGATGCCCCGCTGGGAAAGGCCAAGTACATGACTGGCCCGGTCGAGAAAATCTTCCTGTTCCTGGTCATCGAGTCCCCCATTGGCCAGCGTGCACGAGACATTGACCAGGCGCACCAGCAGAGGGCTGTCGGCCACCTGCCCGAGCGGTACCTGCCGCAACACCAAGGCGTCGCTGGCAAAGGAATCGGGATTCCATCGCTCCAGGAGCGTCGCGGCAATCCCCTCATGTCCACCATCGGACACGCCCTCGACCCGCCCTCCGGTCGCAGCGGCGTCCGTAGCGACCGACAGCCACTGGTCCAGGTTGTGCAGCAGGCCGACCAGGTAGGCCTCTTCCGGTGCAGCGTATTCGGCCAGTCGCGCCAGGCTTCGGCACATACAGGCGCAGCGCAGACTCGCCAGCCAAAGCTGCCCGAAACCCGCACCGGCATCTTCGGCAAAGGGCGAAAAGAAGCGCTGCACCAGCGCCTCGGTGGCCAGCGTACGCAGGGTATCGGGACCCAATCCGGCCAACAGCGCCTGCAGGCTGCCCGCATCCGGGTGACGCGGTGCAGCCTGCAGGGTCGCTGCGGCTACCACACGGGCACTCAGGCCCGGGTCATGCAAAAGAACCCCGGCGAGCTCATCGAGACCCACCCGTGGATTTCGCATCGACTGATTGAGCCTGACCAATACCGCAGGGATCGAAGGTAAGAGCGCCATCCTTGTTGTTCGCTCTTCCGTAGCTTCTTGATATTCCATGATTTGCGCATGGTAGCCTAATATGGATTAAGCTTGCACTGCAAAGACGAACGCTTCCGGGAAGCCGATTCTCGAATTATATGCCGAGCCTGCCGAAACAGTCTGTTCACAAGCACCCTGCAACGCACGGGGATCTGCCGTTGTCGCAGGCGATTTCACCTGCGCGAGTGGTTGCCGTGTGTGGTGGCGAATCAGGCGCCGGCAAGACGACGCTGGTGACCAATCTGGGGTTCGTCCTGGCCGACAAGGGACAGCGGGTCTGCCTGTTCGATGCCGATACCAGCCTGAGCAATGTAGGCATGCAGCTGGGCGTTTCGCCCTCCTACAGTTTCGCCGACTACGTACGGGCAAGCGCCGAATTGGAGAGCGCCCTGTGGTCGGTTTCCGATGGCGTCCAGCTGATGCCGGGCGCCGGGCACGTGGAGGATTTCGCTGGCTTGCACGGCGCCCAGCGTAGACGCCTGAGCGACGGCCTGCATCGCCTCGAAGCGGTTTTCGATTACGTGCTGGTCGACTGCGCCAGCGGCGAGAGCGAGGCCCAGCTGCAACTGATCCAGGCATCGCCCTTCGTGGTGTTGGTGGTCACGGACGAGCGCCAGTCGCAACGCGAAGCACTTGCCCTGCTGCAACAGCTGAAACAGCGGGGCTTCGGCCGACCGGTCATGCTGGTGGTCAACCAGACCGCCAGCGCCGCTGCTGCGCAGGCCGGTTTCCAGCGCTTCGAAAAGGCGGCACGGTCTCACCTCCAACTGCGGGTCCACTTCCTTGGTTACATGCAGAGGGATGCCTGCGTGGGCGATGCGCTGTACCGTCATATGCCCTTCGTGCGCCTGTGCCCCGACTCGATGGCAACCCACCACCTGGAGGTGATCGCGCATCGCCTGCACCAGGTGGCATGCGGCACCCGTTCGGCGGGGGGACAGTTCAGCGCCTTTTTCGATGCGCTGCAACTCGCTGACGAGGTCCAGGAGAGATCGCTGGGACGCAAGGAGCTGATGCGACAACTTGGCCTGCTGACGGCCGGGATGGACAGGCTGCAATTCGCGGCAATGATCAGGGAGGTCATCTCCCTGTGGGAGAGCCGCTCCGGGGAGCGCTTCGACCGACCCAGCGGCCCCCCGGCCGAAACGCCTCCAGCGACTGCGACTGCCGCGTCGTGCGAAGAGTTGCCAGTAGCCGCCGCCCCGACCGCTTCGAGCAGGCAATCCCCGGCACCAACGGCTCCACCACACCAAGCGGCAGCCGATTCGATCCAGGAGCACCCTTCCTTGCAAGTGGTGGAGAACGCGGCGGTTGCTGAGCCGGCACCACGTCAGGACAAGGGGGACGGCCTCAAGGCAGCCGCCTCCGTGGCCGCCAAGGTGGGTTCCCTGTAGGGGGATACGGCGGGCGCCGCAAGCCCCCGGACTCGGCAGCCAATTGCTATCATCGACACATGGATCCTGCGCAACACCATGTCGCCGTGCTCGGCGCCAGCCCCAAGCCCACACGCTATGCCAACCAGGCGGTCCGCCTGTTGCTCGAACAAGGCTATCGCGTCACCCCCATCCACCCGCGCTTTCAACAGATCGAGGGACTACCAGTGGCCAATCGCCTGGACGCGATTCCCTCGCCGGTCCATACCCTGACCCTCTATGTGGGACCCGAGCGGCTCGAGCCCCAGATACCGGAACTGCTGAAGCTCGCCCCCGGACGGGTGATCTTCAACCCGGGCACCGAATCGCGGGCGTTTCAGGCGGCCCTGGACGCGGCAGGCATCGCGTGGCTGGAGGCCTGCACCCTGGTGATGCTCAGGACTGGCCAGTTCTGACCCGCTTCGGCTTCTTACTGTTTGCGCCCTATGGCCCGCTCGCCCCACATCACCCGTGAAGGATTCGAGGCACTCAAGGCCGAAGAGCAGACCCTGTGGGAAAAACGCCGCAGGGTAGTCAGGCATCTGTCGGCCGCGGCAGCCGAGGGGGATCGATCGGAGAACGCGGAGTATATCTACCGGAAGAAGCAGCTGCGCGAGATCGATCGCCGCATCCGCTACCTGCAAAGGCGCATCCCGGAACTCAAGGTCGTCGACCGCCTGCCGGACGATCCGGAACGGGTGTTCTTCGGCGCCTGGGTGGAGATCTGCGATGAGCAGGGAGAACGGCAGTGTTTTCGCATCGTCGGGGCGGATGAGTTCGATCCGGCGCGTTACTGGATCAGCGTCGACTCACCTATAGCCCGCGCACTGCTGGGCAGGGCCCTGAACGAGGAGATACGCGTGGAACTCCCCGACAGGATCGGCCGATTCGAGATCCTGGACATTCAATATCGGGGCGAAAACGACAGGGATTAAAAGCCTATCGTCTCGCCCCGGTTCGCTAAACTCCAACAGAAGTTGACCGATAAGACATGCAAGTCGCCCCAACCCCGCGGACAGGAGACACGAACTTGAGCAAGCGACACGCCTACCTCCTGCTGGGATGGCTCTGCGTCGGCCTCGGAATCGTCGGCGCGTTTCTGCCGCTGATGCCAACCACCGTCTTTCTGCTGGTCGCCGCCTGGGCCTTTTCGCGCAGTTCCCCGCGCTGGCACCGCTGGCTGCGGGAGCATGATCGGTTCGGCCACCTGGTACGCGGCTGGGAGGAACATCACGCCATGCCCGCGCGCGCCAAGCGTGTTGCCTGGGTCGCGCTCGGAATCTCCTGGTCGGCCACCGCGCTGATATTTGGTCCTTTTTCGCTCGCCTCGTTGATCGGCGGCCTGTGCATCGCGGGCGTGGCGCTGTACATCGCCCACATCCCGGTGCTCGAACGCCAACGCGCAAACCTTCCCGCCGGGGATGCTTGACCCCCCAGCGGAAAGATTGAATTTCCGGCTTCCCGCCCATACCTCCCCTCGACAGGAACCCTGGCAATCGCCCCGGGTCTGTTACCACAGCAACCCAACCTCCCCAGGAGAAAAAAGTGGCCCTGCTTCTGCTTCTTGCGACCAACGTCGCGGTACTTGTCGTCCTGAGCGTGGTCTTTCGCCTGCTCGGCATCGACAACCTGCTGGCACAGAACGGCGTGGACCTCAATCTCAACGCCCTGCTGATCTACTCGGCGGTCATCGGCTTCTCAGGCGCGCTGATCTCGCTGTTCATGTCCAAGTTCCTGGCCAAGCGGAGCATGCATGTGCAGGTGATCGAGCAGCCGGCCAACGAGGCGGAGCGCTGGCTGGTCGACACGGTGACCCGTCTGGCCCAGCAGGCCGGCATCGGCATGCCGGAGGTCGGTATCTTCGCAGGGCCGCCCAACGCCTTCGCCACCGGCTGGAACAAGAACGACGCCCTGGTCGCGGTGAGCACCGGACTACTGCAAAACATGAACCGTGACGAGGTCGAGGCGGTGCTGGCCCACGAGGTCAGTCACGTCGCGAATGGGGACATGGTGACCCTGACGCTGATACAGGGAGTGATCAACACCTTCGTGATCTTCCTGTCGCGCGTGATCGGTCACATCATCGACCGGGTGGTGCTGCGCAACGAGCGCGGCCACGGTATTGGATTCTTCCTCGCCTCTCTGGTCGCACAGGTGGTACTCGGCATTCTGGCGTCGATGATCGTGATGTGGTTTTCGCGCTGGCGCGAATACCGTGCCGACGCCGGCGGTGCGCACCTTGCCGGGCGGCATAAGATGATCGCGGCTTTGCGCCGCCTGCAGACCGTCGCCCAGCAGGCCGGTGGTGAAGATGCCGTGGCCCTGCCCGACGAGATGGCTGCCTTCGGTATCGCCGGCGGCAAGGTGGCTGACCTATTCGCCAGCCATCCGCCGCTGGAGGATCGCATCCGCGCGCTGGAGCAGATGCAGGGCTGAGCTCAGCCCAGCGCCAGTTTGGCCATCTCGGCCTCGATGGCGACGGCATCCAGGGACTGAAAGTCGTCTGCGTTGAAGGTGGTCGTGCTGCCGGAGAGTTCGGACCAGGCGAAACCGCCGGTCCACCCGGCGTGATGATAGCTGCCCTGAAAACGCCGGGGCATCACATAGAGGCGCCCTGGCCGGTAGAGCAGGTTGTAGGCCTGATCAGTCGCGTGCAGCCGCTCCAGCCGTTCCCAGGCCCGTCCGACACCGGTATGGCAGGCGCAGGCGACAGGGTAGGGAACATCACCCCCATTGTGCCGCCACTCGGGCGCCTCCACAGGAAAGCGCTGTCCGGCTTCGAGCACGAACGTCTGGAAATGCTGGTGATTGACCGAGGCATAGGCGCCATAGCTGTTGTAGCCGGCCCCGAGACCCGGCATGGTCTTGCCCGCCTGTTCGCACAGATCCCACACCAGGCGATGCTCCTCCTCACCCAACAGCTGGGGACGCTCGGCCCCCGGATCGATCACCAATAACCCATGCAGGGGCGCAAAAGGGAACTTGTTATAGAGCAACCGGACCGGCCGGCCCAGCAGGGATCCTTCCCAGAGGACCTCCTTTTGCAGGAAGGGCTTGTTGAAGTGAAAGCCCCCAGCATCGAACGGCTTGCGCAGGCCCTCCACCGCCACGTTCGCCATGCGCGGCGGCCGCAGCGCGCGCAGCAGGTTGTACTGCAGCTGCCAGGGGCCGACCTGGCGGAACCGGGTCGGCGGCAGCCCCTCCAGGCCCAGTACCATCAGCCGCAGGAAGACATCCACATCGTCCGGGGCATCAGGGAGCCTGCGTCCTCCGCGCAGCAGTTCGCGCAGGGCCTCCGAGAGTTGAGCAAGCCGCTGCTCCAGATCGGCCTGCAGGCGCTGCTGAATGAGCGGATCGAAGCCGGCATTCGCCAGCACCAGGATGAACACCCCCAGCCCGTCATGGGCGCGTAACAGACGTTCGAGGCCGGCGGTGAAGGTCGCGTGAAAGGACGCGCGATCTCGAAACAACGGGGGCAGCTCAGTCATGGTGATGAGGACACTGCGAGGGCGGATCGGGCACCGGATCGACACCCCCCTCGTGCCAGGGATGGCATCTCGATACCCGCCGGATGCCCATCCACAGCCCCTTCAGCGGACCCCACTTCTCCATCGCCTCGATGGTGTAGGCCGAGCAGCTGGGATAGTAGCGACAGTTGTTGCCCAGGACCGGGCTGATCAGGACCTGGTAGCCGCGCACCAGCAGTATCAGAAATCGCTTCATCCGCTTATTCTACCGGCTGGGCTTGGCAGCAGCACTCAGGACCCCCCGTGAACGGCAGTCTCTATCTCTTTCCCGACGACCCGACCGCAGTACCCGATACCCAGGAAATCCTGGACCTGGTCCGCGAGCTGGAAATCATCGGAGCCCCCTTGCACCTGGATGCCACCAAGCAGGTCTACCAGGCCGGCCCGGGCTTTGCCCGCCAGGTGATCTTCGCCGGTTGCTCGCCGCACCTGCGCTTCGAACCGGAATCCGAGGAAGACCGCGACTTCTGCCATGTCGCCCTGATCGGCCCACTGGACCGCCCTAAGCTGCTCACCGGTGCACAGACCGGCAAGCCCCGTTGCCCCCACTGTCGCGCGCGGTTGGACGACTGGCGGGCGCGCATCCCCACTGCCGAGGCAGAAACCCATTGCCCGTCCTGCGGGCAGGCGGTCACCGCCACGACCCTGGACTGGCGACAACAGGCAGCGATGGGTCGGGTGCTATTGGAGCTGCGCAATGTCTTTCCGGGCGAGGCCACGCCCGGCGACGGGCTCAGCAAGGGTCTGGCCCAGGCAACGGGGATGGCATGGCGCCACGCCTGGGCGGACATGAGCCCGCTACCCTGAGGCGGCATCCTCGGCGGCGGCGGGTGGCGCGGCCAGGACACACTGATTCTTGCCCCGCTGCTTGGCCTGGTACATGGCCTGATCCGCCCGCTCGAACAGCTGCTCACCGCTCTCGCCCTCGCCCACCACCGCCACGCCACCGGACAGGGTGATCTTCACCGGCCGGTTGTGCGAGTGCATGCCGGCCTGCCCCACCTGATGACGCATCACGTCGGCCACCTTGAGGGCCGCCTCGGCGTCGGCGCCGGGCAACAGGGCGACGAACTCCTCGCCCCCGTAGCGGGCGATGAAATCGGTCTCGCGCAGGCTCTCGGAGAGGATTCGACCGATCAGCGCCAGCGCGCGGTCGCCCGCCTTGTGGCCAAACACGTCGTTGATCTGCTTGAAGTCGTCCACATCGTAGACCACCAGCGCCAAGGGCGACCCGAAGCGCCGCCAGCGGGCCAGCTCTTCGTCAAGCCGCGCCTCGAAGGCGCGCCGGTTGGGCAGATCGGTGAGCGGGTCGCGCATCGCCTGCTGGCGGCTCTGCTCCACCTGGCGACGCAGCTCAAAGGCCTCCCCCTCCAGGGCCTGGAGCTGGTGTTTCAACAACGCCGCCTGATGCTCCGCATGCAGGCCGCGCTCGGCCTCGGCCTTCAGATGCACGGACACGTGCTGCTGGATCCGGTCGAGGGTGTCGATCACCTCGCGGCGCAGACCCTCCAACTCGCCCCCCTCGTCCATGCTGGCGGACAGTCCACCCACCTCGCTGCTGACTGCCTTTCCCAGGCGCATGCTGCTCTCGCGCGAGGCCTTGCGGCGCTCGCTGTCGCCCAGCATATAGTGATCGATCGCCTCCAGCCGTTCGGTCAGCTGCGCCAGGAAGCGGCTGGAGGCCTCGGCATCCTGGTGGGCCCGATCCAGTGCCTTGGCCGCCATGTCGCCGATCTGCCGAACCACCTCGATCCAGGCATCGTCGGCGGCATCCTTGGCCAGATGTTGCCTCAGTGCTGCAACCTTGTCCTCGCTGCCGGAGGGCCAATGGATCGCCCCGAGCACCTCACGCAACAGGCGATTGGGATGCGCCTGACCGGTGCGGGTCAGCAGTCGTCCCAGCAGGCGGCTGCCAGATCCGGCGCCCTCGCTGGCCGCCTTGGCTTCGCCGAACAATAGTGCCGCCAGCTCATCCAGCCGGGACTCATCCGCCCGTCCCGGCGCCGCGGCCAAATGGCGCCAAAGTTTGAGTGCCGCCTTCACCCGGGAACCCGGCAGGGCAGAGTGGTCCAGCAGGCGCGCCACCAGATCCCCTTTTACCCGGTCGTCCTGGGCCTTCAGCAGGGCATCGCCCAACTCGCCCGCCTGAGTGATCAAAGGCTCGCTGCTGCCGCCCTTGGCCGCCTTGCGCAAGCGGGAAAGATGGGGATCGAGCTGAGCATCGAGTCCGCCGGTGGCGATACACAGGCGCGCCACCAGGCGCACCAGTTCACGCTCCGCCGACTGCCAGCGCTGCTCGGCGGTCTCGAACTGATCGGCCAGCTCCAGGTAACGATCGCGCCAGTCGGTCTCCGGGGCCATGCGTGCGGCTCAGGCAGCCAGCCGTATGCCGTCCGGAATCAGGATCTCGACGCAGACCGGCAGATGGTCGCTGAGGGGGTAGTCGAGGACCCGGGCATTGAGCACCTGCAACGAATGCGAAACCAGGATGTGATCTATCCGGCGGCTGGGACGCCAGCTGGGGAAGGTCGGCTTGCTGCAGCCCGGCTCGGCCAGGTCGTTGTGCTCGACGAAATGACGGAACTCCGCGGTGTCGCAACTGGTATTGAGGTCGCCCATCACCACTACGTGACGTGCATCCTTCAGCCGCTCGGCAACGAAATCGAGCTGTCTGCGCCGCAGGCGCCTTGAGAGGGCCAGGTGTACGGTGCAGATATGCAACGCCCCTGCCCCCTCGCCGAACTCGAGGATCATGGCCCCGCGGCCATTCCCGGGCGGCAGACGGTGCTTGGTGACGTTACTCGGTGCGATGCGGCTGAGGAACCCATTGCTGTTCTGCGCGATCATGCCGATGTCACGATTGACCTGGCGATACCAATAAGGATAGCCGGCGCGGTGCGCGAGGTACTCGGTCATGTCGAGAAAGCCGCTGCGCAGGCTGCCCGAGTCCACCTCCTGCAGCCCGACCAGGTCGTATCCCCGCAGCATGCGCGCGATGCGATCGAGGTTGTGCAGGCGCTGACGGCTGGGAAGTACATGCCGCCATCCCTTGGTCAGGTAGTCCCGGAACTGGTTGGTATCTATGCCCGCCTGGATGTTGTAGCTGAGCAGACGCAGGCGCTCCCCCGCCTTGAGTACGGCGGCTTCATCCTGAGTCGATGGGGCTTGCGTCGGATCCATTTGGCCTACTGTCACTCGCTGTTCTTCTGGCGCTCCGTGCGAACGCGCTCTGCCAGGTAATCGACCAGCACCGGCATATCTTTATAGTCTAGTCCCTTTCCGCTCTTGTAGCGTCCATCCACCACCAGGGCGGGGACACCGCGAATCCCGTAGCGGCGCAGCAGGGCGGCCGCCCGATTGGCATGCGCGGCCACGGCAAAGGAATTCATCGCCTGGCGGAACTTGTCGATATCCACGCCTTGCTCCCGCAGAAAGGCCTCCACCGCGTCCTGATCTCGCAGGCGGTTACGCTTCTCGTGGATCTCTTTGAAGAATGCCTCGTGAACCCTATCCAGTTCACCCATTGCCTGCAGGGCATAGAAAACCTTGACATGCAGGTTGGCCGGACCACCGAACATCGCCGGCACCTGTATGAACTCGATGTCGTCTGCCTTGTGCTTCAGCCATGCCTGCATATGTGGCTCCAACCGATAGCAGTGGGGGCAGAGCCACATGAAGAATTCCAGCACCTCGATCTTGTCGCCTGGCTTCCCAACCGGTGGCTGCGGTTCAATCCGTTCGTAGTTGACCCCTTCCTCGAAATCGCGGGCGATGACCGGTGACATCACCAGCCCAAGTGCAAGACCCAGCAGCAACATTCTTGTCAATTGTTTCACGCGCTCCACTCCTCGAATCGTCGATGCGGCCGCCAAGGCCGCCGGTTGCAGGATACAAGCCTTCGAACGCCTATGGAATCGGGAGTTCCCGGCTACCGGAAGGCAGAACGAAAAGGGCGGCCCGAGGGCCGCCCTGTCATCGCTGTGGCGATGTCCGCCCCGCTCACTGCAGGCCCTGGACGTACTCTGCCACCGCATCGATCTCTGCATCAGTCATCTTTGCCGCAACCCCCCGCATCATCGAACCGGGGTCGTTGGCGCGCTCGGCGCTGCGGAACTTCTTCAACTGTGAGGCCACGTAGGTGGCATGCTGGCCGTGCAGGGCCGGGAACTTCGCCTGGGGATTGCCGCTGCCGGTGGGCGAGTGACAGGCCGCACAGGCTGCGACGCCAGAGGTGGCATCGCCCACACGGTAAAGGGTTTGCCCGGCCTCCAGCTTGTCCTCGGCGGTCTTGCCCGAAGCGACTTTCTGACTGGCATAGAAGGCGGCCAGATTGGCGATGTCGTCATCGCTCAGGGGCGCCGCCATGGCGGACATGGTCGGGTCCTTGCGCTTGCCACTCTTGAAATCGTGCAGTTCTTTCATCAGGTAGCTGGCATGCTGACCTGCCAGCTTCGGGAAGTTGGGCGCCGCGCTGTTGCCATCCATCCCATGACAAGCAGCACAGGTAGCGGACTTTGCCTTGCCCGCAGCGGCGTCACCGGCCGCCAGTGCTGGCGCGGCAGCGACTACAGAGAACAGAGATACGG
>JANTHJ010000004.1 GCA_024762475.1 Chromatiales bacterium | reverse complement strand
CTGCACCGCGCCGATGGTGGCGATGGTGCGCGCCAGCTCACCCTGCATGGCCTGCAGGTAACGCGCCCGCTCCACCACGCGACTGGTGCCGAATCCCATGTCCTTCTGCAGCAATTCGAAGCCCATGCCGGTGCCGTTGGGAATGCCCGAGCTCGCCAGCTGCATGCGCAGCTCCTTGACCTTGCCCGCGGGGACCAGGATGGTGCCGCTGGTCTCATCCACCTTGAACTCCACCCCGCTCTTCTGCAGCGCCGCCAGCACCTCGCTGGCATCCTTTTCGGCCAGGTTGCCGTACAGCGGCGCCATGCTGGGGGTCTGCGACCACAGCACCACCGCCACCCCCAGGGCGACGCTGGCGGCAATCCCGATCATCACCGCGAGCTGGCGCAGCAGGGGGTTATCCTTGAGGCTGGCCGCCGGGTCGGGCATGGCGCCCGGTGGGGCCGGCAGGGCGCTATTGTCTGTGGCTTCGGCCATGGGGTTCTATCTCCGGGATTTCAGCGCAATCACAGCGGCATGTTCATGACATCGCGATAGGCATCGACCAGCTTGTTGCGCACCTCTGCCATGGCGGTAAAGGCCAGCCCTGCCTTCTGCGTTGCGATCATTACCTGCGCCAGGTCGACCTCTTCGTCTCCCCGCTCGAAGGCGTTCTTGAGCACACCCGCCTCCTGCTGCAGGCTATTCACCTCGCCAATGGATTCTCCAAGCAGCTGCTGAAAACTGACGCCGTCCGCAGGCGTCGGTTCCTTGACGGCCGGCGTACCGGCCTGGGCCGCCATGACCCGCATCTGCGCCAGAACCTGTGAAATTTCCGGTGTACTCATCCGACTCGCCCTCTTTTCATGCTGATATTCCGTCGTTGGATCGCGTCGATAACCATCAGTGGCAAGAAACGAGCCAATTGGTCTGGCAGTGACCGCCTCATGGCAGGGCCACCCCGGCCTCGCGCAGTTTCTGCAGCTTGTAGCGCAGCGTCCGCGGGCTGATTCCCAGGATGTTGGCCGCCTCCTTCTTGCTGCCCCCGGTGCGCAGGGCGTCGATGATCAGCTGCTCTTCCACCGAGCGCAGATCATCGTTCAGGCGTTTCGGGCTCTCGGGCGTAGCGGCACCCGTTGGGGCGTGGGCAACCGACGGCATCGCCTGCTCGGCCTCGAACAGGATGTCGCTGGCACGCACTTGTTCGCCGTCGCACAGGATCAGGGCCCGCTGCATCAGGTTATCGAGCTCGCGCACATTGCCGGGCCAAGCGTGCCCGTGCAGACGCGCCTCGGCCTCGGGCAGCAGGGTCGGCATCGCCTGGCCGTCGCGCAGGTGGCGGGCCAACAGGTAGCGCGCCAACGGAAGAATGTCCCGGGGCCGCTCGCGCAGGGCCGGCAGGGTGATGGGAAAGACATTGAGGCGATAGAACAGGTCCTCGCGGAAGCGGCCCGCCGCCACCTCTTCGCGCAGATGGCGGTTGCTGGTGGCCAGCACCCGTACGTCCAGCTGAATGGTCTCGCGCCCGCCGATCCGCTCGACCTCGCGTTCCTGCAGCACACGCAGCAGCTTTGCCTGGAGCGGCAGGCTCATCTCGGAGATCTCGTCCAACAGCAGGGTGCCACCCTGGGCCTGCTCGAACTTGCCGGCCGAAGCGCGCAGCGCACCGGTGAAGGCGCCCTTCTCGTAGCCGAACAGCACCGCCTCCAGCATGTTCTCGGGGATGGCGGCACAGTTGATCGCCACGAAGGGGCCGTCGACCCGCTGCGAGTTCTCGTGGATGAAGCGGGCCAGCACCTCCTTGCCGGTGCCGGACTCGCCGCCGATCATCACGGTCGCCTCGCTGGCCGCCACGCGCCGCGCCAATTCCGCCAGCTCGCGGGTGCGCAGGTCCTCTGCGATCATCTGCGATGCCGTCTCGTTGCCTCGGGGCAGGAAGCGCGCCACCTTCTCGAGCAGATCGTCCACCTCGAAGGGCTTGGCCAGGTAGTCCACCGCGCCCATCTTCATCGCTGCCACCGCCTGCTCCACGGTACCGTAGGCCGTCATCACCAGCACCGGAAGGTCGGCGTAGCGGCTGCGCAGATTGCGCAGCAGTGTCTGGCCGTCCATGGGGCGCATCTGCACATCGGTCAGCACCATGTCCACTGATTCGCGGTCGAGGGTGGCCAAGGCCTGCTCCCCGTCGGTGGCCTGCAATACCTCGTGTCCGGACAGGGACAAGGTATCGCCGAGGGCCTGGGCCAGTGCGCTGTCGTCCTCCACGACCAGGATGCGTGCGGGATTCATGAGGCGTCTCCGTCCTGAGTATTGGGCGCGGCATCGCGGGCCGTCCGTAGCGGCAGCGTGATCCGGAAGCAGGCGCCGCCGAGCGAGGAGTCGCACGTCTCGAGGGTGCCGCCATGCGCCAACACCGTGGACTGGGCCACTGCCAGTCCCAGGCCGGTACCGCGCTCGCGGGTGGTGAAGAAGGGATCGAATATCTGCTTGCGCACATCTGCCGGAACGCCGGGGCCGTCGTCCTCGATCTTCAGTTGCAGGTCGCTCTCGCCGCCCCGCAGCTCGACCCGGATGCAAGCACCTTCGCCCGCATGGTCGAGGGCGTTCTCCAACAGATTGTTGATGACACCCAGCAGGGCATCGCCATTGCCGAGCAGTCCGTCGTCCGCTGTCTCGTCGAGCTGCAGAATCAGGTCGATGCCCTGCGCCTGAAAGCGGGGATGCAGCGTATCCAGGGCGCTGTCCAGGAGCTCGCGCAGTTGCAAGGGGGACGGCTGGAAACGACCGCCCCGGCTGAACGCCAGCATGTCGGCGACCAGCCGTTCGGTATGTTTCAGGCCCTCCACCAGGGTGGCGGCGAACTGGCGGCGCTGGGTGTCGCTCAGTTCCGGACGGGCCAGCTGCCCGCCATACAAAAGGGCTGTTGCCAATGGCGTGCGGATCTGGTGCGCCAGCTGTGCTGCCATCTCGCCCATGTCGGCCAGACGGTCCTGGCGGCGTGCGCGCTCTTCCAGCTGCCGCTGCCCGGTGTCGTCGATCATCAGGAGGATGGCTCCCCCATCGTCCAGGGTACGGGCGGAAACACTGAGATGACGCCCGCTGCGCAACAGCCAGTCGCCCTCACCCACCTCGGTCGCCAGGTTCTCGTCGCGCACCTCATGCCAGCGCCGCCCCCAGCTGAGACCTTCGAACAGTGCCTCCGCGACCGGGTTGAAACGGTCCACCCGGCCCCGTCCATCGACCAGCACCACGGCCGCAGGCAGGACCTCGAGCAGTGCACTGAGTCGGTCGGCCAGCTGCTCGTTCTCACGGCGCTCGCCCGAATGGGCCGCCCGGCTGTGGGCCAGTTCGCCCGCGAGTCGGGCCACCTGGCCCTCGAGCCGGGCATAGGCCTCGGCCAGTTGCGCCGAGGCATCATTGAAGGCGTGGAAGGCCTCGGTGAGCGAGGCACCGGGATCGAGAGTCTGTACGCTGGACACGCCCATGCAATGCCATCCTGTCGTTGTTGTTCGTCCGAACAGGAGGTAGCAAGAGGCGTGCCTAAATTGCTTTGTGTTTCATTTCAGTGGGTTACAAAATCCACCGAACAACAGAGTCAAGACTCCGACGCGCCGCTACGCCATCTCGTTGGCACGTTGCATGCCGTACTTGCGCAGCTTTTCCACCAGCGTGGTGCGCCGCATCTGCAGCTTCTTGGCCGCATGCGCGACCACGCCGTCGGACTCTTCAAGGGCCTGCCGGATCAGACTCTGCTCCACATCCGCGAGGTAGGCCTTGAGATCGATGCCCTCGGGCGGCAACCGCGGCACCGTGGTCACCGTCCCCGGCTCGGTGCCCGCTACGGTGACCTGGGGCAACTCCTCGTCGGGCACACTGCCCTGTGGCGGCAGCTGGATCCCCGCACGGAACTTCTCCGGCAGATCGGCCACGTCCACCACCCCATAGGGATAGAGGATCGCCAGGCGCTCCATCAGGTTGGCCAGCTCGCGCACATTGCCGGGCCAGCTGTAGTGGGTCAGGGCGGTGACCGCCGCCGGCGTCAGGCGCACCGAACCGCGTTTCTCATGCTCGATCCGGGCGATAAGATCGGCCACCAGCACCGGGATGTCCTCGATGCGCTCGCGCAGCGGCGGCACCTCGATGGGAAAGACGTTGAGGCGATAGAACAGGTCTTCGCGGAACTTGCCGTCGCGAATGGACTGTTCCAGATCCCGGTGGGTTGCCGCGATGATCCGCACATTGCATTGGATGGTCTTGTTGCTGCCGACCCGCTCAAAGGTGCGTTCCTGCAGTACGCGCAGCAGCTTCACCTGCATATGCATACTCATGTCGCCGATTTCGTCGAGAAACAGGGTGCCCCCCTCTGCCATCTCAAAGCGCCCCTGGCGGGCCGAGATGGCACCGGTGAAGGCCCCCTTTTCGTGACCGAACAGCTCGCTCTCGAGCAGATCGCCGGGAATGGCGCCGCAGTTGACCGGTACGAACGGCTTGCCACGCCGCTTGGAGTGGTAGTGCAGCTTGCGCGCCACCACTTCCTTGCCGGTACCGGACTCTCCCAGGATCAGCACCGTGGCCTCGCTGTCGGCTACCTGCTCGATCATCTGGTTGATGGCACGCGTGGCGCGACTGTTGCCGGAAAGGCTGCGAAACAGCTCCACCGGCCGGCGCGCGCCCTCGCCCAGGCGCTGGTTCTCGGAAAAGACCTGGGAGCGATGCAGCACCGAGATCACCGACTCGAGTTGGGTAGGCACGCTGAGGACCGTCATCACGTCTCCGCTGACCAGCATCTCGTCGCCACTACCGCTGTTGACCTGAACGAGGGCCGGCCGCACTTCGCAGCGTTCGATGGCCCGCAGCCATTCGTTGCGCGTATCGGCTGGCAGGGCGGGGCTGATAAAAACCGTCACGCTACGATCCGCGCTGGCGCCTACCAGGGCCTGCACACGATCCGGTTCATCTGGAACTTCTACTTTACAATCAACAAATTCTAAAATGTTCTTTAGATAGTTTCTAGATTCCTCTTCGGGAATCACGAGCAAGGCCGTGGCCGCCGCCAGGGTTATGTCCGTCGCATCCGCCATCCTAACCCCCTATCCTGATCCCCGCCCGCCACGCGCTCGCATACCGGGCGTTGTGCCTAGGCGCCTGCCACTGCCACGCAACCAGGCACTGTCGGAACATAAAAGAAAGAACCCACTTCTTCCCGGAGTTAAACACTTGATCGATAGAATGTCAAAAATACGTCATTCTGCAGTATTCCGTTATCTGTCGGGGTATCTTGACACCACCGCAAGCAACCCCTAAAAGAAATCCCATCGGCAACACGAGCGCCCCACCTTGCACGACATACCCTTAGGCGCCCTCTTTGGCGCCCTGATCCTGCTTCTGGCCCTGTCGGCCTTTTTCTCCGGTTCGGAAACCGCCCTGATGACGCTCAACCGCTACCGGTTGAAGCACTTGGCGCGCGATGGGCACGCAGGCGCGCGCCTGGCGGAGCGGCTGCTCGCCCAGCCCGACCGCCTGATCGGCCTGATCCTGCTGGGCAACAATTTCGTCAATATCCTTGCCTCTTCGCTGGCGACACTGATTGCGATCCGGCTCGGTGGCGAGGGCGCCATCCCGCTCGCGGCCGGTCTCCTGACCCTGGTGGTGTTGATTTTCGCCGAGGTGGCACCGAAGACCCTGGCGGCGCTGCAGCCCGAAAGACTCGCGTTTCCCGCTGCGTGGATCTACACACCTCTCCAGCGGGCACTGTTCCCGCTGGTGTGGGTGGTGAATCTGATGGCGAATTCGGTGCTGCGCCTGTTCGGCGTGGACCCCGAACATCGCGGCCCCGATGTGCTCAGCCGCGAGGAATTGCGCACGGTGGTCAACGAGGCGGGTAACATGATCCCCCAGCAACACCAGCAGATGCTGCTTGCCCTGCTGGACCTCGAAAAGGTGAAGGTCGAGGACATCATGGTGCCGCGTACCGAGATCGACGGCATCGATATCGACGCGCCGATCAGCACCATTCTGGAACAACTGCAGCAACTCCCTTACACCCGGGTGCTGGTCTACCAGGGGAGCATCGACCATGTACTGGGTTTCCTGCACTCGCGCAAGATTCTGCAGGCGGCCCTGGACAGCGATGGCCTCACCCACGCGGAGCTGCGAGCGCTGATCCGCAAGCCTTACTTCATCCCCAAAGGGACCTCCTTGTACGATCAGCTACACAACTTTCAGCGCAGCCGCCGTCGTGCCGGACTGGTGGTGGACGAATACGGAGACATCCTGGGACTGGTGACCATGGCCGACCTGCTGGAGGAGGTCGTCGGCGAGTTCGCCACCGATCCCTCGGACAGCTTGGCGGACGTTACCCCTCAGCCGGACGGAAGCTACCTGGTGGATGGATCAGCCAGCCTGCGCGACCTGGTACGGACCCTTCACTGGGACCTGCCGACCGGCGGCCCCAATACCCTCAACGGCCTGATCGTCGAACATCTGCAGAGCCTGCCGGAGCCCGGTACCTCGCTGCTGATCAACGGCTATCCCATCGATATCCTGCAGACCCAGGACAACCGGGTGAAGACCGCGCGCATCCGCCCCAGGGAACGCCGCCAGAAGCCGCAGGAACAAGCACTCAATATCTGAGGCCGTCTGCCGCTAGAGCTATTAACCCGGCAACATAACAGGTCATGTTCAGAGCCTCAGGCATGTTCCCTTTCAAGGCGCGCGCCGCAGGTAAGGGTTATTCCCTTGGCAAGGCGCGCAACACCGAGAGGGAAGATGCCTGAGGCTCCTGACTTATTGATATCAAATGACAGGCCGTGCCGTGAGCGTCCATGGACTGCGTTGTCGAAACCGGCTGTAGGAATACTACAGCAGCGTTTCGACGCCTTGCCCTGAACGTGCACAGCACGGCTGAACATGACCTATTATGTTGCCGGGTCAATGATCAACGGTAAGACACCAGGGACCGAAACCGTGACCGAAACCGACAGACGCCGCTTTCAACGCATCTTTCTCGACCGCCCCGCTTTGCTGGTAGCCGAAGGAAAGAGCTATCCCGGGAGCCTGCTCGACATCTCCCTGGCCGGCGCGCTGATGACCGTCGAGTCGGGCAGGCCCGCTCCCGCCGTCGGCAGCGCAGGCATCGTCGACATCGCCCTGGGAGACAACCCCGAGTTCCTGATCCGCATGGAGGTGGCGGTCTGCCGCGCCGATGGCGTCAATGTCGGCCTGCGCACCACCCGCATCGATCTGGACGACGCCTGCCGCCTGCGGCGACTGGTGGAGCTCAACTTCGATGATCCCGAGCTTTTGCAACGTGAGTTCGAGGAGCTGCGGGCGCCAGCCGAGGTCTAGCCCCCTCAGCTCAGCGCCTCGGCCGGTTCCTCGGTCAGGGTCTCGAACCGATAATCGAGCGAGACACAGAATCCCAGCCACTTGGTGATGAACCAGTTCACCTGCCACTTGTTGGCCAGCGCAGGGGCCTCATAGAGGTTGCCGGTAGGCAGCACGGATTGATGCAGTTCCACCGCCTCTACCTCCCGGGCATCGTGATAGACCCGCAGCAGGGCGTCCGGCTCTGCCGCCTCGCGGCCGTCTTCGAACAGATAGGTGAGGCGGAGTAGCGTCGTGTAGCGACTCCGCTGGAGGATGCTCAGGTGCAGATCGGCATGCCCCGGAAGGTGCGCGCGATAGTCGCCTTCCATGTGGGGCAGTTCCGGCGCCAGCCGCAGCAGCAGGTCATAGTTCTCCTCGCACAGCGACACCAGTCGGCCTACCGTCGGTTGCCGGTCGAGAAGGCGATACAGAAAACTTTGCCAGGACAGTTGCATGATTAGCCAGTATACAGGCTCACTCGGCCCACTATGGAAAAGGCCGGTCACAGGACCGGCCTTCAACCACTGGACGAAGCCGCAGGAGAGGCCTGGCCAGGATATTTCACCCGGGGACGCGATGATCGTGCCGAGATGGGCGTTCTCGAGCGGATTTCCGACCGAATCAATAGCCACCCTATTGATGAGGAAGGAAATACCGCTCGAGGGCGGCCAGATCGGTACCAGGGCGCGTCCAGCGTTGGCCCGGTAACATTTCGTTACCCACTAATGTACGTGGAATATCTCGGGCAGCCAGGGCCTTATCAGCATCCTTCAGCGACCGGGTGAAATAGTCGGGCTAGCCCTGGGCATCGCCCTGCTGTTGCTGTTGCTCAGCGATTTGGCGGTGTACCTCGGCCATGTCCAGTTCACCGGCCTTGGTGACCAGCTCGCGGAATGCAGTTTCGGGCAACGCCCCTGCCTCGCTGTAGATGATGACCTTCTCCCGAAAGATCATCAGGGTAGGAATGGAGCGGATCTGGAAGTGCGCCGCAATACCCTGTTCTTCCTCGGTATTCACCTTGGCGAACACGACATCGGGAAATTCTTCCGACACCTTTTCGTAGGTGGGCGCGAAGGAACGGCAAGGGGCGCACCAAGGTGCCCAGAAATCGACGATCACAAAATCGTTTTCCGTGATGGTCTTTTCGAAATTCTCTTCATTCAGATCAACGACGGCCATGCGAGGCCTCCTGCAATGCTTAAAACAAGCGCTTAGCATAGCAGAAAGGCCCCTCAGGCCGCCCGCTCAGCCCTCCAGGCCGGCGAAGATTGCGTCGCGCACCTCATCCACCGTACCCATGCCGCTGACCTTGACGTATTTCAGGTTCCCGGCCTCGGCCTCCTTGGTATAGAAGTCGATCAGCGGCTCGGTCTGATCGTGATAGACCTTGAGGCGCTGGCGCACGGTGTCTTCCTTGTCGTCGTCGCGCTGGATCAGGTCCTCGCCGGTGACATCGTCTTTGCCCTCCACCTTTGGCGGATTGAAGACGACATGATAGGTGCGGCCAGAAGGCAGGTGCACGCGGCGGCCCGACATGCGCTCGACGATCTCCTCGTCGGGCACCTCGATCTCCACCACTGCGTCGATGGCGACATCCGCTTCCTTGATGGCCTCGGCCTGCGGGATAGTGCGAGGAAAACCGTCGAACAGGTAGCCGTTGGCACAATCCGGCTCCTTGATACGCTCTTTCACCATGGCAATGATGATGTCATCGGAGACCAGGCCGCCCTCGTCCATGATCTTCTTCGCGGCCTTGCCCAGCTCGGTGCCCTGCTTGACGTGGGCACGCAGCATGTCGCCGGTAGAGATTTGGGGGATGCCGTAACGCTCGCAGATGAACTGGGCCTGGGTGCCCTTGCCGGCCCCTGGGGGGCCCAACAGGATGATGCGCATATCGTCCTCCTTCTTGATCAATATTGGGATTCAACGCCTTAGCATGCCACCCCCGGCGGTAATGGCACAAAAAGCTTGTGCGAATAGCGGAATCGAGGTTTTTTATCAGGCGGCAAAATGCGACTTTGTGCTTTTGGCGGTCTCACTGGCGTAGCCTGGATGAAGCCACAGCGGAATCCAGGTTATCTCGCCACTTTCCCGGATTTCGGCCTGCGGCCTCCATCCAGGCTACGGGCTACGTCTCTTGTGCCAATAGCGGAATCGAGGTGTTTTATCGGGCGCCATAACGCAGAAAGCCCGGCAGGCCGGGCTTTCTGACTCAGGCTAGGCAAGTACGTCGGATCAGACGCCGAGATGCTCGCGAATGGTCTTGACCACGTCGTCGCTGGAGGTGGCATTCACGTCCAGCAGCAAACCTTCCTTGTCGTAGAAACCGACCAGGGGCGCAGTCTGCTCGTTGAACACGTCCAGACGCTTGGAGATGGCCTCTTCGGTCTCGTCCGCACGCTGTACCACCTTGCCGCCGCACTTGTCGCAGACGCCCTCCACCTTGGGCGGATTGCTCTTGACGTTGTAGATGGCACCGCAGTCCTCGCAGGTACGGCGGGTGGTCAGGCGATCGAGGATCACCTCGCGTGGCACGTTCAGGTTGACCGCCGCCTGGAGCTCGATACCCAGCTTGGCCAGCAGTTCCTTCAATGCCTCTGCCTGCGGAATGGTCCGCGGGAAGCCATCGAGCAGGAAGCCGGCCTTGCAGTCGTCCTGCAGCAGGCGCTCGCCCATGATGTCCATGATCAGCTCGTCCGGCACCAGGTCGCCGGCCTTCATGTAGGACTCGGCCTTCTTGCCGAGCTCGGTGCCTTCCTTGACCGCGGCACGCAGGATGTCACCGGTGGAAATCTGCACCGAACCGTCGATGTCGGTCAGTAGTTTGGCCACAGTGCCTTTGCCGGCACCGGGTGCGCCGAGGAGAATCAGTCGCATGGCTTGCTCCTTAGATAATTGGGGGACTCCAAAGTGGCGCGGAGTCTGCCACAAGGTGGCCGCACACGGCATCGACCGTGCCTATGGGTCGATCGAGCTGATTTATTTGATAGGGAATATCTGATTAATCCCTCCCCCCGCTTGCGGGGGGAGGTTAGGAGGGGGGCAAGCCATTGTTTGGACTCCCCCTCCTGGCCTCCCCCGCAAGCGCGGGAGGTAAAAAATCGAGTTTTTCAGACCTTCCTTAGGGAGGCCCTGATTAATTCTGGCGCGAGCAGATTGTGATGAGAAATCGTCCAGTTCGAGGCGCGAATCGCACGTAATCCCCCAGCGGACCCTCTCTCGCTTCGCGATTCACCTTGTAGCCGGCTATTGCGAAGATTCGCAACGCAGAAATGGGCGATCTGGCGCCGCAAGATGCCGTGCCATGAATTGATCAGAGGTTCCTTAGGCTGTCAACCCTGCACTCGGATACGCAGGGAGAGGTTCACGAGGCAACGCGAGACCGACTGTCCTCGCTCTCGGCCAGGCCCGGAGAGAATCGAATCCCGCTGCGATAGGGATAGACATCCGGCACATGCCCCACCGCCACCGCTGCCTGGATGGCCCGCCAGGTCCCGGCCCGCAACAGGTCCGCATGGGCCTCCAGAAAGGCCCTGCGCCAGCGCCGGTCGGTCATCAGGAAGGTCGCGAACTCCTCGGGAAAGACATCGTTCTCGGCCACCGAATACCAGGGCTCGGCGGCCATCTCCTGCTCGGGCGTTTGCGGCTCGGGTATGCGCCGGAACCGGCACGCCTCGATGGGCGCGATCTCGTCGTAGTCGTAGAAGATCACCCGGCCATGGCGGGTCACGCCGAAGTTCTTCAGCAGCAGATCGCCGGGAAAGATTCCCGCCCCTGCAATCTCCCGCAGGGCGTTGCCGTATTCGCACATCGCCCGACGCAGCGCCGACTCGCTGGCCTGCTCGAGAAACAGGTTCAAGGGGTTGAGCCGCCGCTCGATGAACAGGTGGCGGATCACTACCTGCTCCCCCTCGATGCCGACCTTGCTCGGTGCGGCCTCGAGCAACTGCTGCAACAGATCCGGGTCGAACCGGTCGACCGGAAGGGCCGCGTGGGAAAACTCCCAGGTGTCGGCCATCCTTCCAACGCGGTCCTGGCGCTTGACGAACCGGTACTTGGCCACGACCTCTGCCTCGGTGGTGCGCTTGACCGAGGGAAATCGGTCACGGATCACCTTGAAGACATAGGGATAGGAAGGCAGCGTGAACACCAGCATGACCATGCCCGCGATCCCCGGCGCTATGCGCAGGCAATCGCTCGAATTGCGCAGGTGGTCGAGGAAGTCGCGGTAGAACTCCGCCTTGCCCTGCTTGTGGAATCCGATGGCCGTATAGAGGTCGGCCGCCGACTTCCCTGGCAGACAGGACAACAGAAAACGGACCACCGCCGACGGCACCTCGCAATCGGCCATGAAATAGGCGCGGGCGAAGCTGAAGACGTTGGCGACATCGTCCGATTCGGTGACCAGCGCATCCACACATACCCGGCCGTCGTCTGTTCTCAGCAAGGGCAACACGAATGGGTGCCGTTCGTTGCCATTGATCACCCTGCCGACCACATAGGCGGCCTTGTTGCGATAGAAGACCGAACGCAGCACCTGGAGCTGGAAGTGTCGGGTCAGGCCGGACGAGGGCATGGGCAACTGCCGCACGGCACCTAACAGACGGCACAGATCCCGCCGGCGGTTCTCATAGGACAGGCCGGCATCGATGTCGCACAACAGGCGGTCGAGCACGACGCCCCATCCCTCCTGGGTCGGGTAGTAACTGCGGTAGGCCGGGACCTCTCCCTCGATCCGCTCGGTCGATACCGCGGGCCGGACGAAGATATGGTCGTTGTTGTAGTAGCGCCGATCGAACAGCCCAACGAAGACCGAGTTGTAGAAGGTCTCGGCCAGCTCCGGCTGCCGGTGGCCATACAGCAGACCGAGATACTGGAACTTGATGTCCTGCCACAGCGCGTGGTCCGCCTCGCGCAGGCCGTATCGATCACGCAGCAGCGCGATCGCCTCGCGCACTCGCTTGTCATACAGGCTGATACGCCGCGCGCTGGCCTCCCTGGCCGCCTGCCAGTCGCCTTCCACGAAGTGTTGCCGCGCCAGCTGCGTCACCTCGCGGAAGATCCGGAAGTGACGGTCGAATGCCTCGAGGATGGCCCCAGCAATGGCACGCGCCCGAGCCAGCTGCCCGGGGCCGTCGCTGTCCGATAGCGGCGCCGGCGCCTCCGGTGCGACGTCAGGCCATGCGGATCCGAGGAGATAGCGCGCCATCGCCGCGTCCCCCTCAGGCGAACTGGGCCTCTTCGGTCGACCCCTGCAGCGCGGTGACCGAGGAGGTACCGCCCTGTATGACCGTAGTCACATCATCGAAGTAACCGGCGCCTACCTCCTGCTGGTGCGAGACGAAACTGTAGCCCTTGTCGCGGGCGGCAAATTCGGGCTCCTGAACCTTTTCCACGTAATGTTTCATCCCCTGGCCGCGGGCGTAGTCATAGGCGAGGTCAAACATGTTGAACCACATGTTGTGGATGCCGGCCAGGGTGATGAACTGGTACTTGTAGCCCATCTCCGACAGCTCCTCCTGGAAGCGCGCGATAGTGACCTCGTCCAGGTTCTTCTTCCAGTTGAACGAGGGCGAACAGTTGTAGGCCAGGCGCTTATTGGGATTCTCCGCCAATACCGCCTCGGCGAACTCGCGGGCGAACCCCAGATCCGGGGTACCGGTCTCGCACCACACCAGGTCGGCATAGGGCGCATAGGCGAGGCCCCGGGAGATGGCCTGCTCGAGTCCATTCTTCACCCGGTAGAAGCCTTCGGCGGTGCGCTCGCCGGTGAGGAAGGGCCGATCGTAGTCGTCCACATCGGAGGTGATCAGATTCGCTGCCTCTGAATCGGTCCGCGCCAGTACCAGGGTCGGCACCCCCATCACATCGGCGGCGAGGCGCGCGGCCACCAGCTTCTGCACCGCCTCCTGGGTGGGCACCAGCACCTTGCCGCCCATGTGCCCGCACTTCTTCACTGCGGCGAGCTGGTCCTCGAAATGCACCCCCGCCGCGCCACTGGCGATCATGTTCTTCATCAACTCATAGGCGTTGAGGACGCCACCGAAGCCGGCCTCGGCATCGGCCACGATCGGCAGGAAATAATCGACGTAATCCCGGCCGCCGGGTTCGACGCCCCGCGACCACTGGATCTCGTCGGCCCGTTTGAAGGCATTGTTGATGCGGCGCACCATGGTCGGCACCGAATCGTAGGCATACAGCGACTGGTCGGGATACATGGTCTCGGAGGTGTTGGCGTCCGCCGCTACCTGCCAGCCCGAGAGGTAGATCGCCTCCACCCCCGCCTTTGCCTGCTGCACTGCCTGGCCGCCGGTCAGGGCGCCGAGGCAGTTGACATAGCCCTTGTTCGCCCCGCCGCGCACCAGATCCCAAAGCCGTTCTGCACCAATCCGGGCATAGGTGAATGCCGGCTGCACCGAGCCGCGCAGGCGCACCACATCCTCTGCGGTGTAACCACGTGTCACGTCCTTCCAACGCGGATTCTCCGCCCAGTCCTTCTCGAGTGCGGCAATCTGCTCCTGTCTGGTCTTCATGGGTTGCTCCTCTGGTCTGCCTCGGGTGGTTATGAAGGGAGATCCTGGGATCACGGCCAAGTCTTCCCTTTGCTGAAAAAAAGACTAAGCTATTGCCTGTATTTTCCCAGCCAATTGTTTTAATGAAAATTATTGCTATTTTTAATGTAAGATCGCCACCCGAGTGAGAGAGACGAGGGCCAATGACCAAGCTCAAAACCCCCTATTACAAGCAGAACCGCCTCAAGCAACTGCGCGCTTTCTGTCATGCCGCCCAATGCGGCAGCATCACCGAGGCGGCGGAGAACCTGTTCCTCAGTCAGCCCTCGGTCACACTGCAGGTGCAGGCCCTCGAACGGGAAATGGAGATCACGGTCTTCGAGCGGCGTGGCCCCAAGATCAGCCTGACGCCGGAGGGCGAGGTCCTCTATCGGCTGGCCAGTCCGCTGGTGGAGGCCATCGACGGACTGCAGGATTCCTTCCACGCTCACATGGGCAACCTGCAGAAGGGTGAACTGAACATCGCGGCCGGAGAATCGACCATCCTCTACGTGCTGCCGGATACCACCAAGCAGTTCGCCGATGAGTATCCTGGCATCGGATTGAAGCTGCACAATGTCACCGGACGCGACGGCCTCTCGATGATCCGCGCCGATCAGGTTGACTTTGCCGTCGGCTCGATGCTGGAGGTGCCGGACGACATTCGCTACGAGCCGATCGTGACCTACTACCCCGCCCTGATCACCGCTCCGGACCATCCGCTGGCGCAAAGGGAGCAGGTCACGCTGCAGGACATCTCGGAATACGGCCTGATCCTGCCGCCGCGGCACCTGTCCACCTGGCGTATCGTCGAGCTGGTATTCCAGCAGCACGACCTGCAGTTCAAGGTGGCGCTGGAGGCCGGTGGCTGGGAGGTGATCAAGAAGTACGTGGAACTCGGCCTGGGTATCTCCATCGTCACCGATGTCTGCCTCACCGATACCGACCGGCTGGCAGTCAAGCCGCTGGGGAAATACTTCCCCACCCGCTCCTACGGCATCGTCTCGCGCCGGGGCAAGTTCCTCGCACCGGCGGCGGTGCGTTATATCGACATGCTACGCGAGTACTATGCCGACAAGGATCCCTCGGAGGTGAGCCGCTGCGCCAATTGCTGATGCCAGCCAACGCTGATGCGGTTCGCAGGGCTCACCGCATCCTACCGATCTGTCGAGGCAACGGATTGTCGCAATGGATTCCAACCTATCCTCGGTCTTGTGGGTCGGGTTTCAACCCGACAAGGTGCCGGAACAAATTTCGACCTTGCCCCTTCGAATCGTGGGTTGGGCTTCAGTCCGACAGACGCTCACAGGATGCGGTGGGGAAGGAACCACATCTGTCTCGTTCTTACGGCTGCCTCGATTCTTCGATGCCGCCAACCACCCCGAGATGAATCAACCCTTGCGGACCAGAATGCCGTCGGGGTCTGCGTAGATCCAGTCACCGGGCGATACCATGACACCGGCAAAGGCCAATGTCACCTGGGTCTCGCCCCTGCCCGTCTTGACGCTCTTGCGCGGATGGGTCCCCCTCGCCTTCACGCCGAGCGGCAGCCTGCCCAGCGCCTCGGAATCGCGCACGCAGCCGTTGACGATGACCCCGTTCCAGCCGTTTTGCACGGCCAGTTCCCCCAACAGGTCACCGAGCAGGGCGCACTGCATCGAGTTGCCATTGTTGACCACCAGCACCCGCCCCTCACCGGGCTGCTCCAGCATTTCGCGGACCCGGCTGTTGTCGTCCTTGCAGCGCACCGTGGCGGCCGGTCCCTGAAAGCGCTCCATGCCGCCATAGTTGAACCAGGGAGGCAACATGATCTGGGCGTCGTCACCCAGTTGATCACTCAGGTCGGCAGTGGCGAGTACATCGGCTTTCATCGGCAGATCTCCTTTGGACGGCCCCGGAAGCAGGCGATAAACACAGCATATGTCACCGACCGCAGGGCGATAGCCCCTATTGAAAAAAACAATGCGCCAGCACGCGATACGGCATCTAGGCTTTTCCTATCGACCGAACGATGGAAATCTTCACCATGATCCGATTCGACTACATCGAAAAGGCCGGGCTGCACATCGACCGCAAGCTGCACGACTTCATCGAACGCGAGGCGCTGCCCGGGACCGAACTCACCCCGCAGCGCTTCTGGAGCGGCCTGCGCGATATCCTCGGGCGATTCGTCCCCCTCAACCGCCAGCTGCTGCGGCGGCGCAGCGAATTGCAGCACCGGATCGACGAGTGGCACCTCGAAAACGCCTTCGAGCCTGCCCAATACCGTGCCTTTCTCGAGGAAATCGGCTACCTGGTGCCCGAAGGTGAGGACTTCGGGATCGCAACCGAGAACGTCGATCCGGAGATCGCCACCCTCGCCGCCCCGCAGCTGGTGGTGCCGGTGAACAACGCCCGCTATGCCCTGAACGCGGCCAACGCCCGCTGGGGATCGCTCTATGACGCCCTGTATGGCAGCGACATGCTGCCAGAGACGCCGGCTCGCGTGACCGACAGAATCGACCCGGAGCGCGCACAATCGGTCATCGCCTATGTGCGGGACTTCCTCGACCGCCATGTCCCGCTGGCAGGTGCCTCGCACCACGACGTGGCCGAGTGGTCCGTAGTCGACGGAAGGCTCTCGGCCACCACCACCGGCGGGCAGACGGTCGGGCTGGCCGCACCGGCGCAGTTCGCCGGCCACCTCGGCGAGACCTCGGCACCCTCGACCCTGCTGTTCCGCCACCACGACCTGCACATCGAGCTGCGCATCAATCGCGAGCATCCCGTCGGTGCATTGGATCGCGCGGGGATTGCCGACGTCCAACTGGAGGCCGCTGCCACCGTGATCCAGGACTGTGAGGACTCGGTCGCCGCGGTCGACGGCGAGGACAAGACGCTGGTCTACCGCAACTGGCTGGGGCTGATGAAGGGCGACCTGTCCGCCCCGGTGACCAAGGGCGCGCGCAGCTTCAACCGCACCCTGCAGCCGGATCGGCAGTACACGACCCCGGAGGGCGGCAGCCTGACCCTCAAGGGCCGCGCGCTGATGCTGATCCGCAATGTCGGCCACCTGATGACCACACCGGCAATACTCGATGCCGAAGGTGACGAGATCCCGGAGGGCATACTCGATGCCCTGGTCACCAGCCTGATCGCCCTGCACGACCTCAAGGGCAACGGGCGCTGGCGCAACTCGGACGCCGGCTCGGTGTACATCGTCAAGCCCAAGATGCACGGCCCCGACGAGGTCGCCTTTACCATACAGCTGTTTGGCGCGGTCGAAGCATTGCTCGACCTGCCACCCAACACCCTCAAGCTCGGCCTGATGGACGAGGAACGGCGCACCACCCTGAACCTCAAGGAATGCATACGCCAGGCGCGGGAGCGTCTCATTTTCATCAACACCGGCTTCCTCGATCGAACCGGCGACGAGATCCACACCGATATGCAGGCCGGGCCCATGGTGCGCAAGGCCGATATGAAGATCCAGCCCTGGATGCTCGCCTACGAAGACTGGAACGTGGACATCGGCCTGGCCTGCGGCCTGCCCGGTCGCGCCCAGATCGGCAAGGGCATGTGGGCCATGCCGGACGAGATGGCCGCCATGGTGGAACAGAAGATTGCCCATCCCAGATCGGGTGCCAACACCGCCTGGGTGCCCTCGCCCACCGCGGCAGTACTGCACGCCATGCACTACCACGAGGTGGACGTCTGGGCCGAACAGGAGCGCCTGCGCCAGCGACCGCGGGCAAGCATCGAGGATCTGCTGACCCTGCCGGTTGCCGACCCCCCCGCTTGGGCCAAGGAAGAGATTCAGCAGGAGCTGGACAACAACTGCCAGGGCATCCTGGGCTACGTGGTGCGCTGGGTGCAACAGGGCGTGGGGTGTTCGAAGGTGCCGGACATCCGCGACGTCGGGCTGATGGAGGACCGGGCCACCCTGCGTATCTCCAGCCAGCACATCGCCAACTGGCTGTATCACGACGTGGTCAGCGAGCGCCAGGTGATGCTCACCCTGCGGCGCATGGCCGAGGTGGTGGATCGGCAGAACGCGAACGATCCCAACTACCGCCCGATGGCGCCCGACTACCAGGACCCGGCCTTCGAAACCGCCTGCCAGCTGGTGTTCCACGGCCGCGAGCTGCCCAACGGCTACACCGAGCCGGTGCTGCATGCGATGCGCCTGCTGCTCAAACGACAGGCCTTCGAGGAACTGTCCGGACCGCCGGTGTTGCGCTTCGCCTGAGCGGCATCGCCGACGGCGCCGGCCTCTACCGTGTGGCTCGTGGCCTTCGCGCCCTCGGGACAGACTCTCCAAGCTGGTCCCCCAGGTATGCCAGAATTCGGCGGGTCTTTGCAGGAACATGCTGGCGCGAGGGATATAACGCAAACAGGGTCAATGGTGCGCGCTCGAAACCCTCCAATACCCTGACCAGTCGGCCCTCGGCCAAGGCCTCTTCGACGATGAAATCGGGCAGCAACGCAATGCCCAGGTCTTGCGTGGCGGCCTCGACCAAGACATCGCCATTGTTGCTGCAGAACCAACCCGTTACCGCAACCGTATGCTCTTCGCTGCCACAGAGGAACGTCCACTCCTCGCGCTCGGAGATGAGACTGTAGTGCAGGCAGGCGTGATGCAACAGGTCGTCGGGCGATTGCGGGACACCGCGGCGCTTCAGGTAACCGGGCGAGGCGCAGGGATAGCGCGGTACCGTGGCGATGGGACGTGCGATCATCGACGAATCGGAAGGGTAGCCAATGCGTATCGCCAGGTCGGCCGCCTCGTCGATCAAATCCGTCTCGCGGTCATCCAGGATCAACGAAACCCGCAGCTTCGGATGCGACTGGGCAAAGTGTGCGACCAGCGGCGCGAGTCGCCGCTGCCCAAACGACATGGGCGCTACGATCCGTAACTTACCCTCCAGCTCATCCGCCGAACTGGTCAGCCCCTGTTCTAGGTCATCGATCTCTCGCCACAGACGACGCCCTTCTCGATAGTACCGTTCCCCCGCCTCGGTCAAACTGAGTTTGCGTGTGGTGCGCTGCAGCAGGCGCACTCCCAGCCGCTGCTCCAGCGACTTGATCCGGCGACTGACCGAGGCCGGCGTTGTTTCCAGGCGTTTGGCGGCCGCAGCAAAACCATTCGCCTCCACCACATGGAAAAAGACTTGTCTGTCATCCATGCACCTCGCCCTCGCTTCGGCCCAATGCGAAGATGCCATTGTTGCATATTGCGTAATAGTCCATGCCCTATTCTTCGGTTTTTCACAACTGGGTTCTCTACTAAGGTTTTGCTATCGACCGACATCACGAAGGAATGGGAACCATGTTGACCTTGCGAAGGGCGGACGACCGGGGACACACCGGTGAAGGCTGGCTGGATAGCTATCACACCTTCTCCTTTGGCGCCTACTACGATCCGCAGCAGATGGGTATGTCCAACCTGCGAGTGATCAATGATGACACCGTCGCACCCGGAAAGGGCTTCGCCGAGCACGGCCACAGCGACATGGAGATCGTCAGTTATGTGCTCGACGGCGCACTCGAACACAAGGACAGCCTGGGGAATGGCTCGGTGATCCGGAGTGGCGACGTGCAGCGCATGAGCGCAGGCTCCGGCGTCACCCATAGCGAGTACAACCACTCCCGGGTCGAACCGGTGCACTTTCTACAGATCTGGTTGCAGCCGAATACCTTCGGCATGGCGCCGGGCTACGAGCAGAAGCACTTCCCGATCGATGATCGACAGGGCCGCTGGGTACTTCTGGTATCCCCTGACGGTCGTGATGGGTCCATCACCTCGCAGCAGGACGCCATGATCTCCGGCGCGCTGCTGGGGCCGGGGGAGATCCTGGAATACCGATTCGGTGTCGACCGGGAAGGTTACCTGCATCTCGCCCGCGGTCAACTCCAGGTCGGCAGCATCACGCTACGCCCGGGCGACGGCCTGCAGGCCAGGAGTCACGATCTGCTCACGCTCAAGGGCATCGAAGGCGCAGAGATCCTGCTGTTCGACCTGCCCTGACACTCCATCCAATTGCGAATTTCGAGGGACCCAACACATGAAGACAATCAGCATCGTGTACCACAGTGGCTACGGTCATACGACAAATCAGGCCAAGGGCGTAGCCGATGGCATCGCCAGCCTCGACGGCGTCACCGCCCACCTGGTATCAATCGACCAGGATGGCGAGATCACCCAGGCGGACTGGAGCTCACTCGACCACGCCGACGCCATCGTCTTCGGCTCGCCGACCTACATGGGCATGGCATCCTGGCAGTTCAAGAAATTTGCCGACGCGAGCAGCAAGCGCTGGGCCGGCCAGGCGTGGAAAGACAGAATCGCCGCCGGTTTCACCAACTCGGCGTCGATGAACGGCGACAAACATTCCACCCTGCACTATTTCATGACGCTGGCCATGCAGCATTCGATGCTGTGGGTCGGGACGGGCCTGATGCCATCCAACACCAAGGCCGCACAACGTGACGACATCAACTACCTCGGATCATTCGGCGGGCTGATGGCACAGTCGCCCTCGGATGCCGGCGCCGACGAGGCCCCGACCAGCGGCGATATCGAAACCGCCAAGGCGTTCGGCGTTCGCATTGCCACAGTTGTCCGTGACTTGATGAAGTGAGGCCGAATACCCCGGCGACCTGTCTTCATGACTGCATTCTGGTGCAGAATTGGACCGGCAGTGTAAGATGTCTCTATGCCAAGGCAGCCCTTCCCGACCGGCTCGAACGGCATGGAAACTGCTGCCACCCAGGCATAAGTTGACTGCAACCCCAATAGGATCTCCAGCATGCCCATGATTCATTTTGTCGGCGGCGAAAAGGGCGGCGTTGGCAAGTCCGTGCTCGCCCGACTTCTCGCCCAGTACTACATCGACCACGAGCGCAGGTTCTCTGCCTTCGACGGCGACCTCTCGCATGGCGCTCTGGTCCGCTACTACGGGGAGTACACCCTTCCTGTGGATATCAACCGCTTCGAGCAGGCGGACCAGATCGCCGAGCGTGCCGCCGAGTCGCAGGCGGACGTGATCGTCGACCTGGCCGCGCAGGCGAATCGCCCGCTCGACCGCTGGATGGATGAAACCGGCCTTTTGCAACTGAGCGACGAACTGGGCATCGATGTCCTTTTGTGGCACGTGATGGATGACAGCACCGACGCGGTACGTCTGCTGGGCAAACTGCTGGACGCGCATGGCGAGGGGCCCGGCTACGTGCTGGTTCGGAACCGCGGGCGGGGCAGTGACTTTTCCCTCCTGGACGACTCGGAGGAGAAATCCAGGGCAGATGCCCTGGGTGCGAAAACCATGGACCTGCCCGGCCTGCACCCGCCCACGATGAGAAAGATTGACCGCATCGGAGCCAGCCTGTGGGCCGCCGCGAACAACAGGGATCCGGAAGCGGGCCCCTGTCTGGGACTTCTGGAAAGACAGCGGGTAAAGGTCTGGCTGGGCAAGGCCTACACGGAACTCGACCGCGTTGTCGGCGCCTGACCCGGTCCTCGGGCGCCCTCCGGCCGAGACGCCTGGTTCCGGATTGATCGGCACCTCGCCGTATTGGCACCCAGGCGACAGGGGGTGTCCCGAGCAATCCCCCGGCCGGGCGGCGGCACTCGTGTGGCTGGTGATCCCGGTCACCGGTGTACTGCTGATCTGAGCGGCCTGTTAAACTGCGTTTTTTGTTCGACCAGGCCACCGATGGATAAAGACAACATCATCCCCTTCCCCGGCCAGCTCAAGGACGCGATCGGCGAGGAACAGTGGCAGAACCTGCAGGGCGAATTCTATCTCGACTGCTTCCGTGCGGCGCAGGGACGCGAGCCACAGGGGCCTGAGGAGCTGCGCGCCTGGTTGCAGCAGGCGCAGCAGTTTGCCGATGCGGACAATCCCTTCTTCCGCGGCTGGCTGGTCAGGCGCCTCAGCGAGCAGCATTGAGCCTCGATTCTTCCGCCTCCGAATTCCGCGGTCAGCCGTGAAAGAAGCGCCCGCCCGCGGCGATACACCTGCCTGGCACGCACTGCCGGTCGAAGCGGTGCTGCAGGCGCTTGAAACCACCGAGCAAGGCCTGGACCGGGCCAGCGTCGAGGAAAGGCGGCAGAGGTACGGCCCCAACCGGCTGCCTGCACCACGTCGACGCAGTGCCTCGCGGCGCCTGCTCGCGCAGTTCAACAATATTCTGATTCATATCCTGCTGGTGGCGGGGTTTATCACCTCTGTTCTCGGCCATTGGATCGACGCCACGGTCATCTTCGGCGTGGTAACCATCAACGCATTGATCGGCTTCGTCCAGGAGGGCAAGGCAGAGCAGGCAATGGAGGCAATCCGGGGCATGCTCTCCCCCCACGTGTCTGTGTTGCGCGGGGGTCGCATCCGCAACCTTCCGGCTGACACCCTCGTGCCGGGAGACATCGTGCAACTGGCGGCAGGAGATCGTGTACCGGCAGACCTTCGCCTGCTGCGGGCCCACGGCCTGCGTATCGAAGAGGCCGCCCTGACCGGCGAGTCGATGGCGGTCGCGAAGCGCAGCGAGCCGGTCCTGGCAGGTGCAACGCTCGGAGACCGCTCGAGCATGGCCTATTCAGGCACCCTGGTCACTGCCGGCCAGGGGCTCGGCGTAGTGGTCGCCACCGGCAGTGCAACCGAAATCGGTCGCATCAGTCGCCTTCTGGCCGAGATCAGGCCCCTCACCACGCCTCTGTTGGAACAGATGGCGGGTTTCGGCCGGACCGTCACGCTGACCATCTTGGTAGTGGCTGCCCTTGCCTTCGCCCTCGGCACCCTGGTGCATCACGAGCCCTTGAGCGAGATGTTCCTGGCATCGGTCGCGTTGGCGGTTGCAGCGATTCCCGAGGGATTGCCGGCCATCATTACCATCACCCTGGCACTCGGGGTGCAACGCATGGCGCGTCGCAATGCGATCATCCGGCGCCTGCCGGCAGTCGAGACCCTGGGGTCGGTGAGCGTTATCTGCTCGGACAAGACCGGCACCCTCACCCGCAACGAGATGACCGTGCAGGCCATCGAGACGCCGAGGCAACGCTATCAGGTCACCGGATCTGGCTACGAGCCCCATGGCGGCTTCCTGACCGATGACCAGGGGATCGATCCACACCGCCAGCCCGACCTGCTGGATCTGTTGCGCGCGGGATCCCTGTGCAACGACGCCACCCTGATCTACACCGAATGCGGTTGGGAGTGGCAGGGAGACCCCATGGAGGTAGCGCTGCTCACCGCCGCCATCAAGGCGGGACTGGATCCCGGGCGCGAGGCTGCCGCATCGCCCCGCACCGACGTCATTCCGTTCGATTCCCGCTATCGGCTTATGGCCACCCTGCACCATGACCACCAGGGACATGGCTACCTCTTCGTAAAGGGCGCTCCGGAATCGATATTGGCACGTTGCGACCTGCCTCATGGCAGCGAAGGCATTCCTTCCCGCGATCAGTGGGAACAGCGCCTGCATGCACTCGCCCGTAGCGGTTATCGTGTGCTCGCCCTGGCCTGGCGCCCTGTCGATTCTGCGCAACGCAACCTGGACCTCTCGGACCTGGACAACGGGCTGCGCCCGCTGGGCCTGGTGGGTTTCATCGATCCGCCCCGGGAAGAGGCCGTCTCTGCAGTGGCGCAATGCCGCAGTGCCGGCATAGCGGTCAGGATGATCACCGGCGACCATGTCGTGACAGCTGCGGCAATCGGGCACCAGTTGGGCATTGGCGACGGAGAGAACGCCATCAGCGGCGAGCAGATCGACCGTCTCGACGATAGCCAGCTGCGCGAAGTGATAGAAAATAACGCCGTGTTCGCGCGCACCAGCCCGGAACACAAGCTCCGCCTGGTCGAGGCCCTGCAGGCAGATGGCAAGGTCACCGCCATGACCGGGGATGGCGTCAACGATGCGCCGGCCCTCAAACGTGCGGATATCGGGGTCGCGATGGGCATCAAGGGCACGGAGGCCGCAAAAGAGGCAGCGGAGATGGTGCTCGCCGACGACAACTTTGCCTCCATCGTCGCGGGCGTCGAGGAAGGCCGAACCGTCTACGACAACATCAAGAAAGGGATCCTGTTCGTGCTCCCCACCAACGGCGCAGAGGCGCTGCTGGTCATGCTGGCCATTGCCGTTGGCGGCCTGCTGCCCCTGTCACCGGTGCAGATCCTGTGGGTCAACATGATCACCGCCGTAACCCTGGCCATCGCCCTCGCCTTCGAGCCACCCGAGGTCGACGTGATGCGACGCCCCCCACGACCGCGCACAGAGCCCCTGCTGTCGGGCTTTCTGATCTGGCGCCTGGCGTTCGTCTCCCTGCTGTTGGTGGTTTACTGCTATGGGCTGTTTCTGTGGCACCGTGACGCCGGCGCCACCCTCGAGTTGGCGCGTACTGTAGCAGTCAATGCGCTGGTCGCCGGGGAGATCGCCTACCTGTTCAATGCCCGCTTCCTGACGGCATCGAGCCTATCCCTGCGCGGCCTGCTCGGCAGCCGTCCGGCCCTCATCGCGGTGGCCCTGGTCACCCTGATGCAACTGGCCTTCACCTACCTGGGGCCATTCCAGACCCTGTTCGCCACCAGGGACATGGCGCCCGGTCACTGGCTGCCCATTCTGGGCGGCGCGGTACTGGTGTTTCTGCTGGTGGAATCGGAGAAGGCCCTGATACGGCGCAAACAGCGGCGAGCTCTCACTTCATCCGGCCTCCGGAGCAGCCAAGATCTGGGAGAATGACGCCAGGGCACTGCTCAATGGTTCTGTTGTGGACCTCGACTACCAAGACTTTTTACTGCTGGGACTGCTCCTGCTGGCCAATGGCGCACCGTTGATCGCGCGCGAGTTTCTCGACTGGATCCGGGCGGTGCCGCTGGACGGCGGGCGGCACTTTGCCGACGGCCGGCCATTCTTGGGCCCGACCAAGACCCTCCGCGGTGTCATCGCCTCGCTCCTGCTGACTGCCCTGGGATCCTGGCTGATTGGGCTGGGGTGGCAGACCGGCGCCCTGATCGGGATCTTTGCCATGCTGGGGGACCTCACCTCCAGCTTCCTCAAACGACGTCTGGGACTGCTCCCCAGCAGTATGGCGCTGGGTCTGGATCAGGTGCCGGAATCCCTCTTTCCGCTTCTCGCGGTGCGCGATGCCATGGCCCTCTCCTGGGGGGACATCCTGACCCTGGTCGCATTGTTCTTTGTCAGCGAATTGCTGCTCTCGCGGCTTTTGTATCTGATCGGCCTTCGCAAACACCCGTATTGACCGGGTTCAGGCGCACCGCAGCCGGTGCAGAGTCACCTCGGGCGGACAATTGAGTCGGACATTGACGATGCAACTCCCGGTCCCGGCCGAGGTATAGCCCTGCATGTCGCCATGGCGCCAGGGTCCTGAGCCCAGGGCGCGGGGACACTTGGCGTCCAGGGTGACGGGGATCCCGCCCGGAAGGCAGATCTGTCCCCCATGGGTGTGGCCGCAGAGCATCAGTGCGAAACCGGCATGCGCGGCCTGGCGGTAGATCTCGGGGGTATGGCTGAGCAGGATAGCCGTTTTGTCGTGAGGAACACCGGCAAGCGCCTTTTCGATGTTGTCCACCCGGTAGTAGTGGGCATCGTCGATGCCCACCAGAAACAGCTGATGGCCATCGCGCTCGATGGCCACGTGCTCATTGACCAGCATCCGGATACCCATCGCCTCCAGGCCCGGCAGCATGGTGACGCTGTCATGGTTGCCGAAGACCCCATAGATGGGTTGGTGCAGACCGATGGTGAGAACACCCATCCATTCCAGGGCCGCATCCACGGGACCGTGGGTCTGGGCCCGATAGTCGCCGGTGAGCACACAGATGTCGTAATCCAGGTCCCGCACCGTCTCCACCATGGCATGAATGGCTGGCGGATGGATGTCTGCATGGATATCGCTCAGATGCAGCAGGGTGAAGCCATCGAAGACGGGCGGCAGCCCCTCTATCCGGAGCTCGTTCTCCCGCACCCGGATATCCAGGGTGTTGCGCACACCACGGCCATAAAGCCCGACCAGCCGCAGGCTGTTACGAATCAGCGAATGGATCGAGTACCAGTTTTCCGGATGGAAAAAATTGATGCCGCTGCCAAATACCTTTGGCTGGTTCTCCCGCTCGATGCCAAGTCGCTGGCGCGCATATAGCGGACCGAGGCGGCCGTCCAATTGCTGCAGGATCTCATTATCCATGCCCGGATCTTACCGCGCCCGGTCGCGCCTTGGGGGCGCACCATCGACTCAGATCGACAGGGCCGGCGATGCCGGCCCCAAACGCGGACCGCATCAGGATCCCATCTCCAAAATGAGTCGATTGAGCCGGTGCACGAAGCTGGCCGGATCTTCCAGCTGACCGCCTTCAGCGAGTAGCGCCTGGTCGAAGATCAGCTGCGCCAGCTCCTTGAACTGGGCATCGTCCTGCTCTTTCTCCAGGCGCTGGACCAGCGGGTGGTCCAGGTTCACCTCGAGGATGGGCTGAGGGCTAGGCGCGTCCTGGCCCAGCTGCTTGAGCACCCGCGCCAGGTTCTGACTCATGTCATGTTGATCGACCACCAGGCAGGCGGGTGATTCGGTCAGGCGCGTCGAGACACGTACCTCCTTCGCCGCATCCCCCAGCGTCTGTTTGATCCGCTCGATCAGATCCTTGTGCTCCTCGGCGGCCTTCTCGGCCTTTTCCTTGTCCTCCTTGTCCTCCAGCTCGCCCAGGTCGAGTTCGCCCTTGGCCACCGACTGCAGCGTCTTGCCCTGATACTCGGTCAGGTGCGAGACCAGCCACTCGTCCACCCGGTCGACCAGCAGCAGCACCTCGATGTCCTTCTTCTTGAACACCTCCAGGTGCGGGCTGTTGCGCGCCGCGGCCAGCGAGTCGGCGGTGAGATAGTAGATCTTCTCCTGCTTCTCAGGCATCCGCTCGATGTACCGATCCAGCGAGACGGTGGGCTCGTCGCCCTCGTCCTTGGTGGAATGAAAGCGCAACAGACTGGCGATCTTCTCGCGATTGGCGAAATCCTCGGCCGGCCCTTCCTTGAGCACCTTGCCGAACTCCCTCCAGAAGGTGGCGTACTTCTCCGGCTCATCCTTCGCCATCTTCTCCAGCAGATTGAGAATCCGCTTGGTATTGGCCGAGCGGATACTGTCGATGCGCCGGTCGCTCTGCAGCAGCTCGCGCGAGACGTTCAGCGGCAGATCGTCCGAATCGACCAGTCCCTTGACGAAGCGCAGGTAATGGGGCATCAGCTTGTCCGCCTCGTCCATGATGAAGACCCGGCGCACATACAGCTTGACCCCGTGCTTCTGCTCCCGGTCCCACAGATCGAAGGGGGCATGCTCGGGGATATACAGCAGCGAGGTGTACTCCTGCTTGCCCTCCACCCGGTTGTGGGTCCAGGCCAGCGGCTCCTCGAAGTCGTGGGTAAGGTATTTGTAGAAGTCGATGTACTCCTCGTCACTGATCTCGGACTTGTTGCGCATCCACAGCGCGGTGCCCTTGTTGACCTGCTCCCATTCGGGCGCCTTGTCCTTGTCTTCCTCGGTCTGCTCCTTGCGCATCTCGATGGGGATGGCGACATGATCGGAAAACTTGGCGATGATCGAGCGCAGCCGCCAGGGATCGGCGAATTCCGCATCCTCCTCGCGCAGATGGAGGGTGATACGGGTGCCGCGCTGGGGCTTCTCGACGGTCTCTATGGTGTAACTGCCCTCGCCGGTGGATTCCCAGCGCACGCCCTCGGTGGCGGGCAGGCCGGCGCGACGCGTCTCCAGGGTCACCTCGTCGGCGACGATGAAGGCAGAATAGAAACCCACCCCGAACTGGCCGATCAGGGCACTGTCCTTGGCCTGATCACCCGAGAGCTGTTCGAGAAAGCGCCGGGTGCCCGAGCTGGCGATGCTGCCGATCAGCTCGACCACCTCATCCCGGCTCATGCCGATGCCGTTGTCGTCGATAGTGACGGTACGCGCCTCGGGGTCGGCCTCGATGCGGATGCGCAGATTCGGATCGTCCTCATAGAGGGCATCGTTGCCAAGGGCCTCGAAGCGGAGCTTCTCCGCCGCGTCCGAGGCGTTGGAGATCAGTTCGCGCAGGAAGATCTCCTTGTTGCTGTAGAGCGAGCGGATCACCAGGTTGAGCACCTGGCTCACCTCGGCCTGGAACTCGCGGGTCTCCTTGTGGGCAGCTTCGGTCATCTTCGAATCTTCTCCTTGGGTTTGTGTGAGACAGGGAACTGGACGACAAAATGAGGGCAGCTGCAGAGGAATTCAAGCACCCGACAGCCAGAAATCATGGTGAAATAGGCCCCCTGTCGGGCCCCGGGCCTGGGGGCCACGCAAGGCGAAAGCCCACTCTGATGCGATTCGGGGAGCTCACCGCATCCTACGCAATCTTGTCGGGCCGAGGTCCGACCTGTAGCGCGTTGTAGGTCGGAATTCGTTCCGACAGTTCGGTAGGATGTGGTGAGGAACGAACCGCATCTGTCTTGTCGGTCATCCTTGTTCCATGATCAGGGGTGCGGGCCCATCCCTCATGGACACTAGCCGCGACAAGAGGGCCCAAGACCGCAACACCCCAAGGAAACATCATGCCGATCCGAGAAATCGCCACTCAACCCTTCGATGACCAGAAACCGGGCACCTCCGGCCTGCGCAAGCGGGTGACGGTGTTTCAGCAACCGCACTACCTGGAAAACTTCGTCCAGGCGGTATTCGACACCCAGCCCCAGCTCCAGGGCGGCACCCTGGTATTGGGCGGCGACGGCCGTTACTACAACCGCCAGGCCATCCAGGTCATCCTGCGCATGGCCACGGCCAATGGCGTGGCGCATTGCCTGGTGGGCCAGGGCGGTATCCTCTCCACCCCCGCCGCCTCCTGCCTGATTCGGAAGTACCAGACCCAGGGCGGGCTGATCCTCTCGGCCAGTCACAACCCCGGGGGGCCGGACGGGGATTTCGGCATCAAGTTCAACACCCCCAACGGGGGGCCGGCCCCGGAGAAAGTGACCGAGGCCATCTACCAACGCACCCTGGAGATCGATCGCTATCGGATCCTGGATGCCGACGACATCGACCTCGATCACATCGGCGAGGTGAGCGTGGGCACAATGCGGGTGGAGATCGTCGACCCGGTGGCCGACTATGCCGAACTGATGCGGCAGCAGTTCGATTTCGACGCGATCGCCGGATTGCTCCGCGGAGACTTCCGCATGGCCTTCGATGCCATGCACGCGGTCACTGGACCCTATGCCAAGCGCATACTGGAGGAGCAACTGGGCGCACCCGCCGGCACCGTGGTCAACGGGGTGCCCCTCGAAGACTTCGGTGGCGGTCACCCCGACCCCAACCTCACCTATGCCGCCGAACTGGTGGCCCGTACCCAGGGACCTCAGGGGCTAGACTTCGCGGCCGCCTCCGATGGGGACGGCGACCGCAACATGATCCTGGGGCGCGACATCTTCGTCACCCCCAGCGACAGCCTCGCCATCCTCACCGCCAACCATCGCGTGTTTCCCGCCTGGCGCGATGGCATCCCCGGGGTGGCCCGCTCCATGCCCACCAGCCAGGCCGTCGACCGGGTCGCCAAGGCCCTGGAGATCGATCTGTACGAGACGCCGACCGGCTGGAAGTTCTTCGGCAACCTGCTCGACGCGGGCAAGATCGCCTTCTGCGGCGAGGAGAGCTTCGGCACGGGCTCGGCCCATGTGCGGGAGAAGGATGGCCTGTGGGCGGTACTGGCCTGGCTCAACCTGCTGGCGGTGGAGCAGCGCCCGGTGCGCGAGATCGTGCGCGATCACTGGCGTCGCTTCGGCCGCAACTACTACACCCGCCACGACTACGAGGGCGTGGACAAGACCAAGGCCGAAGCGCTGATGGAACGATTGCGACGGATACTGCCGACCCTCCAGGGCGAATGCTATGACGGCCCCCGCATTCTGCGCGCCGACGACTTTCGCTATGTCGATCCCGTCGATGGCTCCGTGAGTGAGCACCAGGGGCTGCGCTTCCTGTTCGAGGACGGCTCACGCATTGTCTATCGTCTGTCCGGCACCGGGACGGTGGGCGCCACCCTGCGGATCTACATCGAGCGCCCCGAGACACGACCGGAACGATTGGAGGACGACACCCAGGCCGCGTTGGCGCCGCTTATCACGGCATCTCATACCATCGCCGATCTTGCCTACCACATAGGGCGGGAAGAACCCGACGTGATCACCTGATCCGTATCCACACCCTGAAGGGCCTTGTCCTGCTAATATCCTAGATCCCATGACTGCCAGGTAAAGATTTTGGATCAATGACCCTTTGGAGCCGGGTTTTGGTGGAGGGACAGCCCTTTCTCGCCCAGCCTGACCAGGGCGGACTCAGGCTGTACGAAGGGGAGCTGTTCGGAACTCCCCAGGACACGGGGAAAACCTGCAATCCGGAGCAGGTGACCTGGCTGCCCCCCGTCGAACCCCGCCAGTTCCTCGGCCTGTGGAACAACTTTCACGAGCGCATGGCCCTGGAAGGCACTCGGCGACCGGAGTTTCCTCTCTATTTCGTCAAGCTCCCGGGTTGCCTGTCCGCCCACGAGGCGGCCATCAGCCGACCCGAAGATTTTGTCGGCAAGGTGAAGTTCGAGGCGGAACTGGGCATCGTGATCGGAAAGGAATGCCTTCGGCCCACACTGCAGGCAGTGGACGACTGTATCTTCGGTTATACCTGCGTCAACGACGTTACCGCGCCCCAGCCGTTGTTCGAGGACGATGCCTTCGGCCAGTGGTGCCGTGCCAAGAGCTTCCCCTCCTTCGGGCCGATCGGTCCCTGGATCGCCACCGGCGTCGATCCTGCCAAGTTACGGGTGCAGGCCCTGCTCGACGGCGAGTTGAAACAGGACTACCCCGTCGGCGACATGATCTTCTCACCACGGGAGATCGTGCAGCGGGTCGCGAGGGAGGTCCGGCTCTACCCCGGAGACGTGATCGCCTGCGGCACCTCGGTCGGTGCCTCGGCGATGGAAGAGGGACAGACCATCGAGATCTTCATCGACGGGATCGGCCGCCTGCGCAACCGCTTCGTCGGTTGATACCGTCACCAGGCCCTTTCCACCCCGACCCGCTGCATGATCTCGATCGCCAGTTCCTCGATGGACATATTGGTGCTGTCCACGTACGGGATACGCTCATTGAGATACAGGCTCTCGGCCGCGCTGATCTCGCGCCGGCACTGGGCGAGGCTCGCATAGTCAGAACCGGGCCGGCGCTCCTCACGGATCTGATGCAGTCGCTCGGGCGCGATACTCAGGCCGAACAGGCGATTGCGGAACGGCTGGAGGGGTTTCGGCAGACGCCCCTGCATGAAGTCGTCCTCGGTCAACGGAAAGTTCGCCGACCGCACCTTGTATTGCATCGCCAGGTAGAGACAGGTGGGTGTCTTGCCGCTGCGCGAGACACCGATCAGGATCAGGTCGGCCTCCTCCAGGCCCTTGATCCGCGCCCCATCGTCGAAGGTCAGCGCAAAGTTGACTGCCTCGACCCGCTGGTCGTAATCGTGGTAATCCCCGATGCCATGCGCCTTCCCCACGTGCTCGGTGCTGGGCACATGCAGGGCGTCACTGAGGGCCGGCAGGAAGGCATCGAAGATGTCGAACACCCTGCCATGCGAGCGCTTGAGGCGGGACCGCAGATCCTCGTCCACCAGGCTGGAGTAGACCAGCGGCGGCACCCCGTCGGCCTCGGAGGCCATATTGATCTCGGCCACCACCCGCTCGACCTTGTCGGCATCATCGCAGAACGGCCGTACCACCCTCTCTGCGGGCACCTGGTCGAACTGGGTGAGCAGGGTCCTCACCAGGCTTTCGATGGTGATACCGGTGCGGTCCGATACCAGAAAAATCGTCGTGTGCTCGCCCATCTTGCCGCCGCCGCCCCATCTCGTGATTTCTTTGCCGGCCTATTCTGCGACAATCGGTCCATGCATGACAGTCGACTCGACAAGCTGCGGCAACATCTCGCGAGGCGTTTCGCCAGACATGTCGCGGACGAATACATCCTCAGCGACGAGGCCGAGCGCCGCCCCTATGAATGCGATGGCCTGTCCGCCTACCGCCACCTGCCCCTGATCGTGGTATTGCCCGGGGACACCGAAGAAGTGCAGGCGGTCATGCGGATCTGCCACGAGGAGCGGGTACCCGTGGTGGCGCGGGGTGCCGGGACGGGCCTCTCCGGCGGCGCGCTGCCGCTCGAAGACGGCGTGTTGCTGAGCCTGGCCCGGCTAAATCAGATCCTTTCGATAGACCCGGACAACCTGTGCGCCAGGGTACAACCCGGAGTACGCAACCTGGCGATCAGTGAGGCCGCGCGTCCCTACGGCCTCTACTATGCACCGGATCCCTCGTCGCAGATCGCCTGCAGCATCGGTGGCAACATCGCCGAGAACGCCGGCGGCGTGCATTGCCTGAAATACGGTCTGACGGTCAACAACATCCAGGCGCTGGAGGTGATCACCGCGGAGGGCGAGCGCCTGCGCATCGGCAGCCGCGGCCCGGACAGCCCCGGCTACGACCTGCTGGCCCTGATGACCGGCTCCGAGGGCATGCTGGGCATCGTGGTCGAGGCGACCGTGCGGCTGCTGCCCATCCCCGAACGCGCACAGGTGGTGATGGCCGCCTTCGACAAGGTGGAGACCGCCGGCCAGGCGGTGGCGGACATCATCGCCGCCGGCATCCTGCCCGCCGGTCTGGAGATGATGGACAACCCCTCGCTGCAGGCCGCCGAGGATTTCGTGCATGCCGGCTACCCGGTGGAGGCAGCCGCTATCCTGCTGTGCGAGGTCGACGGAGACAATGAGGCGGTATCGGAGGACATCGCGCGCGTGCGCCGACGCCTGCTCGATTCCGGCGCCACCGAGGTGCGCACCGCCATGAACGAGGAGGAGCGCGCCCGCTTCTGGGCCGGCCGCAAGGCCGCTTTCCCCGCGGTGGGGCGCATCTCGCCCGACTACTACTGCATGGATGGCACCATCCCGCGCAAGCACCTGCCGCGCGTATTGCGGGAGATCGCCGAGATGTCCGGGCGCTTCGGCCTGCGCGCCGCGAATGTCTTCCATGCCGGTGACGGCAACCTGCATCCCCTGATCCTCTATGACGGAAACCACCCCGGCGAGCTGGAACGGGCCGAGGAGTTCGGCGGCAGGATCCTCGAACTCTGCGTCGAGGTCGGCGGCACCATCACCGGAGAGCATGGCGTTGGACTGGAGAAGATCAATCAGATGTGTGCCCAGTTCCCGCCGGAGGAATTGCAGACCTTTCACGCGATCAAGGCGGCCTTCGATCCGCTGGGGCTGCTCAACCCCGGCAAGGCGATTCCGACCCTCAACCGCTGCGCCGAGTTCGGTGCCATGCATGTCAAGGCGGGCGATCTGCGTTTCCCGCATCTGGAACGCTTCTGATGACCGATCGCGACCTCACCGGATCGCTCCGCGAACAGGTGCTGGCCGCCGCCGAGGGCGGCACCTCACTGCGCCTGCGGGGCCATGACAGCAAGGCCTTTCTCGGCAACCCCGGCAACGGCCCGACCCTCGAACTCTCGGGGCACCGGGGCATCGTCAACTACGAACCGACCGAACTGGTCGTCACCGCGCGCGCTGGCACCCCCCTGACGGAGATCGAGGCCGCCCTGGCCGAGAACGGCCAGATGCTCAGCTTCGAGCCTCCGCACTTCGCGGGCCAGGGCACCCTGGGCGGCGCCGTGGCGTCGGGGCTGGCCGGACCGGCCCGGCCCTGGGGAGGCGCGCCGCGCGATCTGGTACTGGGGGTCCGGCTGTTGGACGGACGCGGGCAGGTCCTGCGATTCGGCGGCGAGGTGATGAAGAACGTGGCCGGCTACGATGTCTCGCGCCTGATGGCCGGCGCCCTGGGCACCCTCGGGATCCTGCTCGAGATCTCGCTCAAGGTGTTGCCGGCGCCCACCGGCACGGCCACCCAGGTGTTGGAATTGTCCCGTGATGCCGCCATGACGAAGCTGCGCGAGCTGGCGCGGCAACCGGCACCGCTGAGCGGCGCCTGCCACCTGGATGGCCGCCTCTATCTCCGTCTGGCGGGCGCCGAGGCCAGCGTCTCGGCCTGGCAGCAGCGTATCGGCGGCGAGACCCTGGCGCCGAACAATACCTTCTGGCAACGCCTGCGCGATCATGAGCTGGACTTCTTCGACCGTCCCGATACCAGCCTGTGGCGACTGTCGCTGGCACCGGCGACCCCGCGCCTGGCCTGCGAAAATGAGGTGCTGCTGGACTGGGGCGGTGCCCAGCGCTGGGTCTTTACCGATGCCCCCGCTGGGCAGGTACGGCAATGGGTCGCCGAGGAGGACGGGCACGCCGAGCTGTTCCGCCGCGCGCCCAACGAAACCGCCCCCTTCCAGGTGCTCGACCCGGCGCTGTTGACCCTCCATCGACGCCTGAAGGAGCGCTTCGACCCGGCGGGCATCTTCAACCCCGGACGGCTGTTCCATGACTGAGGGTATCCGGCCAGCGGTGTTGCGCGGCTCGAGCAAGCGCGAGTGCTTCACCGATGAGCACTGCCATATCAGCGAGTGGTCGAACAGTCCGGCCGACCCGGGCCTGTCCATCGCCCGGGCCCGGGTCGAGCCCGGTGTCACCACCCGATGGCACCGCCTGCGGGGCGTCGCGGAACGCTATTGCGTTCTCGAGGGTACCGGCCTGGTCGAGGTGGAGGGCCTGCCAGCCACGACGGTCGGGCCGGGCGATGTGGTCCTGATACCGCCAGACACGCCCCAGCGGATTCGCAATACCGGGAGCAACGACCTGATATTTCTCGCCCTCTGCACCCCGCGCTTCCGGCCCGAGGCCTACCAGGCGCTCTGACCCCCCTGCTTCGCAGGGACTATCGTCGCCGCGCGTCCGTCAGAGGCTGGTAGAATCCAGCCCCATTGTTCATCGAAGTTTCAGGAGTAGCAGGTGTCCGAAGAACGCAGTGTGGATGTCGCCATCATCGGCCTGGGCAGCGCCGGGCTCTATGCCCTGGGCAAGGTTCGCCCCACCGGAAAGTCGGTCGTCGCCATCGACGGCGGCGAGCTCGGTACGACCTGCGCGCGGGTGGGTTGTATGCCCTCCAAGGCCATTATCCAGCTGGCCGAGGACTTCCATCGCCGCGAACTCTATCCGCGCTTCGGCATCGAGGGGGGCGACCAACTCCGGCTCGACCAGGAAGAGGGGATGGAATACGTGCGCGATCTGCGCGACACCTTCGTCGACCGGGTGCTGTCCAACAGCTCTGACCACTTTCCCGAAGGACTGCTGATCGAGCACTATGCCCATTTCGTCGAAGCGGGCGTGCTGGAGACCGACGATGGGCAGCGCATCCACGCCAAGGCCGTGGTGATCGCAACCGGATCCCGCCCCATCGTTCCGGAGGCCTGGCAGTCCTTCGGCGACGACATCCTTACCACCGACAACTTCTTCGAGCAGGAAACACTGCCCGGGTCCTGCGCAGTGGTCGGTCTGGGGGTCATCGGACTCGAGCTCGGCCAGGCCATGGCGAGGCTGGGGGTGGAGGTGACCGGCATCGACATGGCCGGCACCATCGGCGGGATCAGTGATCCGGAGGTGGCAAAGCAGGCCATCGATATCATCGGCAAGGAGTTCCCGATCTGGCTGGGACAGGGCGCCGAGCTGGAACGCACCGCCGACGGGCGAATCCGCGTCAGCGCAGGCGAGAACAGCGTGGTCGTGGACAAGGTCTTTGCCAGCCTCGGGCGCCGCCCCAATCTCGATCGGCTCAATCTGGAGGCGGCCGGCGTCCACCTGGATGAACGCGGCATGCCGACCTACAACCGCAACACCATGCAGGTCGAGAACCTGCCGATCTATATCGCCGGCGATGCCGATGCCGAACGGCCGCTGTTGCACGAGGCGGGTGACGAGGGCCGCATCGCCGGACACAACGCCGCCACCGGCAGCAATAGCGCCTTTCGCCGCAAGACGCCGCTGAACATCATCTTCTCCGATCCCAATATCGTGCAGGTGGGCATGCGCTTCGACCAGCTCGATCCGGAGACCACGGCCATCGGCCAGATGGGCATTCCGCCGGTGGGCCGCGCGCTGATCCTGGCCAACAACAAGGGCCTGATCCGGGTCTATGCCGAAAAGGCAACCGGCCGCATGCTGGGTGGCGAGATGATCTGCGTACGCGGCGAGCACCTGGCCCACCTGCTGAACTGGTCCATCGATGAGGGACTGACCGTGGGTCAGCTGCTGCAGAAGCCCTTCTACCACCCGGTCATGGAAGAGGCCCTGCAGGCCGCGCTCTACGATCTGTACCACAAGGTGGACGCGAAGAACGACAGCCCGATCCCCGAGCTGCAGCCGCTGTAGACCCGCATCCTACGACGTGCACCGATCCTAGGGAAGCTCTGATTAATTCTGGCGCGAGCAGATTGTGGTGAAAAATCGTCCAGTTCAAGGCGCGGATCGCACGTAATCCCCCAGGGGACCTTCTCTCGCTTCGCGATTCACCTTGTAGCCGGCCTATTGCGAAGATCCGCAACGCAGAAATGGGCGATTTTGCGCCGCAAGATGGCGTGTGACGAATTGATCAGAACTTCCCTAGGGTGCAGTGAGCTCTGCAAACCGCACCAGAAACGGTACCTAGACAGGTAGGGGCGTAGCCTGGATGGAGGCCGCAGGCCGCAATCCGGGATGGTGGAACGGGCAGGCACGCGCCTCGCAGTCCGCGCCCTCCCTGCCGCGATTGGTTCCCGGATTCCGCTTCGCTGCATCCAGGCTACGGGACTCAACCGCATCCCACGTGAAATCGCCGAAAGGGGACCAGGAAGAGGGCATCCTGCTGATCTGCCGTCGCCTTTCTGCTCTTTGCGGTCCTTCGCGTCCTTTGCGGTTATAGAGAGAGGTTTTCCGCTTTACAGCGTGCGCCGCTGCTCCACGGCAATGGCCATGCGCACGAGCTCCGCCAGCGAGCCGGCGTGCATCTTTTCCATCACGCGCGCACGATGGGCCTCGATGGTCTTGGCCGAGACGCCCAGGGTATTGGCGATCTCCTTGTTGGAGCGACCGTCGGTGACCATCTTCATCACCTCCAGCTCCCGCGGCGTGAGATGTTCCACCCGCTCGGCATACTCGGCCACCTGGGCGCTGGTGACCCGGCGCTGCTCCTCCAATGCCAGGGCATGCCGAATCGAATCCAGCAGAGTCTCGTCGTTGAAGGGTTTCTCGATGAAATCCAGGGCGCCGGTCTTGAGGGCCCGCACGGCCATGGGGACATCCCCATGACCCGTGATAATGATGGTCGGCGGCAGCATCTGCTGTTCGCGGAGGTGTTCGAGCAACTCCAGGCCGCTCATGCCCGGCATACGCACATCCAGTAGCAGGCAGCCGAAGCGTCCGGGATAGTGACTCTGCAGAAATCCATCCGCCGAGTCGAAACTCTCGACTCGCATGCCAACCGATTCGATCAGCCATTTAAGGGAACTGCGCATCGCCTCGTCGTCGTCGACGACCCAGACGACCGGTTCACTCCGCTTGTTGTCGCCCATCATGAAGCGAGACTCTCCGGCGTTTCCACGTGCAGGGGAAGTTCGATGGTGAAGGTGCTGCCCTTTCCGGGCCAGGATTCGGCATGGATCTTACCATGATGGTCGTCGATGATCGTCTGGGTGATCGCCAGCCCCATGCCCATGCCCGTCTCCTTGGTGGTAAAGAAGGCATCGAACAGATGCTCCATATCGGTGGGATGGATCCCCGCCCCGCTGTCGCTCACCGATATGCTGGCCATACCCTGGTCGGACACGCCGGTGCTGATGATCAGACGCCCTTCCAGCGGCGACATCCCCCGCATCGCATCGAGGGCATTGCGGATCAGGTTGATCAGGGCCTGCTCGATCTGCACCGTGTCGGCCCGAACGATGAGTTCGCGGGTTGCAAAGCGCTTCTCCACTGCCACCTGCTGCTTGCGCAGGTCGTGCGCAAGTAACGCACAGGTCTCCGACACCAATTGATTCAGCTCCACTTCTTCGCGAACCCGGTGCTGTCGGGTCACCAGGTTGCGCAGCCGCTTGATGATCTCTGCGGCCCGCCCTGCCTGCGTGGAGATCTGCGCCAGCGCATTGAGCAGCTCGTCCTTGCCACCGATGTCCAGGCGCAGCCTGCGCGCACAGCCATTGGCGAAATTGGCGATGGCCGACAAGGGTTGATTGAGTTCGTGGGCGATGCCGGTGGACATCTCCCCCATGGTGCTGAGACGGGCCACATGCACCAGCTCGTCCTGGCGTTGTTGCAGGGCATCCTCCGCGCGGCGTTGCGCGGTGATGTCACGCGCATAGATATTCACATAGTCCAGATCCTGCACTGGCACCATGAGCAGGGAAAACAGGCCGTCGTCGCTGGCGACCTCGACTTCCTGCGTCCGGCCGCTGGCCAGCACGAATTCGACCTGGTCCCGCCAGTAGATGGGCAACGTCTGGAGCGGTCGACACTGCCAGTAGTCGAGCAAGGGCTGGCTGGGGGCATTGGCATAGGTGATCACACCGCGACGGTTGACCCGCAGTATCGGGTTCGGGCTTTCCTCGGGGAAGGCCGCCAGGGCACGGATCTCGGCCTCGCGCTGCTTGCGCTCCTCGATGTCGCGCAGATAGACCGTGAACAGCAGACGCTGATCCAGTTCGATCGGCTTGATCACCACCTCCATGGCATGACGTTCCCCCTCCCCATCCAGCGTGGTCAGTTCGACCTGTACCGGCGAGCGGGGCTGGTCCGCGGAGTTGCCAAGGCGCGCGATCAGGCAGTCGAAGAACTGCCCCGAGGGCTCGTCGAACACCAGTCCAGACAGCGACTTTCCGGCAGCCTGCTCGAGGCTGCGACTGAACACCTTTTGCGCGGTCGGGTTGAAGTCGATGATTTTGCCCTCGGCGTCGACCGTAACGATACTGTCGACCGATGCCTCCATAACCCCGATCCGCAACGCCTCCAACTGGCGCAATTCCCGCTCATGGCGATGCCGGGTCTCGTCGCGTGCCCGGAGCACCAGCTCGATCACGTCATGGATCCGGTCCTCCAGTTGGATCAGACGGTTTCCCGAAGGCTCCAATGGCGCCAGCGGCTCACCCATCGCACGCCGGGCAAAGTCCTGCAGGCGCCGCAGGGAACGGTTGATACGCGCAGAGAGCAGGACGAACAGCAGCACGAAGATGCCCACGATGACCGCCGCACCAATCGCGCGCTGCTGGCGCTGCAGATCCAGGATCGCCTGGCCGGTCTGGCGATACAGGGCGCGCGGCACCAGGGTCGCAAACAGCATGTTGAGATCGGAGTCGTCATAGTCGGAAAAGGACTGAGTCGTCAGTACATACTGGTCCCGCAGATCCTCTATCCGCGTACCGACCTCGATCTCCAGCGGATTGCTGCTGGACAGCACGACCTGGGCATCGGCATCCATCAGGGCGGTGATATTCTGCCGCGAAGCCACCGACTGCTGAGCCGCCGCCATGAAGGTGCTGTCGAGGGGCACCAGCAACACCAGCGATCCCATGGCGTCATGCTGGTCGTCCTGCACCGGTTCGGCGACCACCAGGAAAGGCTCGTCATCGATCAGGGTCAGCAGCGCATGCTGGCGGCTCACCGCCATCTGCAGGGCCGGGTCATCGCGCAATGAGGCCGGGAGCGGATCGTCGGTGACATAGTAGGTTTCCCGCACCCTGCCGTGATCGTCGGTCAACAGCATGTGGCTGGGTTGCGCCACTCCGGGGATGATGCGTTCGCGTGGCACCCAAGGGGGCCGGCGACCATGGTAGATGTGATACTCGGAACCGTCGTCGGGCCAGATGGTGATTTCCAGGTAGGCCGCCATCCGCCGATGGTTGGCCAGCAGGCGTGCCAGGTAGGTATAGCTGCGGCGATGCTGATCGAAGCGGATCAACGATTCACGGGCCACCTGATGGAGCTGATTCTCCAACACCTTCTCGAAAATCGCGCTCAACGCCGCGCTCTGCTGCCGATCGATGGCGACCCAGGCGAGGAACCCGGCAAGCAGTCCGATCACGAGCGCGGCCGCAGGCAGGGGAACCTGCCGCCACCATGAGCGCCACGAAGATTTCTGCTTGGCCGACATGCGCCACATTATCGCATGACCAGCAGACCGGACGGATCGTTCACCGGCAGGCAGGCCCTGGAGAAAGAGCCCGGGCCTGCACCCGCTGGACTACAAAGGCCTCTCAGGTGGCGAAACACTCGCGTGCGACGACCGCCGCAGGCTGACTCTGAGCGAGCAGCTGCGCCACCCGCGCCAGGCAGTCCGCATCCATGTCGGAGAACCGGACGCCGAATCCACCGGCATCCTGGTGAACCACCACGCCATTGACCTCACAGCCCCGGGCGGTGGGATCGTCGGCCGGCTGCAGGGTCAAGGTGATCGGCACATCGATACACATGTTGACGTTGTGAGTACGGACATAGAGCCCGTCATTGCTGAGATTTTCGACTGAACCGCGGAACAGGCCGAATCGCGGGCAGACCACCACGGCGTGCAGCCGGGTGGCGTGTCGGGGTCGCTTGCGTTTATCCATTCTCATCCTCTCCATCGGTCGTCTCCACCGGCGCCTCTTTTTGGGCCCCTGGTCATTACTGGAGACCGGAAATCAACGGGTTGGGCGGCACCCCCATGCCACGGTTTGCTTTCCATCCCCGGGATAGCGCGGCGGGTCGCCCCGCAGCTTCTGCGTGTGGTCGTCAGTATGCGAGAATGGTCGAATATTCCAATTCGGATCACCCCCTTCCTGCCTTGGTATAAACCCTGAGCACTGCCATGTCTGACATTCTCCAGCAGGCCCTCCACCCTGGCCTTCTGCGCCGCCTCGCGGCCATTTTCTACGATGCCTGGCTGATCGCCGCGCTGTGGCTCCTCGGCGCCACCGCCGACGCCGCGATCCGCAGTGCCCTGGGAGGCACACCGGGCCAGGGCTCGCACTGGCTCCTGCAGGTCTACCTGGTCGCCGCCCCCGTCGCCTTCTACAGCTGGTTCTGGACCCACGGCGGACAAACCCTCGGCATGCGCGCCTGGCGGCTGCGCCTGGTATCCGCCGACGCCGGGCCGGTGACCCTGCGCCAGGCACTGCTGCGCTGTGCCGCCGCCGTCCTCTCGTGTCTGGCATTCGGGCTTGGATACTGGTGGATCCTCTTCGACCCGGACAAGGCCGCCTGGCACGATCGTCTTTCCGGCACCTTCGTGGTGCTCACGGCACGCGACTGAGCCCGCCCGTTCAGTGCACCCGGCGCAGCATCGCCACCGCCAGGGCAAAAAAGATCAACGCCGGAAAGGCCACGGTGAAGGCGGGATTGATCTGATATACCACCGCGACGTAGGAAAAGGCACGGGTCAACAGGAAGAAGACCGCACCGACCACCGCCCCCAGGAATACCCGCTGTCCGGTGCCGGCACTACGCCCTGCACCCAACACGAAGGGCACCGCCAGGAACAGCATGGCCAGGGTGGCAAAGGGATTGACCACCTTCAGCCAGAAGGCCACCTGATAATCGATCGCGGACTGTGCATTGCGGCGCAGAAAATCGATGTACTCGGACAGCTCCCAGATCGGCAGCATGGTCGGGCGGATCACCACCTTCGCCAGCAGCGCCGGATCGAGCAGCGAGTCCCATCTCGCCTCGGGCAATGACCGCGTACGCACCCGCCCTTGCTCGAATTCGCTTTGAGCGAGCTGCTGCAGCACCCAGTGCCCTTCCCGATACTCCGCCCGATCGGCATGGGTGGCGAGGCGCAGACGATTCGTCTCGTCGAACTCGTAGATCGAGATATTGCGGGGCGTCCGGCCATCGCCCAGATCACCAATACTGACGTACGCGCTGCCGTCGCGCGCCCAGAAGCCATAGGGGCTGCTCAGGGCCTGGTGCCCCAGCAACCGTTCGGCACGCAGCGACTGGGCCGCCTGTTCGGCAGGCGGGGCGACCAGTTCGCTGAACAGCATCACCCCCAGCATCATGACCAGTCCCACCTTGAGCACCGCCAGCATGATGTCCCGCAACGAAAAGCCGGCGGCGCGCATTGCCACCAGCTCGCTGTGCGACGCCAACCCACCGAGACCGAGCAAACTCCCGAGCAGCGCCGAGACCGGGAATACCTCGAACAGGTAGCGTGGTGAGCCCAGCAGCGCCACCGCGATGGCATCGATGGTGCGGTAGTTGGCACGGCTGACCTGATCGAGCTCATCGACCAGGTTGATGAAGGTCAGCAGGATCACCAGTACCAGAATAGTGAGCGTGGTCGCCTTGACGATGGTCCAGCCGATGTAACGCTCCAGCCGATTGAACATCAGTGCACTCCCACCGCGTGCCGCCCCCGCCAGCGCCGCAGCCGCCCGGCGAGCCAGAAGGAATCGGCCAGCCAGATCAGCCCGGCCACCAATACCATCACCAGCGACACCCACCACATCCCCATCCAGGCAGGTAACGTCCCCAGCTCCATCCAGCGCTCGGCCAATCGCTGCAGATTCAGGAACACGAAATACACCAGGATCGCCATCCCGATCCGGCCGTACACATCACCCCGCACCCGAGTGCGCGCGAGAGGTACCGCAAGCAACGCAAACACCAGGACTGCGGTGGGCACCGAGAACCGGAACTGCAGCTCGGCCCGCGCCGGGAGGTCGTCCTCCTGCCAGAGCGTGCGGGTCGAACGCGCGCCCACGCGCAGACGGCGGCTGCCCAGGTCGAGACGCGGCAGGCGCAGGGCATACTCGCCGAACCGGGCTATCGCGTAATCGGCTTGCCCCGGCACCCCCTCGTAGCGCCTGCCGTTGACCAGGATCACGAAGCGGTCACCGCTATCCTTATCGGTTACCTGGTAGGCCTCCTGCGCAACCACGATGCCCGAGCGCCCCTGTTGCCGATCCTGCACGAACAGATCCTTGAGTCGTCTTCCGTCTTCAGAGGCACCGCCGGTGAAGACCACCAACCGCCCCTTGTCGAAGGCATTGAAGCGGCCCGGGCGGATGCCGCCGATGTCCAGCATGTCGCGTTGCGCCAGTTTGATCCGTTCGATACTGGCATTCGCCCAGGGCAGCCCCTGCAGTGTCAGCACGGCAGCGAAGATCGCCAGGGGAATCGCCACCCACATCACCGCGGCGTAGATCCGGGCAGGCCCAACCCCGGTCGCCTGCAGTGCGACCATCTCCCCATCACGGTACATGTTCCCCAGCACCCACAGCAGGGAGAAAAAGACTGCCGGGGGCAACAGAATGCCGAGCACCTTGACTGCCTGCAGGCCCAGCAGTACCAGCACCACATTCGGACTCAGGGATCCGGCCGCCGCCTTGCCGAGCAGCTTGACGAAATGACTGGCCAACAGCACCAGCAACAGAATCACCAGTATCACCGCGAGTGTCTTCAACACCTCGCGCATCAATAATCGATCGATGATCGCCAAAGGACTCCGACCTCCCCGCAGGCACCGCCAAATTGCTACACTGCCGCCGGACCGAGGGCGCCCCCGACCGGCGCCCCAGATGCTAGCAAATACCGGCCCCGCAGGCCCGCGGATAGATCGCGCGGGGACGGGCCACCCCCTACTGGCAGTGAGGACACCATGAAATACGACAGCAAGCATGCCCAACCCCAGACTGTGAAGACCCCCTGCCTGGTGGTAGGCATCTTCGAGCGCAATCGGGGAGACCACAACCTGGACGCGCTCGATGAAGCAAGCAGTGGCGCACTGCGCCGGATCCTGAAGAAGGGGGACTTCCAGGGCCGGTGCGGCGAGACACTGATGCTGTATACCGTCGAGGGCCTGGCCGCCGGACGCCTGCTGCTACTCGGCCTGGGCAAACAACGGGATCTCACCGCGCGCAGCTATGGCGAGGCGATGGGGAAGGCGATCAAGCTACTGCAAGAGGCCAATGTGGGCAGACTGGCCATCGCCCTCCCCGACACCGGGGACAGCTACCACATGGTCCGCGAAGCAATCATCGCGGCAGAGTCGGCGATCTATCGGTTCGACCAGTGCAAGAGCGAAGCGAAGGAACCGCGCCGCCCACTCACCCAGGCGACCTTCATCACCCACGACCGGCGCCACCTCAAGCGTATGCAAAAGGCCTGTGGCCACGGCCTCGCCATCGCCAATGGCAGCCAGCTGGCAAAGGACCTGGGCAACCTGCCCGGCAACGTGTGCACCCCGACCTATCTGGCTGAACAGGCGCGCAGGCTCGCCCGGGGCAAGCGCCGCCTCAAGGTCACGGTGCTCGAAGAGAAGGATATGGAAAAGCTCGGCATGGGGGCGCTGCTGTCGGTCTCGCGCGGCAGCTCCCAGCCCGCCAAATTGATAGTCATGGAATACAAGGGCGGCAAGCCCGGCAGCAAACCGGTCGCACTGGTGGGCAAGGGCCTCACCTTCGATGCCGGCGGCATCTCGATCAAGCCCGCGCAGGCCATGGACGAGATGAAATACGACATGTGCGGCGGGGCGAGCGTATTCGGCACCATCGCTGCCTGCCTGGAGTTGGAACTGCCCATCAATGTGGTGGGGGTGGTGCCGTCCTCCGAGAACCTGCCCGATGGCAACGCCAACAAGCCGGGCGACATCGTGACCAGCATGTCCGGTCAGACCATCGAGGTACTCAACACCGACGCGGAAGGTCGGCTGATCCTGTGCGACGCCCTCACCTACACCGAGCGATTCGAGCCCGCCGCGGTCATCGACATCGCAACCCTGACGGGCGCCTGCATCGTCGCCCTCGGCCACCATGCCAGTGGCCTGTTGGCCAACAACGACCATCTGGCCGAGGAGCTGGGCCGGGCCGGCGAAGCGGCGAACGATCGGGTCTGGCAACTGCCCCTGTGGGACGACTACCAGAAGCAACTCGACTCCAATTTCGCCGATATGGCGAATATCGGAGGACGATCCGCCGGCACCATTACCGCTGCCTGCTTTCTTTCGCGCTTCACAAAACACTTCAAGTGGGCACACCTGGATATCGCCGGCACCGCCTGGGTTTCGGGAAACGACAAAGGGGCTACGGGACGCCCCGTTCCCCTGCTCACACAATTCCTCATGAAGCGTTGCAAAGTCATTGATTAGTCATATAGGATGAACAAAATTACCAAGTGGTATACGGGAATCGCAATCACTTCAGACCGTAAGCCATGACAAAAATCGACTTTTATGTCGTTTCTCCAACCGGACGGGGAAACCGCTATCAACTGGCCTGTCGTGTGGCCGACAAGGCGCGCCGAAACGGGCACCGGGTGGTAGTCCATGTCCCCTCTGAAGAGGAGGCAAGGCATCTGGACCGTCTGCTCTGGACCTTCAGCGACGACAGCTTTGTACCCCATGCCAGGGTGGAAAAGGGGGATCCGGTACTGAACCCGATCCTGATTGGAGATGTCCAACACGCCAGCGGCGAGCACGACGTACTGATAAACCTGGCCAGGGAGGTGCCGGGTTGCTTTGCGCGCTTCGAACGCCTGGCCGAGTGTGTCGATAACGAACCGGGCGTGCGCGAGGCCAGCCGCGACAGATATCGCTTCTATCGCGACAGGGGTTACCCTCTGACATCGCACGAAATTACTTGAAATAGGGGAAAGAAGATGCTGAAAAACAAGGAGATTCCTGTTCTTGGCGAAGCCATGACAGGAACCAGCCGCCATGCCGAAGACCTGGCACGACACGCCCTGCTCGATCCGCCCCACGCCGAAAAACTCGCCCAGTCGCTCGAAGATCAGTTGCAGCCCATCATCAAGGAAGCGATCCGGGACGCCGTCAAGGACAGCGCGCGGCGACTCGCCCGTGACCTGCGCCTGCGACTGGATGACGAACTCGGCCTGATGATCCGCGAGGCGGTGGATGAAGCCATTCACATGGAACTGAAAGAGATGCGGCGCAACTGACACCGCTCCCGGGACACGCTATTCCCTCCCGGCCTGCCGGGGCGGCATCCAGTATCCCAACAGTGGTCGGGCCAGCAGCAGGGCCGCGGCGAATACCACTGGATAGCCAAAGATCACATCGCTCAGAAAATGCGCCCCCTGCAGGGCGCGCCCCAGTCCCACCAATGCGCCGATGAGCGCCCCCCAGTAGAACCAGCGCCGATCCTTCAGCACCCAGGCCAGGGCAAGGAAGAAGAACCCCATACCCGCATGCCCGCTGACGAAGGAGCAGTTGGACGCACACTGATCGGACGGCTCGAACGCCGGGGTGAACTGGCGCGTGCCGCCGAACTCGGTGACCGTCGCCGGACGCGCCCTCCCCGACTCGGCCTTGAACACCTCGTTCACCAGCAGCCCCGGGCCCAGCGCCAGGACCAAGAACAGAAACAGCAGCTTGCGACGCAAGCCCCGCTCCCCCCGCCCGCCCCAGATCAGGCTGGCAAGGAATAGCCAGGCCAGCCCCGGTACCACCCCATAGGGCAGGTACTTGAACAGCTGGTAGCTCCACTGTACCGGCGCAAGATCGCGCAGATAGAAGCCGGTATCGGGACCCCAGAACCAGCCGCTAAACCCAATATCGATCGCCGGCACTTGCCAGAACAGGAGCTGCAGCAACACCAGCACGGGAATGGGCCAATAGCGCAACAACAGCTTCATCGTGGGTATCCCCGAAATCCTTGTAAATGGTAGACATACACCCGTCGCACCAGATCGGGATAGATCCTGGCGCGCAGCACCGCCACCAGCTCGGTCCGATCGAAGCGCGCCAGCACCGCTTCCCCCAATGGCCGACGGCTGACGAACAGATAGTCCTCGCCCGGATGCCGCGCGATGTCGTCGTGCAGATCGTACTGGTGACGCCAGCCGCCCTCCGGATTCCAGGATCGCAACACCGGTGGCCGCCCGTCGACCCGCGCATGATAGCCCAGCAGGGCCAGCAGCTTGCGCGAATCGGAGAGCAAGGCCGCCTGGGGATAGCGCCGGCGCAGATCGGCCAACTGCCGGCCCACCTCGACCCAGCCGAGCCGCTTGAAATAAGGATCGGTGCTACGGGTGAGACGCACATCGAATAGGTCCGCCAGGGCATGGTAATGGTACAGGCCCGACAACAGGAGCAGGTTCAGCCCCACGGCGGCATAGAAGAGGCGCCGGGCATGACTCAACATCCAGTGGGTAGCCACCAGCACCAGACCCACATAGGCCGGCGAGGCCCAGTTGAGATTGGCCTCGTGCCGCCACGCCTGGTAGCTGACCAGCAACAGCAATGGGAGCGAGGCGAACAGCAACAGCCGATCCGCCCTGCGCGACCAGATCGACGGCTGCCAGATCCAGTACAGGGCCACCAGTCCCATCAGCGGACCGAAGGCCCCCAGCTGACCCAGCAGGAACTCCCCGAGGTTGCCCCAGCTGCCGGCGCGCGCGATCTCCAGGGTGATATGGCGGGTGTGATCGAGCGTCACCCAGTGGTGCTGGGCGAGCCACCACAGGTTCGGCGACCAGACCAGTAGCGCGACCACCAGCCCGGCCCATAGACCGGGCGAACGCAGCCGGGCACGGGCCCTCGCATCGGTCAGCAAGAACAGGCCCAGCCCCACCGCGAGCGCCCCGATGGTGTATTTGCTCTGCAGGCCAAGGCCGGCCATCACGCCGGTGAACAGCCACCAGCCAATCCCCTCGTCCTCGATCGCCCGGACGAAACCGTACAGTACGGCCGTCCAGAAGAATATCAGCGGCGCGTCGGTGCTCACGAACAGCGACAGCACGCCCACGATGGGCATCGCCTGGAAGGCAATGGCCGCCCAGGCGCCGGTACGGGCATCGTAAAGACGCTCTCCAAGCGCATACAGAATCAACGCGGCCCCGGAATAGAACATTACCGCAATGCTCTTGAGTACCGCCGGCGAATCGCCCAGCAGGCCGGTCACCGCCGCGAGCACGGCCGTCAGCAGGGGCGGTTTGGAGAAATAGCCCCAATCCAGGTGACGTGCCCAGCTGAGGTAATAGGCCTCCTCCACGTCCACGGGGATATCGCCCCACAGGATCACCCCGAGGCGATACAGGGCCAGCAGCCACACCCCCCACCAGGCGAAGCGCTGCCAGCTCAACCCGCCCGGCGCGCCTCCCTGGTTCATCGCCGCCACGACAGGTAGTCCTGGAAAAACTGCATCAGCATTGCGAACACCAGCGGCCAGGTGAACCACACCACTGACGGATTACCCCCGTCGGTGTAGAGCAACCAGGGCATGGCGAGTAATGGCAGCACCAGCAACGACAGGTGCACCGCCGGCCGCAAGCCGGCCCGCCAGTAGCGGGCGAGCCACACACCCAGGGCCGCAGATACCAGCCCGCCGAAGGCCCCGGCGAGGACATCGTGGGGCCAATGTACGCCCAGGGCCACACGGCTGAGGCCGACCAGGGTCGCCACGGCGATGAGCACGACCCGCTCGCTAGCGGTGCGCGCAAAGGCGAACAGTACCCCGGCGAAGACGAACGCCGAGGTGGTATGGCCGGAGGGGAAGCTGTGTGAGCGCAGGCGCGGCCCTATGACGTCCAGCAACTCGGCGGCATAGACTCCTGGCGGGCGCACTGCATCCACCAGGTGTTTGAGGCCGCGACTGTAGAGAATGGCAAACAGCGCCGCCAATAGCATGGTCCAGAAAATCTCCGGGCGTTGCCGGGCAAACAGCAGGGTGAGCACCAGCAGCACCCGCTCGTCGCCCAGGCGGGTGATGAAGGCCCACACGAAATCGGGCAGCAGGCCGCGCAGGGCCGGGTGCAGCCATTCGAAGCCGGCATGATAGCCGCCATAGAGCCCCAGCAGGATACCCGCCAGGGCATACACCAGGGCCACCATCAGCAGCAGATCGATGCGGCTGGGCGGAAGGCGATCGAGCCGCCCTCCCGCATCCTGCAGGGACGGTTTCAATTCATCGATCATCGCTTGCAGCTGCATCGGCCTCGTCCTGTTGATTCCTGGCCTCGATGGCCACCAGTACCGCCGGCCCCTGGCGGAACACGACCCTCTTGCGATAGGGCGAAGGCCGACGCATGAAATCGTCGAGCTTGTCGATGCGCAGATAGACCCACTGCCCCGGTCGCGGCTCCCCACGCCCGATCACCTGCCCGCTATAGAGGCTGACGCTGGGCTGATAGACCCGATAGAACACCAACTCCTTTCCCCTTTCCCGAGCCAGCAGGGCGGCCGCCTTGGGGCCATCCTGCAACACCCCCATGACCCCGGGCAGCACCAGAAAACCGATCAATACCGACTGCACGAAGCCGGCCAGGACCAACTTCTGCCACACCGCCAGCCGCGTCAGTGAAATACCCAGCGCCACCAGCACGCCGGCGGCCAGCAGATACTGTGGGGTACCCGAGAAGACCTGGATACCCAACTCGAACAGGGTCCGTTCGTAGAGGCGGTCCGTCCGGGTCGCCGCGAAGGCCACGACCTGCGGCAACGCCGCGAACAGCGACAGCAACAGGATCACGGGCAGAAAATGCGGCCAGGTCCGGCGCAGTACATCGCGATGGCGGGCCATCACCAGCAACACCCCGGTGATCCCGTAGAGCAGGTAATGGGGCAACTTGGTGGCCGAGAAAGAGAACACCAGCAACACAGAGAAAAACCACAACCAGGCGTAGCGATCCAGCGGATCGCTCAACGATGCCTTCAGGCGCCCGAGGCTGGCGACCAGCCAGCCGGCGAAGGGCATCACCAGCAGGGGCGCCACCAGGAAGAAATACAGAAAGCTCCCACTGTGACCCTCCATCGCCCCCTCGTAGCGGTCGAGATTGTGATGCAGGTAAAAGCCCTCGAAGAAGGCCCAGCCGCTATCGAGATAGACCGCCACATGCCAGGGCAGCACGATCGCCAGGAACAGCAGCACCCCGGGCCAATAGAACACCGCCCTCAACCAGTTCCGCCAAGTCCCCTCACTGGCATAGAACAGGCCACTCACCAGGAACGGGAAGAACACCGCCACCGGGCCCTTGGTGAGAAAGCCCAGCCCCAGCCAGAGAAAGATCCGCAGGTGCAGGCGCCGATCCGGATCCTTCCAATAGCTGTAGATATCGAACATCGCCAGGGCGAGGAACAGATTGAGCAGGGCATCGGCCACCGCCGCGCGCGCGATCAGCCCCACATACAGGGACAGGCTCAACAGCAACCCGGCGAGAATGGCGGTATCGCGGTCGGTATGGCGGCGGGCAAAGGCGACCAGGGCCAGGACCCAGCCCATGGCTGCCAGTACCGAGGGCAGGCGCAGGGCGAACTCGTTGAGGCCGAACAGATGCGCCGAGGCGGCCTGCAACCAGTAGATCAGGATGGGCTTGTCGTGCCGCGGCTCCCCATTGAGATAGATGGAGACATAGTTGCCGCTGGACATCATCTCCCGGGTCGCCTCGGTGAACGCCCCCTCGTCCAGGTCATAGAGGGGCGCCGACCAGAACCCCCATACCATCAGCAGCATCGCCAGTGCCAGGGCACCGGGGCTGAGCAGCAGCCGGGCGACACGATCCACTGGGCTGCCGCTCAGCGCTCGGCCGGCACGGGCTGCGCGATGCAGCACCACTCTGCGTCGTCTCCGTCGGCCTCGAGCACGTGATAGGCCTCGCGCCCGGCACTCTCGAAGAAGGTGCGCGCCAGCAACTCCGAGAGCACCGCCGTGGTCAGCATCTGCACCGACATCACCAGGCACAGTACCGAAATGATCAGCAGCGGCCGACCACCGATCGCCTCGCCAAGGATGAACTTGACGAATCCCAGCCAGGCCATGCCCACCGTACCGATGGCGCCGAAGGCCAGACCGATGGAGCCGAAGAAATGCCCGGGCCGGGCACGAAAGCGCAGAAAGAAGAACACCGTGAGCAGGTCCACGATCACCCGGAAGGTGCGCGACAGACCATACTTGGAGACACCGTGCTGACGAGCCTGATGAGTGACCACGGTCTCGCCGATCCGACGCGGGGAGGTCACACTCGCCACCCATACCGGGATGAAACGGTGCATCTCGCCGAACAGCCGTACCCGTTTGATCACCTCGGCGCGATACACCTTGAGACTGCAACCGTAGTCGTGCAGATCCACCCCGGTCACCCGCGCGATCAGACGATTGGCGACGCGCGAGAGGAACTTGCGCACCGGCTCGTCGTGGCGGCGTTTGCGCCAGCCCTGCAGCAGGTCCAGGTCACGTTGCTGCAGCTCCTCCAGCAACCGCGGAATATCCGCCGGGTCGTTCTGCAGATCGCCATCCAGGGTCGCGATGAAGGACCCGCGGGCCGCATTGATCCCCGCCTGCATGGCGGCGGTCTGACCAAAGTTGCGACGCATGCGAATCAGGCGGACATGGCTGCCGTAGCGCGCCTGCCCCTCCCGGAGCCGCTCCCAGGTGCGGTCCGCGCTGCCATCGTCCACGCAGATCAGCTCCCAGGGGCCGGGGTACTGCGCCAGCCCCTCATGCACCCGGGCGAGCAGTGGCGCGACATTGTCCTCCTCCCGATACAGGGGGATCACCACCGACAACGAGTTGTTCGACTCCATAGGTTATTCCGATCCGCTCATCTTCGAGAAACGAGAAAGGGGCCTTGCGGCCCCAGCTATGCTGTCGGGCTGAAGCCCGACCTACAGGTCCGTATATGGAGCCGCACCCTGTAGGTCGGAATTCGTTCCGACATTCCCGCCCGCTTGCCGGGGTAGCCCGAATATTTCACCTGGGGACGCGATGATCGTGCCGGGATGGGCGTTCTCGAGCGGATTTCCGACCGAATCAATAGCCAGCCTATTGATGAGGAAGGAAATATCGCTCAAGGGCGGCCAGATCGGTGCGAGGGCGCGTCCGGCGTTGGCCCGGTAACATTTCGTTGCCCGCTGATATGCGAAGAATATCTTTAGCAACCAGTGAGTTATCAGTATTTTTCAGCGACCGGGTGAAATATTCGGGCTAGGGTCAGGCCTCGGCGGGCTCCACCGCCTTCATGCTGAGACGAATCCGTCCCTGCTTGTCGACCTCCAGCACCTTGACCTTGACCATCTGACCCTCGGAGAGCTTATCGCTGACCTTCTCCACCCGCTCGTCGGAGATCTGGGAGATGTGCACCAGACCGTCCTTGCCCGGGAGGATGTTGACGAAGGCGCCGAAGTCCATCAGGCGAACCACCTTGCCCTCGTAGACCTTGCCCACTTCGATGTCGGCGGTGATCTGCTCCACGCGCTTGCGCGCCTCGTCCCCAGCGGCCTTGTCCACCGAGAAGATCTTCACCATCCCATCATCGGATATATCCACGGTGGCACCGGTCTCCTCGGTAATGGAGCGAATGGTGGCTCCACCCTTGCCGATCACGTCGCGGATCTTCTCCGGATTGATCTTGAAGGAGACGATACGCGGTGCGTGCTCGGACATCTCCTCACGCGGCGCCGCGATGGCCTTGTTCATCTCACCCAGGATGAACAGTCGACCGTCCTTCGCCTGACCCAGTGCGATCTCCATGATCTCGCGGGTGATCCCGTTGATCTTGATATCCATCTGCAGGGCATTGATGCCCGTCTCCGTACCGGCCACCTTGAAATCCATGTCGCCGAGGTGATCCTCGTCGCCCAGGATGTCGGTAAGGACAGCGAACTGGTCGGCCTCCTTGATCAGGCCCATGGCCACACCGGCCACCGGGGCCTTGAGGGGCACGCCGGCGTCCATCAGGGACAGGCTGGTGCCGCACACCGAGGCCATGGAGGAAGAGCCATTCGACTCGGTAATCTCAGAGACCACCCGAATCGAGTAGGGGAAGTCGTCCATGCCCGGCATCACCGCCAGCACCCCACGCTTGGCCAGACGCCCATGGCCGATCTCGCGGCGCTTGGGGCTGCCCACGCGGCCGGTCTCGCCCACGCTGAACGGCGGGAAGTTGTAATGCAGCATGAACGGCTCCTTGTAGGAGCCGGTCAGGGCATCGATGATCTGCGAATCGCGCTCGGTACCCAGGGTGGTGACTACCAGTGCCTGGGTCTCGCCGCGGGTGAACAGGGCCGAGCCATGGGTGCGCGGCAGCACCCGGGTGCGGATATTGATGGGACGCACCGTCCTGGTATCGCGACCGTCGATGCGCGGCTCGCCGGCAAGGATGCGCCCGCGCACGATCTGCTTCTTGAGCTTCTCGATGGCCTCTCCCACCTCAGCCTCGCTGAACTGCGGTTCATCGCCACTGCACAACTGCTCCTTGGCCGCCGCCTTGGCGGCATCGATGGCGGCATAGCGCTCCATCTTGTCGGCAATCTGGTAGGCAGCTCGCAGGGCATCACCGGCAGCGGCCTCCACGGCACTCTTCAGCGCCTCGTTCTCCGGTTTCTCCGGCACCTCCATGCGCGGCTTGCCGGCCTCGGTGGCCAGAGACTCGATGGCATCGAGCGCTACCTGCATCTGTTCGTGACCGAACAGTACCGCGCCCAGCATCACCTCTTCGGACAGTTCGCGGGCCTCGGATTCGACCATCAACACCGCCTCGCGGGTACCGGCCACCACCAGGTCGAGATCGCTCTCTTCACACAACCCGGTCTTGGGCTGGTTGAGGATGTACTGGCCGTCCTTGTAGCCCACGCGCGTCGCAGCGATGGGGCCATCGAAGGGCAGGCCCGAGATGGCCAGTGCCGCCGAGGTCCCGATCAGCGAGGGGATCTCGGGATCCACCGCCGGGTTCAAAGACATCACGGTACAGATCACCTGCACCTCATTGGTGAACCCCTTGGGAAACAGCGGGCGAATCGGACGGTCGATCAGGCGCGCGGTCAGGATCTCCTTCTCGGACGGTCGGCCCTCACGACGGAAAAAACCGCCGGGGATGATGCCCGCGGCGTAGGTCTTTTCCTGGTAGTCGACGGTCAGGGGGAAGAAGTCACGCTCGGCCGAGGCGTTCTTCTCGTAGACCACGGTACACAGCACCACCGTGTCACCCATGTTGATCATCACGGCCCCGTCGGCCTGGCGGGCGACTTCACCGGTCTCCAATACAACCTTGTGGTCGCCGAATTGGAACTCTTTTTTGATTAGACTCACGTGGAAATCCTCTACCTAGGTGGTATCGCACCGCCTCAGCGGCGCAGGCCCAGTCGCTTGATCAGGTCGCGGTAGGCTTCCACGTCCTTCGACTTGAGATAGTCCAGCAGCCGACGGCGCTGGTTGACCAGTCGCACCAGCCCCTGACGGGAGTGGTGGTCCTTCTTGTGCTCCTGGAAGTGCGGCGTCAGATCCCCGATACGCGCCGTCAGCAGCGCCACCTGCACCTCGGTGGATCCGGTGTCGTTGGGACCCTTGCCATATTCGGCCACGATGGCCGCCTTCTGTTCTGCAGTCATTGCCATTGCTTGTCTCCTCATTGTTTGGCCCTTGCGGAAGCGGCTGCTTCAGGGGACGCCCGACAATGGGTTCAGGCCGTCCCGGCCGGTTGAAAACGCCCTGGCAAACCAGGGCCGTTAAAGCCGCGGCATTTTGCCTGAAAAACGCAGAGATGTCAGCCGCTGCTTGTCACCTATCCAGGGCACAGCCTTCCAGTCTGCGGGATGCCGTGTTACGACTTGATCAGACCTTCCCTTACGAGGAATATCATTGCCAATCAGCAAAGTATCAGCCATCCCGAGCGACCGGGCGAAAAATTCGGGCTAGAATCACTTTTAATCCACGGAGTTAGATCACCACCATGCCCCGCCCAATCCATCGCAACGCCCGGTACGAAGACCTGTTCGACCTGCCGGAAAACCTCGTCGGCGAGATCATCGGCGGAGAACTGCATACCCATCCGCGCCCGGCGCCCAGACACGCTCGCGCCTACTCGGCTCTCGGCTACCAGATCGGTGGGCCCTACGACGGGGGATTAGGCGGCCCGGGCGGATGGTGGATCCTGGACGAACCGGAGCTACACCTGGGCGAGGACATCCTGGTGCCGGATCTGGCGGGTTGGCGACGCGAACGCATGCCCGAGTTGCCGGAAACCGCCTGGTTCGAGCTCGCCCCGGATTGGGTCTGTGAGATCCTCTCGCCCTCTACCGCGCGGGTCGATCGGGTCCTGAAGATGCCGATCTATGCCCGCGAGAGCGTGCGCCATCTGTGGCTGGTGGACCCCGATCTTCAGACCCTGGAGGTCTATGCCCTCGGCGACCAGGGCCACTGGGTACTGCTGGACACCCTCGAAGGCGACACGCCCGTACGCCAACCGCCCTTCGATGCCATCGAGTTCCCGCTTGGGAGCCTCTGGGCCTGATGCTTCATCGCAGCGATTACCCGGCGGGCCTGAATACGTCGATGTCCAAACCGTCGATGAAGCGATAATGTTTGTCGTTGCCGGCCACCAAAACGACGCCCAATGAAAGCGCAGTGGCCGCTATGAGGGCATCCGCCATTTGCAATCCATGGCTCAGGGCATGACTTTCGACCAGATACATCGCGCGGGCGGAGATGTCCGCATCGAGCACCTGGACTGTTGCGTCCCAGTAGCGGATGGCCTGACGCAAAGCACCCAATTCGGTCTTATTACGCACACCCTGCACGAGTTCCATGTAGGTGACTGCCGAAAGAATGAACCCACTCGCGGTATCCAGGAAGTCTGCCGCTTTCGGGTCTCCACGTAGATTCCAGATCAGGACATCCGTGTCCACCAGCATTAGCGAAACTCCCGCGGTGTACGCAGTTTTCTGACCAGCTCCTCCACCGGACCCATATCCTGGCGATCCGACCAGATGCCATACACTGGATTACGCGCAGGCCTTGGGCGAGTACGCTCGGATTCATCCAGGGGTACCAACTTGGCGCGCGGCTTCCCTCTGTACGTGATAATCACCTGCTCACCCCGGTCAGTTGCGGAAATGAGTTCCCGGGTGTGCAATCGCAGGTCTTTGGTTGTCGCCTTCATTTGGCAGGCTCCCCCACGCATGGAAAGTTACACTTATTAGTGTAACCCCTATGCTGCGCCGCTACCAGAGGCCGCCCACCGACCCCGCTGACGTCCTCAGCGACCGCCAAGCAGCCGCTTCGGCGCCACCTTGCCGTCGTCCTGGATCTGGCCGACGCCAATGAAGCGATCCTCGCCCTCGTAGAGCCGTACCCAGCCCTCGGTCGGGGCCCGCGGTACCACCACCGGCTGCCCCATCTTGAGGTAGTAGCTGCTGTCCGCATCGAGCTTGACTGCCGGCCATTGCCCCAGGGCGGTGTCCACCGGCAACAGCAGGGCATCCAGCGCCTCATTGCCCTCCAGGGCCGCCTGCTCCACCTGCTCCATGCTGACCATGTCCATGCCCGTGTAGGGGCCGACGCCAGTGCGCCGCAGCGCCACTACATGCGCCCCACAGCCCAGGGCCTCACCAATGTCCTCGGCGAGGGTGCGCACATAGGTACCCTTGGAGCAGTGCACGCTCAGTTCGAACTCGTTGCCTTCCACCTCGCCGAGCGTCAGCGAGTGGATGGTGATCTCGCGCGGCTCGCGCTCCACCTCCTTGCCCTCGCGTGCCAGCTTGTAGAGCCGCTCGCCCTTGTGCTTGACCGCCGAATACATCGGCGGCAGCTGCGAGATCACCCCGGTGAAGCGCGGCAATACCGCCTCGATCTGCTCGCGGCCGATGCCCTCGACGGGACGCCGCTCGATCACCTCGCCTTCCGCATCGCCAGTGGCGGTGCGCTCGCCGAGGCGGATTCGTACCCGGTAGTGCTTGTCCGAATCGAGCAGAAAGGCGGACAGCCGGGTCGCAATCCCGAAACAGATCGGCAGCATGCCGTCCGCCAGCGGATCCAGACTGCCGGTGTGGCCCGCCTTTTGCGCATGGAACAGGTGTTTCACCTTCTGCAGCGCATCATTGGAGGTCAGCCCCAGCGGCTTATCGAGCAGCAGAATGCCATTGACCACGCGACCGCGCGGCCGTCTGCGTCGCCCCATCGTTCAATCCTCGTCTTCGTTGCCTTCCGGACCGTTTCGATCCCGGGTGGAGGCGACTGCCTGGTCGATCAGCGAAGACAGGCGCATGCCCTGCTCCAGCGAATGATCGTATTCGAAGTGCAATGCCGGGATGGTGCGCATGACGACCCTTTCACCGAGACGCCGGCGCAGAAAGCCCGCCGCCTTGTTGAGGGCCTGTTCGGTCTTGCGCGCCTGGTCCCGATCGAGCACGGTGAAGAACACCCGCGCATGCGAGAGATCGCGCACCACCCGGACCTCCTGGATGGTCACCTGGCTGAGTCGCGGATCACGCACCTCGTCACGCAGAATCTGCGCAAGCTCACGGTGCAGTTCCGAGCCGACCCGTTCCTCCCGACCGAATTCGCGTCGTACCACTGCTTCGCCGCTCAGATCTCGCGCGCTACCTCGACGCGCTCGTAGACCTCGATCTGGTCGCCGGGCTTGACGTCGTTATAGTTCTTCACGCCGATACCACACTCGGTGCCCGCCTTGACCTCTTCGACGTCTTCCTTGAAGCGACGCAGGGATTCCAGCTCGCCCTCGTAGATCACGACGTTGTCACGCAGCACCCGGATGGGGTTGTGCCGCTTGACCACCCCGTCGACCACGATGCACCCGGCGATCGCGCCCAGCTTGGAGGAGCGGAACACGTCGCGCACCTCCGCCAGACCGATGATCTCCTCCCTGACCTCGGGCTTCAGCAGGCCGGAGACTGCCTTCTTCACATCGTCGATCACCTCGTAGATGATGCTGTAGTAGCGCAGATCGATATCGTTCTCTTCGATCACCCGCCGCGCAGCCGCATCGGCCCGCACGTTGAAGCCGATGATCGCGGCGCCGGAGGTGAGCGCGAGGTTGGCGTCCGACTCGTTGATCCCGCCCACGCCGGCCGCGACGATTTTCACCTTGACCTCGTCGGTCTGGATCTTCATCAGGGACTCTTTCAGTGCCTCCACGGAGCCCTGGACATCGGCCTTGATGATCAGGTTCACATAGGACACCTCGCCCTCGGCCATGCGCGAGAACATCTGGTCCAGCTTGGCCGCCTTCTGCTCGGCCAGGCGACCCTCGCGCTGGCGCTCGCGGCGCAGCTCGGCCACCTCGCGCGCCTTGCGCTCGTCGCTGACCACCACCAGGTCGTCGCCCGCGTGCGGAGCACCCGAGAGGCCCAGCACCTGCACCGGAATGGAAGGGCCCGCCTCCCTGGTCTGCTGCCCGTTCTCGTCGAACATGGCACGCACCCGGCCGTATTCGGTACCCGAGACGATGGGGTCGCCCTGCTTCAGGGTACCCGACTGCACCAGCACCGTGGCCACCGGGCCCCGCCCCTTGTCCAGGCTGGACTCGATGATGATGCCCTTGGCAGGCCCCTCTGCGACGGTCTTGAGCTCGAGGATGTCTGCCTGCAGCAGGATGGCCTCGAGCAGATCTTCCACGCCCTGGCCGGTATGTGCCGACACCGGAATGAACTGGGTGTCGCCACCCCATTCCTCTGGCACCACCTCTTCCGCGACCAGCTCCTGCATGACCCGGTCGGGATTGGCATCGGGCTTGTCCATCTTGTTGATGGCCACCACCAACGGCACCCCAGCGGCACGCGCATGCTGGATCGCCTCTTTGGTCTGCGGCATTACGCCGTCATCGGCGGCCACCACGAGGATGACAATATCGGTCGCCTTGGCGCCGCGGGCACGCATCGCCGAGAAGGCGGCGTGTCCCGGCGTGTCGAGGAAGGTGATCATGCCGTGGTCGGTGTTCACATGGTAGGCACCGATGTGCTGGGTGATGCCACCGGCCTCGCCGGCCGCCACGCGGCTCTTGCGGATGTAGTCCAGCAGCGAGGTCTTGCCGTGGTCGACATGGCCCATGATGGTGACCACCGGCGCACGCGGCACCAGTTCGCCCTGCTGCAGTTCCTCGTCGACCTTGGCCAGCACCTCTTCCTCGGCATCCTTGACCTTTTCCTCGACCGCCTTGTGACCCATCTCCTCGACCACCAGCATGGCAGTCTCCTGATCCAGGACCTGGTTGATGGTGACCATCATGCCCATGCCCATCAGGGTCTTGATCACCTCGGAGGCCTTCACCGCCAGGCGCTGCGCCAGCTCACCGACAGTAATGGTCTCCGGCACCTCGATGGTCAGCGTCTTGCGCTCCACCGGTTTTTGGAACCCGTGCTGTTGATCCTCGTCTGCTACATGGCGCGCGCGCTTGCCCTTGCCCCGCTTGCCCCGTTTGTCGGTGGCGACATGCAGTTCACGACGACGACCACTGCCCCGCTTGCCGCGGGCCGGCTCGCTGTCGCGAGTCGGTGCAGCGCGCATGCGTTTCGGCTTCTTGACCTCTTCGGCTGGTTTGGCGGGCGCCTTGGCCGGCTCACCACTCTCGGGCGGCTCGCTCTTCGCCTGCTTCGCCTCTTCGGCCGCCCGCTGTTCGGCCTCGATTCGCGCCTGCTCGGCACGCTTGCGCTCGTCCTCTTCCTCTCGCCGCTTCTCTTCGAGGGCCTTGCGCCGCGCCTCTTCCATTGCGGCCACCTCTTCGCGCGCAAGGCGCTGCTCCTCGAGGGCGCGCTCTGCCTCCTGGGCCTCGCGCAGTGCACGCTCGCGTTCGCTCTCTGACTGCTCAGGCGCTTTCTTGAGCACCCGCTTGCGTCGCACCTCGACCGCCACGGTCTTGGGCGCCGCGCGCGTGGCCCGGGTCGCTCGCCCCCCGCTCGCCGGCACCTTGAGCTCGGTGGTGGTACGGCGTTTCAGGGCCACCTTCTTGGCACCTTCCGCCGGCTTCTTCTCGGCCTTGCCGTGACTGCGCCGCAGATGGTTGAGCAGCGTGACCTTCTCCTGCTCGGTGATCATGTCCTCTGGCGACTGCTTGGTGACCCCGGCGTCGTTCAACTGCTTGAGCAGGCGATCAACCGGGATGCCTACGTCCGAGGCCAGTTGATTTACGGTTACTTCACTCATGCCTACTCCTCATTGCTCGTCTTCTTCAGCAAACCACGGGGCCCGCGCGGTCATGATCAACTCACCCGCGCGCTTCTCGTCCATGCCTTCGATCTCCATCAGCTCGTCCACCGAGCATTCCGCCAGATCTTCCATGGTGGCGATGCCCCGAGCCGCCAGCTTGTGCGCCAGCGCCTCGTCCATGCCTTCCATGTCCAACAGATCCTCCGCGGGCGGCGTATCGCTCAGCACCTCTTCCTGCGCGATCGCCCGCGTGAGCAGCGCATCGTTGGCACGATTGCGCAGCTCCTCGACGATCGCCTCGTCGAACTCCTCTATCGCGAGCAGCTCGGCCTCATCCACGTAGGCGATCTCTTCGACCGAGGTGAAGCCCTCCTGCACCAGGATAGCCGCCACCTCTTCGTCCACGTCCAGCTCCTCCATGAAGCGCTGGATGTATTCCTGGGCCTCGGCCTCGCTCTTCTCCTGGGCCTGTTCCTCGCTCATCACGTTGAGCTCCCAGCCGGTCAACTGGCTGGCGAGGCGCACATTCTGTCCGCCGCGCCCGATCGCCTGGGACAGATTCTCGTCCTTCACCGCGATGTCCATGCTGTGCTTGTCCTCGTCGACGACGATGGACACGACGTCTGCCGGCGACATGGCGTTGATTACGAACTGGGCCGGATTCTCGTTCCACACGATAATATCCACCCGCTCGCCGCCCAGCTCGTTCGACACCGCCTGCACCCGCGAACCGCGCATGCCCACGCAGGCACCGACCGGATCCACCCGCGGGTCGAGCGCACGCACCGCGATCTTGGCGCGCAGGCCCGGGTCACGCGCGGCGCCCATGATCTCGATGGCACCCTCATTGATCTCCGGCACCTCGAGCTTGAACAGCTCGATCAGCAGCTCCGGTGCGGTGCGCGAGGCCAGCAGCTGCGGCCCACGCATCTCGGTGCGCACATCGTAGAGATAGGCCCGCAGGCGATCGCCAACCCGAACCATCTCCTTCGGAATCACCTCGCTGCGCGGGATCAGCGCCTCTGCATTCTCGCCCAGATCCAGGACGATGGTGCCCTTGTCGGCCCGCTTCACGGTGCCGCCGATCAGCGTTCCCACCTTGTCCTGGTAGGCATCGATGACCTTGGCCCGCTCGGCCTCGCGCACTTTCTGCACGATCACCTGCTTCGCCGTCTGTGCCGCGATGCGGCCGAACTCGATGGACTCGATCTGTTCTTCGATATAGTCGCCCGGCTGGATCTCGGGATTGCTCTCGCGGGCCGCCGACAGCGTGATCTCCGCCATGGGATTCTCGAGCACCGGCGTCTCAGAATCATCCACCACCAACCAACGACGGAAGGTCTCGTAATCACCGGTCTCCCGGTCGATGCTGACCCTGACCTCGATATCACCGCCATGCTTCTTGCGCGTTGCCGACGCCAGAGCCGCCTCAATGGCCTCGAATATGATCTCCTTGTCCACCCCCTTTTCATTGGAGACGGCATCCACCACGAGCAGGATCTCTTTGTTCATCGCCTTACCTTCAACTCTTGAACTGCGGCACCACGCGTGCCGTTTCGATATCATCAATGGCCAGCTCGACGGTCTCACCGTCCACCAGCAACGCTATTTTGTTCTCGTCCGCCGCCACCAGGCGCCCCCGATAGTTCCTGCGCCCCGGCACCGCCGAGGAAAGCCTCACCCGTACCGTCTCATCGAGAAAGCGGGCGAACTGATCGGGCCGATAGAGCGGCCGGTCCATGCCGGGCGAGGACACCTCCAGCGCATACTCCCCCGGAATCGGATCTTCGACATCGAGTACCGCACCCAGCTGACGGCTCACGCGCTCGCAGTCGTCCACCCCGATGCCCTCGGGCTTCTCTATATAGACCCGAAGCAGTTGCCCCCCGGTCGGGCGCGGCAGCAACTCGATGCCCCAGGGCTCATAGCCCAGCGAATCGACCGTCCCCTCCACCAGGGCCTGCAATGACGTCGGAACCTTGTTCATCACACCCAAAAAACAAAAAATGGGCCTGCGGCCCATTTCCTGAAAACGTGCTTGGCCCTTAGGCCCTGCACTCGGAATACAAAAAAACCCCGATCCCGGGGCTTCGAGCTACGCTTCCGCCCTCGATGGGAACGGAATCCCTCTCACCAACCCCCTTTCCGGGAGTGACAGCGCCGCTATTCTAAAGGCTGCCCCTCCACTGGTCAATGCGGCTGTCCCGGATTACGGCCTGCGGCCCCCATTCAGGCTACGCCACTGCCGTACAACGCACGCGCCTCATCTCGGCCTTCATGTTCCTTCGACCCTGTGTCCATGAAAAAGTTCTTGCTTTGTTCTCTTTTTGCGCTAGTATTTGGAGAACTTAAAGAGAACCCGTAAGGAGAGTGCGATGCGATATTCGAGTTCATATGTCATGCACGACCAGGTGCGCGACCTGGTACCCAACCTCATGCGCTTCGATGCCAGGGGCTCTCGGCGTCTGCGCGGCTCGTTCACCGAATTGCTCGTATTCGCCCTCGTCATGGGCACCTATCTGCTGGCACTCGGCCTGAGCAACTGACCTGTTTCCATTGAAGGAACCCCCCAGGGAAGCTCTGATTGATTCTGGCGCGAGCAGATTGCGGTGAATAATCGCCCAGTTCAAGGCGCGGATCGCACGTAATAGCCCGCTATTGCGAAGATTCGCAACGAAGAAATGGGCGATTTGGCACCGCGAGATGCCGTGTTACGAATCAATCAGAGCTTCCCCAAGGCAGGGATGCCCACTTCTACCTGCGCCCGCATATCTCCCTCGCCCTTATATATACTGACAAGCAGCACACCGTCAGGCAGGGCACATGACCTCCGCACACGCCGCTTACCAGACGTTCAACCGCTGGCTGATCTTTATCGGCCTGATCCTTTTTGGCGCCTTTCTTCTCTACCGGCAGGGGCTGTTCGAAGCGCTGCTGATCCACGACCAAAGCCACCTCTCGCTGGGAATACTCGCCCTCTTCCTTTTCAGCAGCCTGCGCGCCGGCCACCAGGGATATCGGCTGGGTCGGGAGGCGGCCGCGGTCAGGGAACTGCAGACCCTGGCACGCCGACCCGAACCGCTGTTTTCGGGCCAGGCCGACGAGATGCTCGTCGCTGGACAACCGGCGGAGACCTCTATCGCCCACGAGCACCTGGCCTTTCTCGCGGAAAAGGCGGCCATACACAAGGACCTTCGAGGCCAGGATTTGTTGCTCGAGCGGCTGGACCAACGGCTGCGACGGGGCCATGAGAGCGGATGGTTCATCGCCGACCTGCTGGTGCGGCTCGGGTTACTGGGAACGGTCATAGGCTTCATTCTCATGCTCGGCTCGATCACCAGCGTCCAGAGCGTGGACCTGAAGGCCCTGCAACAACTTTTGGGCAGCATGAGCGGCGGCATGCGGATCGCCCTCTACACCACCCTGACCGGCCTGGGTTGCGGCATCCTGTTGAGCTTCCAGCACCAACTGCTGGACCAGGGAGCCGACCGACTCCTGGCCGATATCATCGAGCTGTCGGAGGTGCATGTCACCGGGCAGCTGGCGCGGTTGATGCGCGCGTCGGACGAGGCCGCCTGACGCATGCCGCGTCGCGTATCGCGCTTTCGCGGTCAGTCGCGGGCCGACCCCTTTACCGACCTGCTGTTCAATGCCCTGCTCGGCTTCACGTTTCTGTTCCTGATTGCGCTCATGTTCATCAATCCCCAGGCGCGCAAGGGGCGCGTCGATTTGAAGGCCGAGTACATCATTTCCATTACCTGGCCGGACGACCTGCCCGATGACGTCGATCTCTGGGTACGTGACCCGCTGGGCAATGTGGTCTCCTATCTGCGCAAGGATGCGGGCTGGCTGCACCTCGACCGCGACGACCGGGGTGAGATCAACGACACCATCCTGGTGGACGGACGGGAGGTGACCTACCCGATCAACCAGGAGGTCGTCACCATCCGCGGCATCGTCCAGGGGGAGTACGTGGTCAACGTCTACTACTACACCGCCAGCCACACCCGGTCCTTCGATACCCTGGTCAAGATCGAGCGGGTCAATCCCACGCTGCAGACCGTGTTCGTCAAGAAGGTCCCCATGCTGGAACAGGACCAGGAGGTGACTGTCGCCCGTTTCCAGCTCGACACCGACGGTCGCCTGCACGACATCACCGACCTCCCGGTGGTGCTCACGCCCTATGCCCTGGAGGACATGCCCGCCGACCCGGTGCCGCCGTTATGATCCTCGTCGTCGCCTACCTGCTGCCGCTGGTATTGCTGACCCTGCTCCTGCTGCGCTGCCCACTCTCGCAGCCGGCCAGGGTCGCCCTCCTATTGGCCCTGCCCCTGTTCTACATCGGACATTATCTGGGACTCGAGACACTGCCGGGGTGGCCGGTCCCCGCACCCCCTCCCGACGGCTTCGTGCTGCTGGGCGAACGGATCGAACAACCGGACAAGGCCAGCGGAAACCCCGGCCGTATCGAACTGTGGGCACTCCCGCCTGGATCGGAACGCAGCCGTCTCTATGAACTGCCCTATTCCCGTGATCTGCACGAAGAGTTGGTCAAGGCACGCCAACGAAGCAGCGATGGGCATCCGCAACAGGGACGCCGCCAACAGGGCGGCACCGTGGCCAATCGGGAGAACCGCGACATAGGCGGCACCTGGCGCTTCGAGGATGCACCGCGGAAGCGGCTACCACCCAAGGGGTAGCGGCTTTCGGTCTCGGCAGACCGTAGCCCGGACGGAGGCCGCAGGCCGGAATCCCGGAAGGCAAACGCGGGGCAACCTGGATTCCGCTGTGGCTTCATCCAGGCTACGCCATTTTAGCCCGACATGTCGGACTGAAGTCCGACCTACATGCAGTCGACAGGTCCCAATCCAGCATAAACTGCAGCGACAAAAAAGCCGGCTGACGCCGGCTATGACAGATTCATTCGGAGGTATCGGGATTCAGGCCTGCGCAGACTCAGGGTCTACCGGCTGATAGCTCCGGTTCACCCGCTCGCGCAGTTCCTTGCCGGGCTTGAAGTGCGGAACATACTTGGCACCCAGGTGCACGGTCTCACCGGTCTTGGGATTCCGTCCGACACGCGGTGGCCGGTAATGCAAAGAGAAGCTGCCAAATCCGCGAATCTCGATGCGATTGCCACTGGCCAGTGCCTGGCTCATCTGCTCGATCATGCACTTGACGGCGAGTTCGACATCCCGGTAGGCCAGGTGGCTCTGCTCCCTGGCGATGACTTCGATCAATTCTGACTTGGTCACGGCGCGTATCCATCCTTCGCCTGGCCAGGGGTGGCGACCGCCACCCCTGAACGGGCTTCCGTTAAAGGTTTTACTTGTCGCCTTCGAGTTGTTCCTTGAGCAGGTCGGCCATGGAGGTCATACCTGCGGAACTGGCGTCGGTGTTGTAGGCCGAGATGGCCGCCTTCTCTTCATCGTAGTCCTTGGCCTTGACCGAAAGACTGATGGTGCGGTTCTTGCGATCGACACCCATGAACTTGGCCTCGACCTCGTCGCCCTCCTTGAGCACCGAACGTGCATCCTCGACTCGATCACGGGACAGATCCGAGGCACGCAGGTAGCCTTCCACGCCCTCTTCCAGGTCGATGACCGCACCCTTGGCATCCACCTCGTGTACCTTGCCTTT